>SLHP01000003.1 GCA_007136095.1 Nitriliruptoraceae bacterium
CGAACGCATCCGTGACGACACGACCGTCATGGTCGCTGGTGACCGCGACCTGTGCACAGCAGCCAGGACGCTCGGCATGGCGGTCGCCGACACGTCTGCCGAAGACGATGCCGGGTAGCCATAACGCCCGCGTGGCCCCGCTCGAGATCGGGCCGGTGTTTGGCGAAGCCAGTGGAGGGCGTCGCTCGTCGAGTGCCGACCCCAGGCAGAGACCGGTCGGCGTGGCTCGGGCCGGATGCCGAGCAACGCTGGCAACGGAGGGAGACGGGGATGGGCGACGCTGATGCCCTGGCCGCCAACCTGGCATTTTCGCAGGTGAAAACCTTGTCGCGGACGTCCTACAGGGGCGGGATGTCCGCGTGAAGGTTCGCGTGAACCTCTGCGGAAGGGTGGTTCAGCAGTGGCGCGAGCCAGGGTGCCGTGATCAGGGTGCGTAGGGTCGTGGTCGTCGCTGAAGACCCTGAGATGGACGCGTTGCGGGCCGAGCTTGCTGGGGGCATCGCCGAAGTGGGGACCTGCAGCGTGGGCTCGAAGCTCCGAGCACTGCGTGATGTTCTGGATCAGGGTTCGACGGTGAAGCCGTCTCGTCGCCACTCGGGGAGCCCCTCTTCGAGCCGTAGCGCCCGGCGGCCGCGGGCTTGCAAGGTGCGTACCGCGTCGTCGGCGTGGACGCAGTAGGGGCCGCGGCAGTAGGCCACGACGTCGCCGTGCTCGGGGAGCTCTTCGAGTGCGACGTCGAGCCGGTCGGGCGGCGTCGAGATGGCGCCAGGGATGTGGCAGGCGGCGTACTCGGCCGCAGGACGGACGTCGATGAGGACCAGATCGCCGCGTTCGAGCCGTGCACGCAGCTCGTCGCGGGTGATGATCTCGAGCTCGTCGCGGTTGCCGAGGTAGGCCGTGGCGAGTTCGTCGATGTCGTCGAGCTGTTCGGTGGCGAGGTCACGGAGTGCGACCCATGCGTCGACCACCGCGGTCGACGCGAGCCGGTAGTGGATGTGGGTGCCGTCCCGTCTCGTGACGACCAGCTTCGCGCGGGCGAGCGCGCGCAGGTGATGCGAGGTATTGGCCACCGACTGGCCGATCTCGTGGGCGATCTCCTCGACGGTGCGTTCCCCCTGGGACAGCACATCGACGATCTCGGCACGGCGACCTGACGCGAGCGCCCGAGCGACGCTCGCGAACCCGTCGTAGAGCGCGTCTTTGGCCTGACGTCGCGGCACGGCGCTGGTGGTCATGATCACCCCCGGTCGGCCACAAGCCTACCCCCTAATCAAACATCGGCTTGACTTTAGAGCCGTGACCGACCACGCTTCTGTTCAAAGCGATGCTTGAGTAGTTGGAGGTGGCTGTGCACGTCATCCCGCAGGTCGGCGCGGCTGGCGCGGACGACCGTCAGGTCCCTGACATCCGCAGGCCGCCCGCTGGGATCCCGCACACCTCGCTGCTGCTGCACTGCCGCCACGTCGAGCTTTCGACGGGAGCCCGGGCATGAGTCGCACCGACGGGCGCAAGCCGTTGCAGCTGGGACTGCGGGAGAACCTGCCGCAGTTCGTGTTGCTGGTCGCGGTCAACGCGCTGGTCGGTGGGATGGTCGGCATGGAACGCACCGTGCTGCCCCTGCTGGCCGAGCAGGAGTTCGGCCTGACTGCCTACACCGTGATGCTGACCTTCATCGCGGCGTTCGGGCTCACCAAAGCGATCGTGAACTACTTCGCCGGCACGTGGGCCGACCGGTACGGCCGCAAACCGGTCCTGCTGGTCGGGTGGCTGTTCGCGATCCCGGTGCCGCTGCTGCTGATCTGGGCCCCGTCGTGGGGTTGGGTCGTGTTCGCCAACGTGCTGCTCGGGGTCAACCAGGGCCTGGCGTGGTCGGTCACGGTCATCATGAAGATCGACCTGGTGGGCCCCGCCAAGCGCGGCACCGCGATGGGGTTCAACGAAGCCGCCGGTTACGGCGCCATCGCCGTCGCCGCGTGGGCGACCGGCGCGATCGCCGAGACCGCGGGCTTGCGTCCGGCGCCGTTCCTGCTCGGCCTCGCGTTCGCCGCGCTCGGCATCGGGCTGTCCAGCGTGTTCGTGCGCGAGACCGCCGACCACGTCGCCCACGAGGTCGCCAACCACGTGACCCCCGCCAACGGGCACGGTGGTGAGCTGACCGCCCGGCAGGTGTTCGCGCTCGGGACCTGGCGTGACCGGTCGCTGTCGTCGGCCAGCCAGGCCGGGCTGGTCAACAACCTCAACGAGGGCATGGCCTGGGGCCTGTTCCCGCTCTACTTCACCCTCACCAGCGACCTCACCGTCGGCACGGTCGGCCTGCTGATCGCGATCGCCCCCGCGGTGTGGGGCGTCGGCCAACTGTTCACCGGCGCGCTCTCGGACCGGGTTGGGCGCAAGTGGCTGATCGCCGGCGGCCAGTACACCGAAGCCGCCGGGCTGCTGGTCATCGCCCTCGGCGATAGCTTCGCCGTCTGGGCCGTCGGCAGTGCGATGTTCGGGGCCGGGACCGCGATGGCCTACCCGACCCTGATCGCTGCGGTCGGTGACGTCGCCCACCCGACCTGGCGCGGCGCCGCGGTCGGTGTCTACCGGCTCTGGCGCGACATCGGGTTCGCCGTCGGCGCCGTGCTCGCCGGCACGCTCGCCGACCTCTACACCCTGTCCACCGCCATCGTCGTGGTCGCCGCGATCACCGCCGCGTCCGGCCTCGACGTCACTCTGCGCATGCGTGAGACCCACCCCCGCGACGCACGGACCCTGACGTCGAAGTCCACGCCTTCAGCGTGACCGACGATCGCGACCCTTGCCGGTCCGCGGCTCGCAGGCTCAGCCCGACGCGTCGGTGCGGAAACCCGCCACGCACTCCGTCACGAACACGCCGATAGCTCCGGCAACGGACAACGGCACGACCGGTGACTCTGGCGCCAGCAAGATGGCGAGGGTCGACACCGTCACGAGGGTCGACGTCGCCCAGGTCAGAGCAGATACCACCGTCGGAACGATGAGATCTCGGCGCAAGGAACCCCTCTCCCACGGACATCCAACGACGCGGGCCAAGGTAGCAAGAGCCCTGCCCGATGCCAGGTGCCGGGTGCCGGGTGCCAGGTGCCCCTCCCTGCCCGAAGACCCGGACGTCTGGTGCCCCACCTGCCGGTATAACTTCCTCCTCGACGACGGCAACCCGGCCTGCGGGGATCCTCCGGACTGTGGCTCAGCCGTGTGGCAACAGCACCTGCCGAACCGTTCCTCCATCCGCCAACGCATCCATCGCGGCGTTGACGTCGTCGAGAGGTAGCGACGTGCTGTGCAGCTTCTCGACCGGTAGACGTCCCGCGCGCCACAGCTGGACCAGCCGGGGGAGGTCGCGTTCGGGGACGGCGCCACCGAGGTAGGAACCGATCAGGGTCCGAGCCTCGGCCACCAGCTGCGCGGCCGAGATGTGCAGTTCCTGCGAGGGGTGGGGAAGCCCGATCGCGACGGTGGTCCCACCCCGGGCCGTAGCCCACCAGGCGTCGGTGAGGACCGCCGCGGCGCCGACCGCCTCGAAGGCGTACTGCACGCCACCGGGAACGAGCTCGCGGATCTGGCCGACGGTTCCGCCTTCCGCGGCCGGGTCGACCGCGTGTGTGGCACCGAGGTCGAGCGCCAGCTCACGCTTGGACACCACCGGGTCGACGGCGACGATGGGATACGCCCCCGCGACCGTCGCCCCCAGGACCGCCGCCAACCCGACGCCGCCGAGTCCCAGCACGGCCGCGGATTCGCCGGGTCGGACCGCTGCGCTCGACAGCACCGCCCCGGCGCCGGTCAAAAGCGCGCAGCCGAACAGCGCGGCCGTGGTCGCCGGGATGTCGTCGGGCACGACCACCACCGAGCCCCGGTCGACCACCGCATACTCGGCGAACGCAGAGACGCCGAGGTGGTGGTTGACGGCACGTCCCGACAGCGCCCCGGCGGTGGGCGACGAGAACCGGCGTCCGCCGCGCAGCAGTTCGCCGACGGCATTGGCGGCAGCGGCGCGCGGGCACAGCGCCGGGGTCCCACTCGCACAGGCGGCACAGGTGCCGCAGCGGGGGACGAAAACCAGCACGACGCGGTCACCGACGGCGACGTCGGTCAAACCCGCGCCGACCTCGAGCACCTCGCCCGCTGCCTCGTGGCCGAGCACCATCGGCGTTGGGCGGGGACGGTTGCCGTCGACCACCGAGAGGTCCGAGTGGCAGACGCCCGCCGCGTCCACACGGATCAGCAGCTCACCCGCGCCCGGTCCGTCGAGCTCCAGTTCCATGACCTCGATCGGCTGACTGTCGATGTAAGGGCGAGCCCGGTCGTCGGCGACCAGGACGGCGGCTCGGGTTCGCAACGCGGTCTCCTGGCTCTAGATTCGCCGGCGTGGTCACGGGCACCCTATCCCTATCAGCACCGCGACCCCGAGGTAGAGCCGTGGCCACCGAGCGTCAGCCCGACGAAGCTGCCGAAGCGACCGACGACCCCGCGAGCCTGCGTCGCGAGGACTTCCCCGTCCTGCGGCCCCAGCCGACCCGCTGGCACGACAACGACCACTACGGGCACGTCAACAACGTCGTGCACTACGCCTACTTCGACACCGCGGTCAACGGCTACCTGATCGAGGCCACGGGCACCGACATCCGTGACCTCGAGGCGATCGGCCTGGTGGTCGAGACCGGGTGCCGCTACCTCGCGCCGGTGAGCTTCCCCGATCACCTCGAGGTGGGTCTTGCGGTGGAGCGGCTGGGCGCGTCGTCGATCGTCTACCGGTTGGCGCTGTTCCGTGCGGGTGATGACGCGCCGACGGCGGTCGGGCGGTTCGTGCACGTGTACGTCGACCGCGACACGAACAGCAGCGCCCCGATCCCTTCAGCGATCCGTACGGCCGTCGCGGCGCTCATGCTCCCGGCCACCGGGTGATGGCAGGTTCCGTCAGTTCCCTGGAAGTGGCAGTTGCGGCAACGCCCACACGACGGCCAGCGTCGCGGTCATCGTGAGCAGGAAGGTCACCGGCCACACCCGGACCGCAGGGACCGCCTCGGCCGTGCCCACGCCGCCACGGCGACGGTTGATCAGCTCGATGACGAACAGCAGGGTCGTCGCGCCGGCGGACATCATGCAGAAGGGGCAGATCTCCCCGATCGGGCCGAGCTGTAGGTAGACGAACCCCGCGGACGCCAGCACGCCGATCGCGGTGATCGGGAGCAGAGCGCTCTCGAGCCAGGCCGCTCGTGTGTGCAGCAGGCTGGCCCCGGCAGTGATCATCGCGAGGTAGTACACGGCACCGATCAGCGCGAGGGGGAACGGACCGACGTAAGCCCATGGGCTGGTGATGACGGCCATCGGGCCCTGCAGGTCCACCGAAGGCGGCAGTGGCAGGACCCAGAAGTGGATCGCGGTGAGCAGGAAGCTGGCAGCCCATCCGACGATCGCGACGCCGATGAAGGTCCGCAGCATCGCCGTGACGACCCGGTCACCTCGGTGGGTGTCGCTCGGCGCCGGCGGTTCGGTCGTCTGTACGGTGCTTTCGGTCATCTGTGTACCTCGTCAGGTCGGTGGTGGCGTGTTGTCGTCGTCCTGTCCGGACGGCGGCGATCGGCTCGCGTCTTGTACCCCTGGGGGTATCGATCAGCTACCTGCGAGAACGCCCCCACCCTCGCCCACCTTCCCTCTCGCCCCCGGAACCACGGATCGGTGACCTTCGGCCCTACGAGGGCTGGAAGCGATGGGACCAACGGCCCACCGCCGAGAGGAGGAACGGCGGTGGCGAGTCCCGACGACTCACGCGAAGATGCTGGCCTTGCCCGAGCGAGCGGGAGGATGTCCCGATGAGCCGCCTCGAGACCCAGCTGGTCCATGGAGGGCGGGAGGATCTGGGCGAGCTCGGGGTCCACGCGCCGCCCCTGGACCGCTCCACGACCTATCCGTTGCACTCGCTTGCCCTCGGTACCGAGGACATCGACGAGCTCGCCGCAGGCGGCCACCCCCGCTCCTCGTCGGTCTACGCTCGGCTGCACAACCCGACCGTCGCTCGTTGGGAGCGGGCGATCGCCGGGCTCGAGCACGCTGACGAGGCGGTCGCCTTCGGGTCCGGGATGGCCGCGGTCTCCGCAACACTGCTCGCGGCCGGTGCCGCCGGCCACCATGTGGTGGCGCTACGCCCCCTGTACGGCGGCACGGACCACCTGCTCGCGAGCGGCCTGCTCGGCACCCGGACGACCTGGGCGACACCGTCCACCGTGGCGGAGGCCGTTGATCGGGACACCGCGCTGATCGTCATGGAGACCCCCGGCAACCCGACACTGGCGCTCGTGGACATCGCGGCAGTGGTCGAACAGGCCGGCGAGGTGCCTGTGCTCGTCGACAACACCTTCGCCACCCCGATCCTGCAGCAGCCGCGCGACCACGGCGCGACGTGGATGCTCCACAGCGCGACCAAGTTCCTCGGGGGACACGGTGACACGGTCGCTGGCATCGTCGCGACTGACGACGAACGTGCCCGCGCGCTGCGGCAGGTGCGTATCGCCACCGGCGCGGTCCTCGATCCCCAGGCCGCCTACCTGCTGCACCGGAGCCTCCCGACGCTCGCACTGCGCGTGCGCGCAGCCCAGGCCAACGCGAGTGAACTCGCGAAGCGCCTTGAAGGGTTCCGAGGTGTCGCCCGGGTGCTGCATCCGAGTCTCCCGGAGTGCGATCCGGACGGGCTGGTCGGCCGCCAGATGGACGGTCCAGGTGCCGTGCTGGCCATCGAGTTGGCAGGTGGTGAAGCGGCGGCAGCCCGCGTGATGGAGGCGGTCGAGCTCATCACCCCGGCGGTCAGCCTCGGGTCGACGGACACGTTGATCGAGCATCCTGCGGGACTGACCCACCGCAGCGTTGATGCCGCGGCCCACGGGGCCATCGGGATCACCCCCGGGCTCCTGCGGCTGTCCGTCGGCATCGAGGCAGTCGATGATCTCTGGGAGGACCTCGAGCGGGCCATCCTCGTGGCGACGACTGGCTGACCCGCCGCTGCGTGGTACAGCGCGGCCGTGGGTCCTTGCTGTCCGCGTGGATCCCCGGATCGGCCTGGCTCGCCGGGTGCCCGCGATACGGTGACGTCGCGGTGAGGGCCGGTGGAGGTGTTCCGATGGTGCAGGCCCTGCCCGACGCGGATCCGTCCGAGGGCCACGTCGTGCTGGACGTGGCCGATGGCGTCGCCCTACGGTTTCCTTCGCGGTGCGGCGGGGATCATGGCCGCGGAGCTCGCACGTCTGCCAGCCACCGGGATCACGCCCGTCATCGGCGGGGACGCCCACGTCGGCAACTTCGGGTTCTACGCCTCACCCGAGCAGCGGCTGGTCCTGGACATCAACGACTTCGACGAGGCCCATCCGGGGAGCTGGGAGTGGGACCTCCGGCGGTTGAGCGCGAGTGTGTGGGTGTCCGGGCGCGAGAACGGCGCGGACGAAGATGCCTGCGAGGAGGCGGTCGCGGCGTGCTGTGCCGCCTACCGCGACGAGCTCTGGGAGCTGTTCGAGCAGCCGTTGCTCGACCGTTCGTTCCGTCGCCTCGACCGGAAGCAGCTCCA
>SLHP01000240.1 GCA_007136095.1 Nitriliruptoraceae bacterium
CCCAGCACGAACGGCATCAACGGATCCGGCGGCCGCGGCACCCACGAGAAGATCACGTGCAGTAACAGGACGATCTGCGCCAGGGTGAGTCCGAAGCAGAGAACCTGACGGATCCCGGTCACGCGTCGCTCCCGGTGGGTAACCGATAGCCGAGGTCCCCGAGCCGCTGCCGCTCCTCGACCGGCAGGTCCACACCATCGGGCACGAGCAGGAACGCTCGTCGGCCGACCTTGGCCAGGCGCCCGTGCGATGCGTACGTCAGCCCGGACACGAAGTCGACGACCCGGCGGGCGATCTCCGATGCCGCCCCCGCCGTGTCGAACAGCACCGGCTGACCGGTGCGGTACCGGGAACCGATCTCCTCGACATCGTCGAAGACGTGGATCTCGACCACGGCGGCACGAGCCACCGTCGACGCGCCGACCGCACGCATACGCACGTCCCCGTGGATGGCGCGGACGTTGCCCGGGGCGGGTTCATCCGCCAGGGGGACCGGGCGCGACGGGGCCTGCCCCGGTGGCCGTTGCGGCTCCTGATCGACGGGCCGCGCCGGTGCGTGTTCAGCATGCGGATCATCCACGGGGACGAACTGCTGCGGGAGTTCGTCGTACATGTCCTCGGGCTCTTCCTTGAGCCCGAGGTAGACCAGCGTCCGCTGCCAGATACCACCGCTCATCTATCCATCCTCCTGCGGTCGCCATGGACCGTCCGCTCGTGTCCCGAACAGCGAGGTCCCGACACGCACCATGGTGGCACCCTCGGCGACGGCTGCTTCGAGGTCTCCCGACATCCCCATCGACAGGTGCATGACCTCCGGGTAGCGCTCCCGGCAGGCATCGCGCAGTCTCCGCAGGGTCGCGAAGTGCGGACGCGTGCTCTCGACCGGGTCGGCGCCGGTCGGCGGTAGCGGCGGGATGGTCATCAACCCTTCGATGGTGAGGTTCGGCAGGTCACGAGCGTAGGCGACCAGCTCCAGGGTTCCGTCGACCTCGCACCCACCCTTGGCCGGATCATCACCGACGTTGACCTGGACGAGGACCCGCTGGACCGTGCCGGCCTCGGCCGCCCGCCGCGACAGGGCGTCCGCAAGGCGGCGACGATCCAGCGAATGCACCAGGATCTGAGCTCCCACGATGTCCCGCACCTTGTTGCGCTGCAGCTGGCCGATCAGGTGCCACCTCGCACCGGTCACCCGATCCCGCTTCGCGACCAGCTCCTGTACCCGGTTCTCGCCGAGATCGACGAGTCCCGCATCGACCGCGGCCTGGGCCAGTGCCGGCGGGTGGGTCTTGGTCACCCCGATCAGGGTGATGTCAGCTGACCGACGCCCGGCCGCATCCGCCGCCCGGTCGATCCGTTCCTGCACGCTGACGAGCCGCGATGCGAGGTCGCCGCCACTCACCGCGACACCCCCCGGGCGCCCTGGTCGGTGCCCGACCGACGGACGACGATGCCCACCTGCCGGCCCGACCCCGGGTCGGCCCGGTGGCTGAACCATCGCGCTCGGGGATCGCAGCGGGTACAGGTCTCGACCCGCGAGACGTCGCGCACACCTGCACGCCGCAACTGTGCCTGGACGGCCGCCGGCAGATCCAGGGACGGCATCCCCCAGGTCGTGGCCGCGACGGCTTCCGGCTGCTCGGCACCGACCTCGTCACGCAACTCGGCGGGCACCTCGTAGCAGCAGCCACCGATCGCCGGGCCGATGGCGACCTGCAGATCCTCGGGTTGTTCACCGAGGTCGTGGAGCGCCGACACCACCGCGTCCACGACACCCTCGTGGACGCCGCGTCGGCCGGCATGGGCCACCCCGACGGAGCGCTTCCCGGCCAGCAGGATCGGGACACAGTCTGCGGCCTGGACCACCAGCGGACGGTCCGCGAGCGCGGTCACCATGGCATCGACGTGCCGCAGTTCCGCGCCGGGTCGGCAGCTCGGGCCGACGACGGCGACCTGCCGTCCGTGGACCTGGCGCATGAGGTGCCAGCGATCCACGGGAAGGCCGATCGTCCGGCCGACCCGCGCGCGGTCGGCCGCGAGCATCTCCGGCAGGTGCGGGCGCCGATGGGCCAGGTTGCCCGGTTGCCCGACGGCTGCGGCTCTCGCCGGCCCGGCCGTCGTGTCACGGCCCGTGAACCATCCGTCGGCGGCGGAGCCGAGGACTGCGGGGACGACCAGGATGGTCACGGTCACTCAGCGCAGGAACGACGGAACGTCGAGGTCGTCGTCCTCGTCGTCCTCGACCTGCACGAGGCTGACCGGGTCACGATCCGGCTCGGGACGGAACACCTCGTGCTCGTCATCGTCATCGATCAGGGGACCCTGGTCCGCAACCTCAGCCGCAGCCGTTTCCGCGCTGGTGACGATCGACCCGTCCAACTCGAGGGGGGCATCCAGCTTGTCGAAACCCGCAGCGATCACGGTCACCTTCACCTCGTCGCCGAGGGAATCATCGATGACCGCACCGAAGATGATGTTGGCATCCGGGTGGGCCGCCTGGGTGATGACGTCCGCGGCCTCGTTGACCTCGAACAGACCGAGGTCACTGCCACCGGCGAGCATCAGCAGGACGCCCTGAGCACCATCGATCGACGCTTCCAGCAGGGGCGAGCTGACCGCGAGCTTCGCCGCCTCGAGCGCGCGGGACTCGCCCCGGGCCTGCCCGATGCCCATCAGCGCGCTGCCCGCGTCACGCATGACCGTGCGCACGTCCGCGAAGTCGAGGTTGATCAGCCCCGGAGTCGTGATCAGATCGGTGATGCCCTGGACACCCTGGAGCAGGACGTCGTCCGCGAGCTTGAACGCCTGGACCACGGACGTCCCTCCGTCGGCGATCTGCAGCAGCCGGTCGTTCGGGATCACGATCAGGGTGTCGACCCGCTCCTTCAGCGACGCGATACCCGACTCGGCCTGCACCGACCGGCGGCGTCCCTCGAAGGTGAAGGGGCGCGTCACCACACCGATGGTCAGCGCACCGAGTTCCTTGGCGACGTCTGCGACCACCGGAGCGGCCCCGGTTCCGGTGCCACCTCCCTCACCGGCCGTGACGAACACCATGTCCGCGCCCTTGAGCACGTCCAGGATCTCGTCCCGATGCTCCTCGGCGGCCTGCTGGCCGATCTCCGGGTCCGCGCCGGCACCGAGACCGCGCGTCAGGTCCCGACCGATGTCGAGCTTCACATCGGCGTCCGACATCAACAGTGCCTGCGCATCGGTGTTGATGGCGATGAACTCCACACCCCGCAGACCCGCGTCGATCATGCGGTTGGCGGCGTTGACCCCGCCGCCGCCGATGCCGACGACCTTGATGACGGCCAGGTAGTTGGTGGGGTTGGCCGCCACGGCGGTCCTCCTTGATCGAGACAGGTTCGAGGGACGTTTCAGGGTGTTCTCAGGCAACGTTCTCAGGCAACGTTCTCAGGCAACGTTCTCGGGCAACGCTCTCAGGGATACGCAGCGGGCGTGCAAGCCGTCGGCACCGCCTAGCAGGGCAGACTCTCAACCTCCACATGAGGGTGATGCTTATGTAAACCTCGGCTTCGGGGTGAAGGTAGACGGCCGGTGCACCGAGGGTCAAGCAGGGATGACGGTAGGCCGGCCAGTGGCCGCCCCTCACTCGGCCACGACCACGGGGGCGCCGGGTGCCCGCACATCGATGCGGGTGATCGGGGTGGAGCCGACATCCTCCAACACGGCGCCGAGCGCACGGACCTTCTCAGCAACCCGCTCCGCTCGTCCGAAACGCACCTCGATACCGTCCTCGAGCACCAGCGCGAGGTCATCGGGCGCAGCGGCGTCGTAGCGCTCCACCCGGGCCCGCAAGGGTCCGGACAGTCCCTCCCAGGCCCGGTGTGCGTTGTGCAGGGCCGGGTGATCGCGCACCGTGTCACCGGCTGCAGGCACCGATCCGTCGATACGCACCCGCGGCAACCCGTCGAGGTCGCCCTCCGCGATGACGACACCGTCGCGATCGATGAGCATCTGGCGCTCACCGTCGTCCGCAACCAGGACGGGTTGGCGCTCCACCACCTCGATCACGACCGAGAGCGGGTCGATCCGACTGGCCTGCGCCTCGCGGACCAACGGGAGGTCGGTGACGCGATCGACCGCCTGCCCCAGGCCGAGACGCAGCGTCGAGGTGCCGAGCGGGATGTCGGCGGCGTCGCGGACCTGTGCATCGGTGAGCCGATCGATGCCGGTCACCTGCACCTCCTCGAGTCCCACCAGGGGGCTGCGCTCGATCAGCACGACCAGGATCGCGACCGCGAGGACCGTGACCAGCATGACGGTCCGCCGGAGGCGGCGGCGACGGCGGTCGTCGCGGACCTCCTGCCGCCGTGCGGCGATGCGGTCATCGATCACGTTCCGCCCGTTCCCCAGGCACCCGGACGGACCACCTCGGTGGTCAACTCCACCCCGAAGCGGTCGCGGACCAGTCGTTGGACCTGGGTGATGACCGCCCACACATCGCTCGCGGTCGCACCCGGCCGGGTCACGATGAAGTTGGCATGCCGATCGGAGACACGTGCGCCGCCGACCTCGATGGCCTTGCCACCGGCCGCATCGATCAACCGACCGGCCGAGTCCCCGGGTGGGTTGGTGAAGACCGAGCCACAGTTCGGTTGGTTGAGTGGCTGGTGGGAACGCCGCCAGGCGCGGATGTCCGCGATCTCGGCACGGATCGTCGCCGGGTCGCCGCGTTCGAGTTCGAGGGTCGCAGCGACCACGACCGCGTCGTCGGGCAGCACGCTGTGCCGGTACGAGAGTTCGAGCAGGGACGCCGGGCAGACCTCGCGGACCCCGGTGGTCAGACGCACGAGTTCGACCTCCACCAGATGATCGGACATGTCCCCGCCGTGCGCACCCGCGTTCATGCGAACCGCTCCCCCGAGGGTGCCCGGCACCGCGCAGGCCCACGCGAAGCCCCGGAAACCGGCGTCGGCGATCCGCACGGCCAGCGTCGGCAACGGCTCCGCGGCACCCGCCCGCAGCCGACCGGTCGGGTCGGTCCCGGTCGGGAGTTCGAGTCCACGGAACCCGCGACCGAGCACGATCGCGACCCCGGGCCATCCAGCATCGGGGAGCAGCAGGTTCGACCCCCGACCGACGACGATCCACGGGACGCCGTGGTCGCCGCAGACGCGGCCCACCGCACCGAGTTCGTCGTCACCCTCCACCGTGACCAGGACCCGCGCCGGTCCCCCGACCCGCAGGGTCGTCGACGCCGCGAGCGAGGCCGCGGGCACGACCGATGCGACCCCCGCAGCCTGCAGGTCGGTCGTGAGCCGGTCGGAACCGGTGGTCGGCGCTGGGACGGACCCGGTCACCCGCCACCTCCCAGTCGTTGCAGGAGCGCCGGTCCGACCTGGGTGACGTCTCCGGCACCCGTCGTCAGGACGAGGTCACCCGGGCCGACGAGGCCCACGAGCGTGTCCACGACATCAGCCAGGTGGGGAACGTCGTGCGCGTTGGCTCCCGCGGCCGTCGCGGCCGCGGCGACGGTGCGACCGCTGACCCCGGGGATGGGCGACTCGCCCGAGCCGTAGACGTCCGTGACGACCACGACGTCCGCGGCTGCCGCGGCGCGCCCCAATTCCTCCCCGAACACCTGGGTCCGCGAGTAGCGGTGGGGCTGGACCACCAGGACGATCCGGCCGGTCGTCGAACCGCGGGCGGCCGCCAGAGTGGCGCGCAGCTCGGTCGGGTGATGGGCGTAGTCATCCACGACCACGACCCCGGCAGCCTCGCCCAGCCGCTGGAACCGTCGGGCCGCTCCCCGGAACCGTTTGAGGCCGGGTGCCGCCTCGGCCGGATCCACATCCAGCAGGACACAGGTCGCCAGGGCCGCCGTGGCGTTCAGGACGTTGTGCCGTCCCGGCACCGCCAGGCTGAAGCTTGCGATGTCCTCGCCACCGCGGCGCAGCACGTGGTGTCCATCGTCTCCGACGAGCGTCCGGATGTCCGCGCGGGCGTCGGTGCCGAACAGCACCACCGGCTCAGCGATGATCTCGGCCAGTGCCCGGGCCCCGGCATCGTCCGCGCACAGCAGGGTCGGCGCGCCGATCGCCCGCCGTTCGGTGAAGCCACGGAACGCCTGCATGACGGCGTCCAGGTCACGGAACTCATCGGGATGATCGTGCTCGAGGTTGGTGACCACCGCGATGTCCGGTCGGTACACGAGGAACGACCGGTCCGACTCGTCGGCCTCCGCGATGAACAGAGGATCACCGCCGGCATGGGCGTTCGTGCCGCTCTCGTTGAGCGAGCCACCGATCGCGAAACTCGGATCCCGGCCGGCGGCCTGCAACGCAACGACGGTCATGGAGGTCGTCGTGGTCTTGCCGTGGGTCCCGGAGATCAGGACCGCGGTCTGATCCTCCATGAGGCGGGCGAGCATCTCGGCACGACGGAGCACCAACTGCCCGGCGGCGCGTGCGGCCGCGATCTCACGGTTGTCAGGCGGGACCGCGGTCGACATGACGACGATGTCGGCACCCTGGACATGCGCCTCGTCGTGGCCGATGTCGATCCGTGCACCGAGCATCCTGAGCTCGTCCAGCGCGCGACCGTCACGCAGGTCGGAGCCGGTCACCTCGCCACCTCGCTGCAGCAGGATGCGGGCGATCCCCGACATGCCTGCACCGCCGACACCGACGAGGTGGATCCGCGGGGAACCGGTTGCCGTGCTGCTCACGATGCACTCCGCTCGTCGAGGAGGGTCGGGACGAGCCGCGCGACGTTGTCCGCTGCGTCCGGACGCCCGAACGCCCGTGCCGCGCCAGCCATGGCATGCCGTCGCTCCGGCTCACGCAGCAACGGCAGGCAGGCCGCCAGCAGCGCATCGGCATCGAGGTCGTCGTCACGGATCATGATCGCGCCTCCGGCCCGTTCCAGCGCCCGGGCGTTCTCGGTCTGGTGATCGGCGGTCGCATGCGGATAGGGGACCAGGATCGAGGGGATGCCGAGCGCGGTGAGCTCGGCGATCGAGGTCGCTCCGGCACGGCAGACCACCAGGTCCGCGGCGGCGTAGGCATCGGCCATGCTCTCGATGAAGTCGAGCACCTTGACCTTGGGGCCGCCGCCCTGCTCCCGGGCCTGGGCCCACGCGGTGGCGGTCGCCTCGTGGGTCACGCGTCCCGTCGCGTGCAGCACCTGCAACGTCTGGTCGCCCCACCGGGGATGGGACGCCACGATCGCCCGGTTGAGCGACCTCGCTCCCTGGCTCCCACCGAAGACCAGTAACGTGGGCCGGTCCGGCTCGAGCCCGAACCGCTCACGGGCTTCAACCTGCAGGCTGTCCCGATCGAGCGTCGCGATGTCCTGGCGCACCGGGTTGCCCGTCACCGCACACCGCTCGGCGCGGCGGAACCGGTCGGCGGATCCCGGCACGCTCACGGCGATCCGGTCGGCCCAGCGTGACGCCAGGCGGTTCGCGAGCCCGGGAACGGCGTTCTGTTCGTGGATCACGAGCGGGAGGCCCAGGCGCATCGCGGCACGGGCGACCGGGAACGACACGTAGCCCCCGAACGTCACCGCGGCGACGGCGTGCTCCTCGGCGGCGAGTTCCACGCACCGCGCCACCGATCGGCGTAGTGCGCCGGGAACCCTCAGCAGCTTCGGCGACAGTCGCCGCGGGATCGAGGGCGTCTCGATCGTGTGCAGCCGGAAGCCCGCTGCCGGGACCAACCGTGCCTCCAGACGATCGGCCGCTCCGATGAAGACCGGCTCGAGGTCCGGGTCCATGGCCTGCAGCGCCTGCGCGACCGCGATCGCGGGGAAGACGTGCCCGGCGGTCCCGCCGCCGGCGAACAGCACGGTACGGGTCATGATCGGGAGCCTCCGGTCGACGGACGTTCTCGAGCGGTCCGGCGGCCCGGACGCGGCGGGGAGGCCGCCACCGTCGCAGAACCGCGGGTGATCGCGACGAGGATGCCCAGGGCCGCCAACGTGGAGACGAGAGACGATCCACCGACCGAGACCAACGGCAGCGTCACGCCGGTGATCGGCAGCAGGCCGGTCACCGCACCGATGTTGATCATCGCCTGGCCGACCAGCCACGCCGTGATGGCGAAGGCAACGGTCCTGGCGAAACCCGACCCGGCGGCGTAGGCGACGCGCAACCCGAAGTAGAGCAGTGCCCCGAAGAGCGCGAGCACGGCCGTGGCGCCGACCAGCCCGAGTTCCTCGCCGATGATCGCGAAGATGAAGTCGGTCTCCGGGTTCGGCACGAAGTTCCACTTCGCCCGGGATGAGCCGAGACCGACCCCGAAGACGCCCCCGGAGCCCAGGGCGTAGCGGCTCTGCAGCAACTGGAAGCCGCCTCCGAGCGGGTCCGCCTCCGGGTTGAGCCACCCGGTGACCCGGGCCAGCCGGTAGGGGGCGACCACCGCGAGCGTCGCCACCCCGAGCAACCCGAGCATCGCCAGGATCGCCACGAACCGGGAGGGCAGTCCCTCGACCCACAGGATCGACGCGACGATCAGCGACAGCAGGATCGTGGTCCCGAGGTCGGGCTGCATCAGGACGAGCAGGGCCAGCAGCGCCAGCAGCGGGAGCGCCGGGAGCAGCAGGTGGTCGACGTCGTGCAACGAGCGGTCCTTCGGACGTTTGCGCTCGAGCACGTCCGCCAACCACAGCAGGGTCGCGAGCTTCGCGAGCTCCGACGGCTGGACCACGAGCGGCCCGACACCGAGCCACCGTGTCGATCCGTAACGCTCCAGTCCGATCCCGTCGATCAGGACGAGGATCAACCCGACGAGCGAGATCGCCAGCAGACCCCAGGACAGACGGCGCCAGACACGGTGATCCACCGATGCCGCCACCACGAAGGCGATGATGCCGATCACCGCCCAGGTGGCCTGCCGGGTGAAGACCCCGAACGGGTTGCCGGCCTCGGCCGCATCGACGAACGACGCGGAGAAGCTCATCACCAGGCCGAGGACGACCAGCAGGAGGGTGACCATCGTGATGCCGGTGGCATCCGGGGTCCAGGGCCCTGCGCCGAACCGGGCCGGTGGGCGCCACTGCCGCCACCGGTCGTCCCGCGCTGCCGGATCCTGGTCGCGGGACGTCGAGGTGTCACGTGCCATCGGTCGAACCTCCCTGGTCGCCCGGTGCCGACCCGGCGGCGCTCTCATCGGAGGTCGCGGCCATGGTCCGTACCGCGGCGGTGAAGCGTCCACCACGGTCGGCGTAGTCCCGGAACTGATCGAACGAGGCGCAGGCGGGAGCCAGCAGCACGGTGCCGTCGGGACGGACGAGTCGCCGTGCGCGACGCACCGCGTCCTCGATCGACCCGGCATGCTCGAACGGCACGCCCGCGCGTTCACAGATCCCGGCGAGCTCGTCCGCGGCCGTCCCGATCAGCACCGCGGCCCGGACGTTGCCCAGGTACTCGCCGAGTGGCGCGAGGTCGACCCCCTTGGCCAGCCCACCCGCGATCCAGACGATGTCGTCGGCCGCACCCAGCGCGGCGACTGCGGCGTGGACGTTGGTCGCCTTCGAATCGTTGACGTAGGACACGCCGTCGACGATCGCGACCGTCTCGAACCGGTGCACGCCGGGGTGGTAGGTACGTGCCACCTCGATGATCGGGGCGGGCTCCACGCCGGCCAGCACGGCGAGCGTCGCCGCAGCGGCGACGTTGGCGACGTGATGGGGCGCCCGGCTGGTCAGATCGTCGACGGCCAGCAGTTCCGTAGCGGTGCCGTCAGAACCCCAGAGGATGAGGTCATCGTCCCGACGCCCGACACCCAGCCCGACGGGCTGCGTCCCGGAGAAGGCCGCGTGCCGTCCCGGCGCGTACCGATCACGCAGCGCCAGGCTGGTCGGGTCATCGGCGTTGGCGACGGCCCAGTCCTCGGCGATCTGACCGATCCAGATCCGCGCCTTCGCACGGCCGTACGCAGCGGCGTCCCCGTGCCAGTCGAGGTGGTCGTCCGCGACGTTGAGCACGACCCCGACCATCGCACGGAGGGTCTCGGCGAAGCGCAGTTGGAAGCTCGAGAGTTCGGCGACCAGCACGGTGTCGGGCGGGGTCTGTCCAGCGGCGTCGCTGAGCGGGCGGCCGATGTTCCCACACGCGACGACCGGCAGGTCGCCGGCTGCCAGCATCGCCGCGACCAGTTCGGTCGTGGACGTCTTGCCGTTGGTCCCCGTGATCGCCAGCAGACGGTGCGGGAACACCCGCAGGCCGAGTTCCGGCTCGGACCACACGGTGGTCCCGATCGCGGCGGCACGCTGCAGCACGGCGGCACGCTCCGGCACCCCCGGGGACGGAACCACCAGATCGATCGTCTCGTCGAGGAGTTCGACCGCCGGCCGGCCGAGCACGACGGTCGCGCCAAGTGCACGGGCCTCGTCGGCACCGGCGTGGTCCGGAGCCTCATCGACGGCCGTGACGGTCACGCCCTGACCGACCAGTAGACGGCTCGCAGCCAGGCCCGACGCGCCGAGCCCGACGACCAGGGCGCGACGCACCCCGGGCAGACCCGGGGCGGTCGGTCGCGTGGCGGTCATCATCACCATCAGACCGTTCCGACGCGGTCGATCCACTCCGCGTAGAACAGGCCGAGACCGAGCGAGACCCCGATCCCGGCGAGGATCCAGAAGCGGACGATGATCGTCGTCTCCTGCCACCCGAGCAGTTCGAAGTGGTGGTGGATCGGCGCCATCCGGAAGACCCGCTTCCCGGTGAGGCGGAACACCGCGACCTGGACGATCACCGACAGTGTCTCGACCACGAAGAGACCACCGAGCAGCACGAGCAGCACCTGCGTGTTGGTCGCCACGGCCACCGCGGCGAGCACACCCCCGAGCGCGAGTGAGCCGGTGTCACCCATGAAGATCCTGGCGGGTGGCGCGTTGTGCCACAGGAACCCCGCACACGCCGCCACCAGTGCCGCCGAGATGATCGCGATGTCGAGGTACTGCGCTCCGTCCAGGGCGTACGACTCGAAGTTCCGGAACTGCCAGAAGGCGATCAGGGTGTAGCCGCCGAAGGCCAGCGCACCGGAGCCTGCCGCCAGCCCGTCGAGACCGTCGGTCAGGTTCACCGCGTTCGACGCGCCGGTCAGCAGCAGGAAGATCCACAGGAAGAAGACCCACGGATTGACCTCGAAGACGATGTCGCCGACGACCGAGATGTTCTGCGGCAGATCCGCGTACGCGGGCCCGAGGAAGGCGAACAGCGCTGCGATGACGGCCTGCCCGAGGAACTTCGTGGTCTTGTTGAGCCCGAGGTTCCGCCGCATCCGCAGCTTGATCAGATCGTCGGCGAACCCGACCACGGCCATCAGCACGAACGTGCCGAGCACCAACAGGCCGAGCGCGGTGACACGAGTCCCGCCGAGGTGGGCCACCACGAAGGCGATGACCGTCGCCAGCACGATCGCGGTCCCGCCCATCGTCGGGGTCCCGGCCTTGGAGTGGTGGCTGGCCGGACCCTCCTCGCGGATCTGCTGACCGAACCCGCGCTCGCGGAAGTAGCTGATGACCAGCGGCGTCCCGACCAACGCGGACAACAGGGCCACGGCACCGGCGATGAGGATCGCGATCATGCGCCGACCTGCTCGTCGACCAGACGGGCGGCGACCTGTTCGAGCCCGGCCACCCGCGATCCCTTGACGACCACGACGTCCCCCGGAGCCAGCCACGCCCGGGCGACGGCGGTCGCCGCGTCCCCGTCAGCGACCACGGAGACCTCGGCGATGCCGGCCGCCCGTGCACCGGTCGCGATGCCACCCGCGCCGTCGCCGACCACGACCACGTGATCGATCCCGAGCCGTGCGCAGGTCCGTCCGATCGCGAGGTGCTCGTCCTGAGCGGTGTCGCCGATCTCGGCCATGACGCCCAGGATCGCCATCGTCCGCCCGGTGCGTTCGATCGCGACCAGCGTGTCCAGCGACGCGACGACCGAGGTCGGGTTGGCGTTGTACGCGTCGTTCAGGATGGTCATGCCGTTCGCGACGCACACCTCCCCCCGCCAGGGGCTCACCGGCGCGGCGGCGATGGCCGCGGCAGCTGCGTCGAGGTCGATGCCGACGTGCCCGGCGACCGCCAGGGCCAGCAGCGCGTTGAGGACCTGGTGACGACCGGCGACCGGCAGGGTCAGGGTGGTGGTCCCCCAGGGGGTCACGGCGGTCGCCGTGGCGCGGGCCAACCGGTCGAGCCGGACGTCCGAGGCGTGCACGTCCGCGGCCGGGTCGTCGGTGGCCACGCTGATCACGTTCGGCGCCGCCTGGGCCATGGCCGCCACCCGTGGATCGGCGACGTGCAGGACCGCGGTGCCGTCGGGGCCGAGCGCGGCGACCAGTTCCGCCTTGGCCCGGGCCACCGCATCGATCGAACCGAACACCTCCAGGTGCACCCCTGCGACCGCGGTGACGACCGCGATGTCGGGGGCCAGCAGCGGCGCCAGCTGGGCGATGTCGCCCACGTGGCGTGCACCGACCTCCGCGACCAGCACCTCGGAGTCCTCGACGAGGCCGAGCATGGTCAACGGGACGCCCAGTTCGTTGTTGTAGGACCCCCGGGCCGCGTGGACCCGGCGCCCGGCACCGATGGCGGCGGCGGCGAAGTCCTTGACGGTGGTCTTGCCGACCGAACCGGTCACGGCCACCGTCGTCGGCCCGACGGATCGCCGCACGTGGACACCGAGGTCGGCCAGCGCCGTCCACGGATCCGTGACCTGGATGACCGGCACGGTCGCGGTCGGCACCGGACGTCGGGTCAGGACCGCTGCCGTCCCGGCCGCCACCGCTGCCTCGATGAAGTCGTGCCCGTCGGCGTGGTCCGTGGGCAGGGCGACGAACAGGGAACTGCCGTCCGGCGGACGCCGTGAGTCCGTCCCGACGGCATCGATGACGAGGTCCGGATCACCGGTCAGCATTCCACCGGTGGCGGCGGCGATGTCCCGCAACGGCATCGGGATCATGCGCCACCCCCCGTCTGCGCGAGGAACTCCGCGGCGACCTGATGATCATCGAACGGGACGGTGCGATCAGCGAGTTCCTGGATGCGCTCGTGGCCCTTGCCCGCGATCAGCACGACATCCCCGGGGCGCGCCTCGGCGATCGCGGCGCCGATGGCGGCGCGGCGGTCCAGTTCGACATGGAACTCGGCCCCGGCTCCCTGCTCGACCGCCCGGCGTGCGCCGTCGACCAGCGCCTCGACGATGGTCGCGGGATCCTCACCCCGCGGGTTGTCGGAGGTGAACACCACGACATCCGCCGCGGCCGCCGCGGCGCCCATCGGCACGCGCTTGCCGCGGTCACGGTCACCCCCCGCACCGAGCACCAGCAGCACGCGCCCTCCGTCCACGAGCGACCGCAGCGCGGCGACCGCCAACTGCACGGCATCCGGGGTGTGCGCGTAGTCGATGAGCACGGTCACGGGATGGTCGACGTCCACCCGCTCGAAACGACCGGGCGCGCCGGACGCCGCCGCCACCCCGGCCAGTGCCGCCTCGATCGGCGCACCCGCGGTGACCGCGGCCACGACGGCCAGCGCCGCGTTCGTCAGGTTGAACCCACCGGGCAGCCGGGTCTGCAGGTCGTGGACGACGCCGTCCCAGTGCAGCGTGGCGCTCCCCCCGTCGACACGCAGCACCTCGTCGTCGATGCGCACATCGGCGGAGGCGTCACGACCGACGGTCGTCACGGGGATCGTCGCCCGCTCGAGCAGTCGCTGCGCCCAGGGGCCGTCACGGTGCACCACCCCACGGTCGGACAACCCCGGGGTGAACAGGCGCTCCTTGGCGGCCAGGTAGGCCTCCATCGAGCCATGCCAGTCGAGGTGATCCTGTGAGAGGTTGGTGAACACCGCGACACGGAACCGCGTGCCATCGACGCGGCGCAGGTCGAGGCCGTGCGACGACACCTCCATCGCCACCGCGTCGACGCCACGGTCCACCATCTCGTGGAACAGGCGTTGCAGGTCCGTGCCCTCGGGTGTGGTGCGCACGCCGGGTTGCGGTTCGCCGTGGATGCGCGCCTCGACCGTGCCGATCGTGCCGGTCCCGAGCGCCGCGGCCCCGAACGCGGCCTCCAGGAGGTAGGTGATGCTGGTCTTGCCGTTGGTGCCCGTCACGCCGACCACCGTCAGGTGCTCGCTGGGTCGACCATGGACGATCGCGGCGGCCGGGCCGACCGCGGCCCGCACCGACGGGACCCGGATCTGTGGGACGGGCAGGTCGAGCCACCGTTCGACGAGCAGCGCCGCCGCCCCCGAGTCCACCGCATCAGGGGCATGACGATGCCCGTCGTCACGTGCTCCGGGGATCGCACAGAACAGCCAGCCCGGCGCCACCTGGCGACTGTCGTGCGTCGCGTCGACGACCTCGACATCACGGCCGTGCCGCTCCGCACGTCGGAGCCCGCCGGCCACGGCGGACAGTGTCGCGGTCACGATGCTCCTCGGATGGTGCGTGGCTGACGGGTCGGCGGGCGGGTCACCGGGCGGTCCGGCGTGCAGATCGGTGGTTCGGCCGGCTGCGCCGGTCGGGGCACGGGACGCTGCCGGGCACGACGTCGCCGTCCCGATCCTGCCAGCGGAGCGTAACGCTGGCGGTCCCCCGCTCCTCGCACCCTCTGCGACCGGTCGGCCACCTGCGGTCTCCGGTCGTGGCGGTCAGTCACCCTGCTCGTCGGTCTCCGGGTCGCCCGATGCACCGCCCGGTCCGGACGGTGGTGGGTTCTCGTCGAGCGAGGCCTGGGCGGCCTCGGCCACCTCCAGGGCCTGAGCCCGTGCGTGGTCCATCGCGGCCGGCAGGGTGGTCGCCGAACCATCCGGTGCCACTCGACGCGCGATCAGGGCGGCCTCCATCACCTCGCTGAAGACCGGCGCCGCCACGATGCCTCCGTAGAACGGGTTGGGCTCGTCGACCATCACCGCGACGACGATCTGTGGATCGTGCACCGGCGCGAAGCCGGCGAAGGTCGCGACGTACTGATCGGAGTAACCGGACCCGTCGGTGGCCGGCTTGCGGGCCGTGCCCGTCTTCCCCGCCACCATGTAGCCGGGAACCGCCGCCAACGAGCCGGTACCCCGGTCCCCGGTGACCGCGCGCTCGAGCAGGCCCTGGACCTGGTGGGCCGTCGACGGCGACACGATCTGTTCGCCGCTGCGGGCCGCGACCGGCTTGAGTCGTCCGTCGTCGCCGACCGTGCCGAGGACCACACGGGGAGCGACCGATCGGCCGTCGTTGGCCAGGGTCGCGTACGACCCGGCCAGTTGGAGCAGGGTCACGGCGACCCCGTGGCCGATCGCGATGGTGGGCAGCGACGTCGGCCACCAGTCCTCGGGCGGCATCAACATGCCACTGGCCTCGCCCGGGAAGCCGCTGCCGGTCGGCGATCCGTACCCGAATGCGCGCAGGTAGTGGTCGAGCCGCTGGTCCCCGAGCTCCTGGGCGATCCGGATCGTGCCGACGTTGCTCGACCGTTCCATGATGTCGCCGACGGTCAGGGTCGGCTCACCGGTCGGAGACAGTTCGCGGAAGGTACTGGACGCGACCCGGATGTGGCCGGGGACCTCCACATCCGTCTCCGCGGTCACGATCCCCTCTTCGATCGCCGCCGCGATGGTCAGCGCCTTCTGGGTCGAACCCGGCTCGAACACGTCGGTGATCGCGCGGTTCCGCCAGGCATCCTGATCGTCCTGGATGCGGGCGTTCGGGTCGTAGCCGGGCGAAGACGCCATCGCGAGGACGTCGCCGGTCGCGACCTCCAGCACCACAACGGTCGCGGCGTTCGCGTCGAACTCGGCGACGGCCGATGCTGCGGCGACCTCCGCCGCGTGCTGGACATCACGGTCCAGGGTCAGGACCAGGTCCGTGCCGACCTGGGACGGCCTGAGCTCACGGATGCCGGTCGAGATGTCCAGACCGCCGGGTGCACGCTCCAGCAGCAACGTCCCGGGCTTGCCCCGCAGCACGCCGTCATACTGGGCCTCGAGGCCCTGCAACCCGTCACCATCGATCCCCGTGAACCCGACGACCTGTGCCGCGAGCGCACTCCCCGGGTAGGTCCGCTTGGGCTCCGCCAGGACCGCGACGCCGGGCAGGTCCAACGCCTCGACCTCCTCACCGACCGACCAGTCGAGCTGCCGACCGAGGTAGACGAAGTGGGCGTCCTGCTCCAGGCGCTCGGTGAGATCCGCCACATCCCGACCCAAGATCGGGGCGAGCGCGGCGGCCACGTCCGCTGCGGCAGCGGCGGCAGGGACCGGTGTGCCGTCCGGCGTCTCCGTCGGCCGGTACGCGCGCGGATCGGCGTAGACGGTCGCGCCGTCGACCGAGGTGGCCAGCACGTCACCGTCACGGTCGTAGATCCGTCCACGGACGGCGGGCAGGGTGATCGTCCGTTCACGTTGCCGCACGCTGCGGTCCGCGTAGTCGTCGGCGTCGACCACCTGGATACTGATCAGTTGGGCGAACACGACCACGATCAGCAGGCCGTAGATGCCGAGGAGCCACCGGATGCGCCGGACGGCGACCTGATCGCCGGTCCGCGACAGGATGCGGGCAACCCGGGAGAACCGACGGCGGCGGGGTTGTTCGGTCATCTAGCGCTCCGCGGACAGCAGGGGTTTGAGCGGATCGGCGTCGAGCCCACCGTCGAACACCTCGGCGACCGCACCGTCGGCCGGCAGGCTGCGTTCGAGGACCACGACCCGTGCCGGTCCGGCGGGCACCATGCCCAGATCGAGGGCGGCGGTCCGGATCCGACCGGGATCCTCCAGGCTGGCGACCTCGGCGACCAGCATCGAGTAGTCGCGCTCCGCGGCCCGAACCTGGGCATCCAGGGTGCGGGCCTCGACGGAGGCGGCTGCGGCCAACGCGTTCAGCGAGACCGCGCCGAACACGGCGGCGCCCACCAGCACGATCAGCACCAGGGCGTACGCCAGCGTGTGACGAGGACGGGGTTCGCGCACGACCCGCAGGTCAGGACGGGGCTTCGGGGCAGCCGGGCGGACGCGATCGCGGCGCAGCGGGCTGACGGTGGTGGCGGTCATCGGGATGGCCCTTCCAGGCGGCGAACTGCACGCAGCAGTGCCGAGGTTGCACGGGGGTTGGCGGCGACCTCCTCCGACGAGGGGCGCTCGGGACGGCGGACGAGGTGTTCGACCAGCGGCAGCTGTCCACAGGCGCAGACGGCGAGCTGCGGCGGGCAGATGCACCCGGTGGCCGCAGCCGCGAAGGCCCGCTTGACCCGACGATCCTCGAGGCTGTGGTAGCTGAGGACGACGGCGACGCCGCCGGGCTTGAGTCGGTCGATCACGGTGGGCAGCACCGCGTCGAGCGCACCCAGTTCATCGTTGACGGCGATCCGCAGGGCCTGGAACGTCCGGGTGGCCGGGTGGCCGCCGGTGCGCCGCGCCGCGGCCGGGATCGCATCGCGCACGATCTCGGCCAGTGCCGCGGTGGACGTGATGGGGCGGGCGGCGACGACCGCGCGGGAGATCCGGTCCGCGAAGCGCTCCTCGGCGTAGGTGCGCAGGACGCGGGCGATCTCTGTCGGCTCCCACCGGTTGATGATGTCGTCGGCCGAGGTCGGCAGGTCCGGGTCCATCCGCATGTCGAGCGGTCCGTCGTTGCGGTAGCTGAAGCCGCGTTCGGCCGCGTCGATGTGCATCGAGGAGATCCCGAGATCGAGCAGGATCCCGGCCACGGCGGGCACCTCGAGGTCGTCGAGCACCCGCGGGAGCGCATCGAACCGGGTGCGTACGAGCTCGACGGTGGCAGCCGGCCGCAATGGCGCGAGCCGCTCCTCAGCGAGGGCGAGGGCGACGGGATCGCGGTCGAGGCCCACGAGGTGGGCGGTGCCATCGCGCTCGAGCCGGGCCTGCGTGACCGCGTGGGCATGCCCGCCGGCGCCGACGGTCGCATCCACCACGACCCCGGCAGGGGCGTCGAGGAAGAGCGACACGACCCGATCCAACAGGACCGGGGTGTGCGGGGCGGAGGCGGTCATCAGCAGCACGATCAGGCGGAGGCGGCCACCGGGGAGACGTCCATCCCGGTCGGTTGGAGGTCGGGCAGGACGATGATGTGGTCCGCGACGCCATCGGGCCGCAACGCCTCGCGGTACGCCCCGGCCAGATCGAGTGCGATCAGGCCCAGCGCGGCACGGGTGCCGGCAGCGGACTGCGTGACCGCTGCGTCCACGCGTGCCCGGAACCGAGCGCGGTCGGGCTCCGCGAGCGCGTCGATCGCGGTCAGCAGATCCCGGATGGTGTCGAGTTGCATGGGTCGCTCCTGGCGGTGGTGAGTGGTGACGGAGGCCGTGGTGATCACTGGACGAACGATCCGTCGAGGTTGGCGAAGGCGTCCTCGGCCGGGCCGCGGTAGGACTCCCAGGCCTCGCGGTCCCAGATCTCGATCTTCTCGTCCGCACCGTTGATCGTGAGGTCCTTGTCGAGCTGGGCGTAGCTCCGCAGGCGCGGCGGCACGGTGACGCGCCCCTGCGAGTCGGGCTTCTCCTCGTGCGCACCGGCGAGCAGCACCCGGAGGTAGGACCGGGCATCCTGGTCCTCACGGGGCAACGCCCGCAGTTGCTCGACCCGCTTCTCGAACGCGGTCAGCGGGTAGACGTCGATGCAGCGGTCCTGGCCGGGAACGAACACGAGCCCACTGGACAGCCGCTCACGGAAGCGGGCCGGGAGGATGACCCGGCCCTTCACATCCAGCGTGTGCTGGTGCTCTCCCAAGAACAAGCGCTGATCCTTCAGGTCCGCAGGTGGTGGGGTCGCTCCCCCGCGGAAGCGCCTCCCCGCACGTGAGATCTGGGAAAGCCCTCCACTTCGCTCCACTCTATGGGCAAAGCACTCCCCGGTCAACGTCCGGCAGCAGGGAACGGGGGAAGATGAGCGATATCCAGGCAGATTGCGGTCATCGGATCGATCCCGGAGATCGCCGACCGCTCCCGGGAGCCACGCAACTGTGGCCACAGAAGCCACATGAACCCCAGATTTGGTGGATTAGGGACGTTTGGTGGAGTGAAGTGGCGAGCTTGCCGACCGGGAGGAGGCGCGGTGCGAACCGCGAGGTCGCGAGCCTCGTGCCGTCACCACGACCGCTGCCGGCGGTCCCGATACGCTGCCCACGCAGGCACCGACCGACGAAGACGGGGTCGCCCCGACGGCGCCCACCAGACATGAGGAGCCCGGGTGACATCGACCGACGGCCGGCCGCACCCGGAGACGCCACCGATCACTCCCGCGGCATCACCTCCGCCGCACGTCGCGCAGGAACGCCCCGATCTCTCGAGCGTGACGGAGACCCTGCAGGCCATCGAGTCCAACATCCGGCAGGTCGTCGCCGGCAAGCCGGAGGTCGCAAGGCTGGCCGTCATCGCGCTGCTCGCCGAGGGGCACCTGCTGATCGAGGACGTTCCGGGGGTCGGCAAGACGATGCTGGCACGGGCGCTGGCACGCTCCATCGACTGCTCGGTCTCCCGGGTGCAGTTCACCCCGGACCTGCTGCCCTCCGACGTGACCGGCATGACCGTCTACTCCCAGGAGTCTGGTGGGTTCTCGTTCCGACCCGGGCCGGTGTTCGCCAACATCGTCCTCGGCGACGAGATCAACCGCGCCGGGCCCAAGACCCAGTCGTCGCTCCTCGAGTCGATGGAGGAGCGCACCGTCACCATCGACGGTACGACCCACGAACTCGCACAGCCCTTCATGGTCATCGCCACACAGAACCCGATCGAACTCGAGGGGACCTTCGCGCTCCCCGAGGCCCAGCGTGACCGGTTCCTGATGCGGATCTCCATCGGCTACCCCCACCAGGACGACGAACTCGAGATCCTGCGGACCCACGGCCGCGGGGATCCGCTCGCGGCCCTCGATCCGGTCTGCGATGCGGCCGCCATCGCCGCGGCCATCAAGCTGATCCGCACGGTGCACGTCAGCGAAGCGATCGAGCGGTACGTGATCGCCGTCTGCCGGGCGACCCGGAGCCATCCGGAGACGGAACTCGGCGCCTCGCCACGCGCGTCGCTGGCGCTACTCCGTGCGTCGCGCGCCTATGCCGCGGTGTTGGGCCGCGACTACGTCGTACCCGACGACGTCAAGGCCATGGCCCCGCATGTCCTGCCCCACCGTCTGCTGTTGATCCCCGATGCGGAACTGGCGGGGCATCAACCGGCTGATGTGGTCGCCGACGTGCTGGACGGGGTGCCCGCGCCGACCGAGCCGACACCGGCGGCATCCACCTCCTCGGCGTGACGGGATGCTGACGCGACGCGGCACCGGGCTGCTGGGGGGAGCAGGGCTGCTGTGGCTGGCGTCACAGGTGTTCGGTGCCCCCGAACTGCAGATCGCTGCGGTTGCGATGGTGGCCCTGACCGCGGTCGCCGTCGCGACCGTCTGGTTGGCGTCATCGCATCTACGGGTCGAACGGATCACGCGTCCCGCCCGGCTGTCCTTCGGCGACCGCGGATCGGTGACCCTGACGATCACCAACGACAGCAGGCGGCCGACCCCGCGACTGCGGTTCCGGGACCGGGCGCCGGCCGCGCTGGCCGACCCGACGACCACATCGCTCCCGCCACTCGGACCCGGACGGCGCGTCGACCTGTCCTATCCCCTGCGGGGTGACCAGCGGGGCGTGGCGCACCTCGGACCACTGCTCGCGGAGTTCCGTGACCCGTTCGACCTCGTCGTCCGCCGCCGGGACCTGCCCGGTACCAGCACGGTCACCGTCCGTCCCCGTGTCGTCCCGCTGATGGCCGGGTTGCCCCTCGGTGGCGCCAGCGGCGGCGGTGGCGAAGGTCGCCCGCGCCCCCAGCCTGGTGGCGAGGACCTGGCTGAGGTGCGGGAGTATGTGCACGGCGACCCGCTCAAGGCGATCCACTGGGCGTCGACCGCCCACCGGGGCAAGCTGATGGTGCGCAACGAGGAGAGCCCACAGGACCCCCGCACCACCGTGCTTCTCGATCTGCGTCGCGACCGTCATCGCGGCCAGGGGCCGACCGCCAGCCTGGAGACCGCCGTCAGCGCCGCGGCATCCGCCACCGCCCACCTCGCAGCGCGCGGTCAGGGGGTCGCCGTCGTCGACCGTCCGGGGCCGGGAGCGGTGCCGGTCCGGACCCTCGATGACTGGCTCGACCACCTCGCCGAGGTCGAGGCCTCCGACGTCGATCTGCGGCAGGTCGTCGCTCCGTTGACGACCGGTGGACTCGTCGGGAGTTGCCTGGTCGCCGTCGTCACCGCCCCGGACGCCTCGGACCTGCAGTCACTGGTCCGCGCCGGCCGTGGCGCGTCGCTCCGGATCGGGATCCTCGTCGACGCCGACAGCCACGATCCCCGGGCTCGCCGTTCGACCCCGGACGTCGACGCGGCTGCCGCCGGACTTCGCGCCGCCGGCTGGCGGGTCACGGTCGTGCGGGCCGGTGATGACCTGGCCGAACGGTGGACCGAACTGCTCCACGCCCGCCGGTCCGCACGGACCCACGCAGCAGCAGCAGCCACCGCATGACCGCAACCCCGCGGAGCGGCCGACCGGGCAACCGACCCCGGGAGGATCGATCGTGAGCGGGCAGGATCTGCTCCGGGGGATGCTGGTCGCGCTGGTCGTGCTCAGCACGATCACCGCCTACGACCGCATCTTCCAGACCGGTGACTGGCGACTCCCCGCACTGACCGCAGCGCTCGCGGCGATCGTGATCGCCATGGTCGTCCGCGGCCTCGGTGGGGGCGGGCTCATCGCCGCCCTCGCCTCCGCGATCGGCTTCACCGCCCTCGTCCCGGTGCTGGCCGGCATCGTCCCCCGACCGAGCCTGCCGGACGCCGCCCTGCGTGCAGAGGTTTTGGAGCGCATCTCGCAGGGTGTGGTCGAGCTGGAGATCACCCCTGCTCCGGCGCCGTTGCTGGCCGGGATCGTCCTGTTCCTGGTCGCGGGTTTCTGGGTCGTGACCCATGTGGCCCACGAACTGCTCGTCCGCTGGTCCCAGACCGGTGCCGCCCTGGCGGTCCTGGCCGTTCTGTGGGCGGTACCGCTCATCGTGCCGGTCAGCGACACCTCGTGGCAGCTGCGGGCGGTGCCGTTCATCGCCGCGGCCGGACTCACGCTGCTGCTTACCACCGAACACCGACTCCCCCGCCTCGGACTGGCGGCGACCGGTGCCATGATGGCCGCGCTGGCCATCATGACCGCCGCCACCGCACCGGGCCTGCTGCCCGGTTTCCAGAGCGACGCGTGGTACGGGCTCGGCGCCGGATCGTCGGCCCCCCGCGGCTACCAACCGATCGTGGATGTCAGTACCCGACTGCAACAGCCCGAGGAACGCGAGGTGCTGCGCGTCCGCTCGTCGCAGCGCACCTACCTGCGCCTCGCCGGGCTGGACACCTTCGATGGGTTCACCTGGCGGCTGGGTCCGGCATCCGACGGCAGCTACCGACCGGACCCCTCGACGCTGTTCCCGACCCAGGACCTGCTGCCGCCGGAGGTCCCGGCCCAGGCCACCGAACCCGTCTTCGTCGACGTCGAGGTCCTCGACCTCGCCAACATCTACGTGCCGGTCCCCTACCAACCCGTCCAGATCCTCGGGCCCTTCCGCGACGAGATGGTGTGGTCGACCGACGGGGGTTTCCTGGCCACGTGGGACACCGAGGACGGACAACTGGCGCAGGACGGACCGCGGGTCGGGGTCCGTGAGGGCTTCACCTACCGGGTCCAGGCCGAGCGTCCCGTCCCGACGCGCGAGCAGTTGCTGGACACGCAGGTCGACGACGCGACGCTCGAACGGTTCACCCAGCTGCCGCGCGAGTACCCCGAGTTGGCCGCGCTCGCCGAGGACATCTACGCCGACGCCGACGCCACCTCGACGATCGACCGGACACTGGCGCTGCAGGAGTGGTTCACCGGCCCCGGTGGAGACTTCACCTACGACCTCGAGGTTCCCGCCCTACGGGGTGACGACGCGCTGGAGCGCTTCATCATCGAGGACCGCGTCGGCTACTGCGAGTACTTCGCCGCGGGGATGGCGACCATGCTGCGCGCGACGGGGATCCCGGCGCGCGTCGCCACCGGGTTCCTGCCGGGCGAGGTGGTCGGCACCCCCGACGACAGCGAGTTGACCGAGTACTCCGTGAGCACCTCGGACGCCCACGCATGGGTCGAGGTGCTGTTCCCGGGGTTCGGCTGGATCACCTTCGAGCCGACCCCTCGCTCCGACGGCACGCAGATCCAGCCCCGCGCCGACGAACTGTCGCCCCTGGAGAACGAGCGTGAGCGGCGGGCCCGCGAACTGGCCGAGGACGCGGACAGCCTCGAGGACACGCCGGTCCCCGACTCACCGGAACTCGACGGACCTGAACGACCAGACGCGCTGGAGGGTGACGACGCCCCCGATGCGGAGGGGGCGGCCGGAGCCGGTGATGATGGCAACACGACGACCCTGGTGGTGCTCGTCCTGCTGGTGGCGGCGGTCGGTGCGACCGTGCTGTTGCTGCGGCGCCGCGACGTCGTACGCAGCGGGGGCGATCCGCGCGAGCGCATCCTCGCCGATCAGCAGCGGGTGTACGCCGCGGCGGCCAGGTACGGCGTCGCCCGCCGTCCCAACGAGACCAGCGTGGAACTCGCCCGGCGGTGGCGCCGCGAACACCGGGTCGGCCGTGATGCCGAACGGTTCGCCCACATCACGCAGGCGGCGGCGTTCGGCGGTCATGTCGATGCGTCGCTCGCCGAGGAGTCCGCACAGCTGGCAGGCGAACTCACCGCTGCCCTTCGCGACTCGGTCGATCCGACCACCCGGCGAACGTCGGCGCTACGCGGACCGTGGTTGCGTGCTCGTCAGCGGGGACGAGACCTCGTGGGGGCCGGGCGCGACTGACCCGGCGCACGTGCGTCAGCCTCAGCCGCGCTCGTCAGGCGGCACGCCGACCCGGTCGCGCTCGGCGCTCTTGGAGGACGCGGTCGCGCCCAGCAGGATCGCGCCGAACACCATGGCCAGTCCGACCGCCCCGGAGACGAAGTTCCAGGGCGTCGGGAGGAACCCGAGCAGCAGCGTCGCGACCACACCCAGCAGTCCGACCGTCACGGCGA
>SLHP01000157.1 GCA_007136095.1 Nitriliruptoraceae bacterium
CGAGGACGCGGACCTGGCTGCTGAGGCGGAGCGCATCGGGTTCCCGGTCTTCGTCAAGGCCGCCGGTGGAGGTGGCGGCCGGGGTCTGCGACTGGTGACCGAGGCTGACCAGTTGGCCGACGCGATCACCAGCGCGCGCCACGAGGCCGCGGGCGGGTTCGGGGACCAGACCATCTTCCTGGAGAAGGCGGTCCTGCGGCCCCGCCACATCGAAGTGCAGGTGCTCGCCGACGCCGCTGGCCAGGTCATCCACCTCTTCGAGCGTGACTGTTCGGTCCAGCGTCGGCACCAGAAGGTCCTGGAGATCGCGCCGGCGCCGGGTCTGGATCCCGACGTCCGTGCCGCGATCTGTGCGGACGCGGTGCGGTTCGCCGAGGAGGTCGGCTACGTCAACGCGGGCACCGTCGAGTTCCTGCTGGACGGTGACGGGCAGCACCACTTCATCGAGATGAACCCTCGCATCCAGGTCGAACACACCATCACCGAGGAGATCTGCGACGTCGACCTGGTGCAGTCGCAGCTGCGGATCGCCGGGGGTGCGACGTTCGCGGACCTGGGTTTCGACCAGGACAGCGTCGCTCCCCGGGGTGTGGCGATCCAGTGTCGGGTCACCACGGAGGACCCGGCCAACGGCTTCCGGCCGGGGACGGGGCGCGTCACGGCGTTCCGCTCGGCCGGTGGCGCGGGGATCCGGATCGACGCGGGCTCGGCATTCGTCGGTGCGGAGATCTCGCCGTACTTCGACTCGCTGCTGGCGAAGGTGACGGCCCGTGGTCGGGACATGCCCTCCGCGGCCCGTCGCGCCCGCCGGGCGCTGGCCGAGTTCCGGGTCCGTGGCGTGCCGACCAACCTCGCGTTCCTGCGGGCACTGCTGGCCGACCCGGACCAGTTGGTGCGCGAGATCTCGACCGCCTACCTCGAAGATCACCCCGAACTGGTCCAGGCCGTCGACAGTCGGGACCGGGGCAGCCGGCTGCTGGACTACCTCGGTGATGTCACCGTGCACCACCCCCATGGTCCGCCGCCGGGCCTGGAGGATCCCCGGACCCGGCTGCCCGCGCTGTCCACCGATGCGCCGGTCGCGGGGAGCCGTGACCGCCTGCTGACCGGTGGGCCGGAAGCGTTCGCGGACTGGCTGCGGGGCAGCGCTCCGGTCGGGGTCACGGACACCACGATGCGCGACGCCCACCAGTCGCTGTTGGCGACACGGATGCGGACCGCCGACATGCTGGCCGTCGGCCCCCACCTGGCGGCGCAGCTGCCACAGCTGCTGTCGCTCGAGGTGTGGGGTGGCGCGACCTTCGACGTCGCGATGCGCTTCCTCAAGGAGGACCCGTGGGAGCGCCTGGAACGGCTCCGGGACGCGGTTCCCAACATCTGTCTCCAGATGCTGCTGCGCGGTCAGAACGCGGTCGGCTACCACCGCTACCCGCCGGACGTGGTCCGTGCGTTCGTCCGCGAGGCCGCCGATGCCGGGATCGACATCTTCCGCGTCTTCGATGCGCTGAACGACGTGGAGCGCATGCGTCCCGCGATCGAGGCCGTCCGTGAGCAGGGCCGCGTGGCCGAGGGGACCCTGTGCTACACCGGCGACCTTTCGGATCCGTCCGAGCGGGTCTACACCCTCGACCACTACCTCGAGGTTGCTGAGGGGCTGATCGACGCGGGCGCGCACGTGCTGTGCATCAAGGACATGGCGGGGTTGCTCCGGGCGCCGGCGGCGCGCACGCTCGTGACCGCACTGCGGGAGCGGTTCGACGCACCGGTGCACCTGCACACCCACGACACCACCGGCGGGCAACTCGCGACCTACCTCGCCGCGATCGAGGCCGGCGTCGACGCCGTCGACGGGGCGGCCGCGCCACTGGCGGGCACGACCAGCCAGCCGCCACTGCCCGCGATCGTCGCGGCGACCGACCACACCGACCGGACGACGGGACTGGACCTCGATGCCCTGCTGGATCTGGAGGAGTACTGGGAGACCGTGCGCACGTTGTACGCGCCGTTCGAACAGGGGCTGAGCGCGCCGACGGGTCGCGCGTACCGCCATCAGATCCCCGGTGGGCAGCTGTCGAACCTGGTCGCGCAGGCCACCGCCCTGGGGGTCGCCGGTGGGTTCCCGGAGATCGCCCGTCGCTACATCCAGGCCGACGAACTGCTCGGCGGGCTGATCAAGGTCACCCCGACCTCGAAGGTCGTCGGCGACCTGGCGTTGTTCATGGCGATGAACGACGTCGCTCCGGCGGACATCGAGGCAGATCCGGGACGCTACGACCTGCCCGGATCGGTCCTGGAGCTGTTGGCCGGTGACCTGGGCACACCGCCCGGCGGTTGGCCCGAACCGTTGCGTAGCCGGGTACTGCAGGCCCATGCCGTGGAGCTCCCCGACCGGCAGCTCACCGACGAGGAGCGCACGGGGCTGGACGGGGACGACGCCCGGGAGCTGTTGTCGTCCCTGCTGTTCCCCGGCCCAGCCGAGGACTTCCGCGCCGACCGGGAGCACTACGGCGACCTGTCGGTGCTACCAACGGAAGCCTTCCTGCACGGCCTGCAGGAGGGCCACGAGGTGCATGTCGACCTGGAGGCCGGGGTCCGGCTCACGGTCGAGCTCGAGGCGATCGGTGGGGTCGACGAGACCGGGCACCGGACCCTGTACCTCAAGCTCAACGGCACGCCGCGGGCGATCGAGGTCCTGGATCGCGACCACGCGCCCGAGTTGGCCGCGCGTGAGGCCGCCGATCCAGATGAAGTGGGCCACCTCGCCGCACAGATGACCGGGGTCGTGACCATCGAGGTCGCTGCCGGTGACCAGGTGACGTCGGGACAGACGATCGGGATCATCGAAGCCATGAAGATGGAGTCCCCGATCCGTGCGCACGTCGATGGGTGCATCGTGCGGGTCGTGACCCCCTCCGGGACCCGCGTGGAACCGGGTGACCTCATCGTCGAGTTGGAGGCACGGGCCTGACGCGTCGGGAGACCGCGGCTGTCCTCGGGCCCTTGCCCTCTGGCCGACCTTCTGCTCGAGCAGGTCGGTGTCAGACCGTGAAGCGCTTCCCGACGGACAGGGGGACCAGTCGCTGTTCACCGAAGCGCTGCGCGAGCGCCCCGACCGCTCGCCATCCGGTGCAGTGCCCGGGGGCGACCAGAGCCGGGTCGAACCCAGCCAGATGATCGACGGTCTGTGGGATGATCCCTTCGTTGGTGCCGGCGAGGTGGAGTCCCCCGAAGACCCCACGGATCGGCGTTCCTGGGACCAGATCGGCAGCGTGGGTCAGCACGTTGATCACCCCGGCGTGGGAACAGGCCGTCAGGACCACCAGGCCTTCGTTGCGGACGTTGACCGCCAGGAACCGCTCGTCGAGCAACTGTTCGTCGGGTTCCCACGCGGCCATCGGATCGATCCGCCGATGCTGGCCCGGCAACCCGGTCTCGAAAGGGGTGATCCGCGGGATCTCGCCGCTGACCAGCGCGTGACCGTCGGCCAGCAACTCGGGCCCGGTCGTCAGGGTGACATGCGCGCCATGCGTCTCCAACTCCCGTAACGACGGTACGTCCTGCTTCAGACGGTAGCTGCCGTCGGATCGCTTCGCGGCCCGTTGGTGGAACATGTCATCGTGCGCCAGGAAGGGGATGGCGCGCTCGCCGCCTCCGGCCCGGATCAGGTCGAGCGCCCGAGGCATGCCTCCCGCGTGGTCCCAGTGTCCGTGGGACAACACCACCGCCTCGACGCGCCCGAGGTCGACCCCGAGCCGTTGGACGTTGCGGCTGAACACCTCTCCGTCCGGACCGGCGTCGAACAGCAACGTGCGGTGCTCGGCTCCCCAACGGACCGTGACCAGGCAGGCCAGGCCGTGGGCGGCGACGCACAGCCCCGCTCCGGTCACGACTGCGCCGCCACGTCGGGACAGGCGGGTGGTCTCCGGCTCGACCGTCGCCGGTACGGACGAGAGGTTGTCGCTCGCGTTGTCGACAAGCACCAGGACCTCGACGCTGTCGACCTCCAGGAGGCTCGGGACCGGCTCGCTCATCGGGTCAGTCCTCCTCCGTGCCACGCCAGGATCGGTCGCGAACGATCCTACGGCGCGACGCGAACGGGGGTCAGACGGGACCGCGCGCGGCGCCTGCCGGCCTCCCCTCGAGCTGCCGGGTGGCAGAGACGCGTTGCATCGGATCTTCGAGGTACGGGCGTGCCGGTCGCCCCCGTGCGTTCCTCACCGGCCTTCGTGCGCCGGCACGAGGTGGGTCTGACCGGCGAGCAGTTCCAGGTCTCCACCCAGGCGCGCCCGGCCGGCCCGCACCAGTCCGAAGGCCGCCAGGCTGACGACGGCGGCTGCTGCCCACATGGCCCGGTTGCCAGCCAGGTCCATCATGGCACCCAGGACGAACGGACCGATCATCTGCCCGAGCATCGTGAAGACGTAGTAGATGCCGAGGGAGAACCCCACCCGGTCGCGCCCGCCCAGATCACCGATCAACGCAACGGCGGGTACGGAGAACAGCGCCCAGGCGAACCCGGCGACGACCAGGACACCGGCCACGGCGGTCACATCGTCGATCGCGATCGCGGCCAGGTAGATGATCGGCAGCGCCCCCAGCCCCAACAGCATCGTAGGGATCGTGCCGATCCGCGTGCCGATCATCCCGGCCACCAGCGCAGACACCAGGAAGGACCCCGCGAAGGCGGTCAGCAGGAACGCCGCACGTCCCCCGCTCAGCCCGAGCATCTCGACGCCGTAGATGGGGAACATCGCCTGCAGCCCGGCGAAGCCGACGTAGGCGACGAGCATCCCGCTCAGCAGGAGGAGCTGGCCACGGTGTCGACTCTGCAGCAGCCTGCGGATGCCGGTGGCCGCGTCTCGGACCGGGTGCAGCGATGCGACGGGGGCGTTGTCGATGTGGACCGGGAACCGCTCGGCCTGCCACCACAGGACGGCCAGGCTCGCCAAGAGCACCAGTGCCGCGGCGCCGAACGTCAAGCGTGGGTCGATATCGAACAGCAACGACAGCGCGCTGAACGACACCAGCACACCGATCCCGCCCATCAGTTGGGCGATGCCGCTGGACGTCGAGCGCTTCGTCGGCGGGGTGTGGTCGATGATCACGGCGGCCATCGGCGCGCGGTAGGCGTGCATCGCTGCGGTGAACGCCACCTCGGTGAGGATCAATGTCCACAGCAGGGCAGCGGCGAACGGGATCGCTGCCAGGGTGAGCGCGGCGAGCGGCACGGCGACGACGATGAACGGCAGCCGTCGTCCGAGCGGCGAGGTGATCCGGTCCGACCAGGCGCCGATCAGGGGGATCAGCACGATCCCGATGAGGTTGTCGGTACCCATCAGCAGCCCGATGACCGCCCGTGAGTCGAAGAAGCCCCGGTACAGCAGCGGCAGGAACGCGTTGTAGGTGGCGAAGGCCAGTTGCACACCGAGGAACCCGACGGCCAGCCACCAGATCCGCCCGTACGAGAAGGGGGTCGGCGCAACGTGATCGGTCGATCTGTCCTGGGGGTCGGCACGCGTCACGTTGAACTCCAGAGATGTCCCCGGACGGAGGGGCACGGTAGCGCCCGGTGGGCGGTGCACTCGCGAAGGTGGTGCGTCCGACGCCCCCCGTTGCCCGGGCGGGTGGGGCAGAAGGTCCCTGTCCACCGGACACAACATGCCCTACTGCAGGTTCTTGATCCTACATAGGGTCGCACACGACGACCCGGCCTCGCCCCGGCCCCTCTCAGAGCTGCGAGGCGGCACGTAGGGGGAACGTATGATGATCGATCTGGACCAGCGACGGGCCGTCGGGGAGCCGATCCACGATGCGGCACCGACCGGCGACATCCGCACGCTGTGGGACGACCACCTGCTCGACCTGAAGCTCGTCAACCCGGCCAACCGTCGACGCTTCAAGGTCATCGTGGTCGGGACCGGGCTGGCCGGGGCTGGAGCGGCGGCAACGCTGTCGGAGCTCGGCTACCAGGTCGAGGCGTTCACCCTGCATGACGCGCCCCGGCGGGCCCACAGCGTCGCTGCGCAGGGAGGCATCAACGCCGCGAAGGCCTACAAGGCGGACGGCGATTCGGTCGACCGGCTGTTCCGCGACACCGTCAAGGGTGGGGACTTCCGGTCCCGCGAGGCCGACGTCCACCGGCTGTCGGAGATGTCGGTCCGGGTGATCGACCACATGACCGCACTCGGCGTGCCGTTCGCGCGTGAGTACGGCGGACAGATCGCGACGCGGTCCTTCGGTGGCGTGCAGGTGTCGCGGACCTTCTACGCCCGCGGGCAGACCGGCCAGCAGTTGCAGATCGCCGGGTCACAGCAGCTGCTCAAGGAGGTCGGTGCCGGCCGTCTCACGCTGCACACCCGGATGGAGATGCTGGACCTCATCGTCGCCGATGGCCGGGCCGCCGGCATCGTCACCCGCGACATGGTCACCGGTGAGATCCGCCCCCACACCGCCCATGCGGTGGTCCTGGCGACCGGCGGGTACGGCAACGTCTACTTCAAGAGCACCCTGGCCAAGTCCTCGAACGTCACGGCGACCTGGCGGGCGCACAAACGCGGGGCGCTGTTCGGCAACCCCTGCTTCGTGCAGTTCCACCCGACCTCGCTGCCCGTGTCCAACGAATGGCAGTCCAAGACCACCCTGATGAGCGAGTCGTTGCGCAACGATGGCCGGGTCTGGGTGCCGAAGGTCGCCGGCGATGACCGCCCGCCGAACGACATCCCCGAGGATGAACGCGACTACTACCTCGAGCGCATGTACCCGTCGTTCGGGAACCTGGCACCACGCGACATCTCGTCGCGTGCCGCCAAGGCGCAACTCGATGCCGGCAAGGGGGTCGGACCGCTGCGCAACGGGGTCTACCTCGACTTCGCCGATGCGATCGCCCGGCTCGGGCGCAAGACCATGGAGGAACGGTACGGCAACCTGCTCGACCTCTACGTGGACGCGACGGGTGAGGACCCCTACACGGCCCCGATGCGGATCGCACCCGGCCCGCACTTCGTGATGGGCGGGCTGTGGACCGACTACAACCAGATGAGCAACATCCCGGGTCTGTTCGTCGGTGGCGAGGCCAGCTTCAACTACCACGGAGCCAACCGCCTGGGGGCGAACTCGCTGCTGAGCGCGTCCGTCGATGGGTGGTTCGTGCTGCCCTGGACCGTGGCGAACTACCTCGCGCCGCGCCTGGGCACCGAGGTTCCACCTGACGATCACCCGGACGTCGAGGCAGCGGTCAGCGAGACGCGTGAACGCGTCGACGCGCTGCTGGCGGTCCAGGGAACCCGCGGACCGGACGAGTACCACAAGGAACTCGGGCAGTTGCTGATGGATCATGTCGGGGTCGAGCGTCACGCCGATGGCCTGGCCAAGGGCATGGATGCGATCCGCGAACTCCGCGACGACTTCTGGATGAACGTGCAGGTCGTCGGCCACGGGCAACAGCTCAACCAGGAACTGGAGCGCGCCGGCCGCATCGCCGACTACCTCGAACTCAGCGAACTCATGGCGTTGGATGCCCTGGACCGTGATGAATCCGCGGGAGCGCACTTCCGATCCGAACACCAGACCGAGGACGGCGAGGCGCTCCGAGACGATGACAACTGGACCTCCGGGTCCGCGTGGGCCCCACCCGGCGAGGACGGCCGTCCGATCCGGCGCTCTGAACCCCTGACCTTCGAAGCCGTGCCACTCGCGACCAGGAGCTACAAGTGATGCGCCTCTCCCTCGTCATCTGGCGCCAGGCCGACGCGACGGCCGCCGGCGACTTCGAGCGCTACGAGCTCACCGACATCGCACCCGAGGTCAGCATCCTCGAACTCCTCGACATGCTGAACGCGCAGCTGGTGGCCGAGAACCGGGATCCGGTCGCGTTCGACCACGACTGCCGTGAGGGGATCTGTGGGTCCTGCGGCCTGATGGTCAACGGGCAGGCCCACGGCCCGGTCGACTCCACACCGGCATGCCTGCAACGGGCACGTAGCTTCGAGGACGGCGACATCGTGACCATGGAGCCGTTCCGGGCGGATGCCTTCCCGGTCATCCGCGACCTCGTGGTCGACCGCTCGTCACTCGATCGCATCATCGCCTCCGGCGGGTACGTGTCGACCGCGACCAACGCCGCGCCCGAGGCGCTGACGATGTCGGTCAACAAGATCGAGTCGGATGTTGCCATGGATCACGCCGCCTGCATCGGCTGTGGGGCCTGCGTGGCGGCCTGCCCGAACGCGGCGGCGCAGCTGTTCACGGGTGCGAAGGTCGCGCACCTTGCGCAGCTCCCGCAGGGGCAGGTCGAACGCTACGAGCGGGTCCGGTCCATGGTGGAGACCATGGAGGAGGACTTCGGGTCCTGCACCAACTTCGGGGAGTGCGTCCCGGCGTGTCCCGCGGACATCCAGCTGGACGTGATCGCGCTGCTCAACCGTGACTACGCACGCTCGATGTTCCGTGTGTCGGGCGACGAGGAGGTCCGCCACAAGGACCGACGCGACATCCCGTGGCTGTCGCGTCTCCGGAGCGGCCCGTGGTGGCAGTCCGACCCGGACGATCAGCCCCACGCCACGTCGTGAGCGCTGCCGTCAGCCCTCGAGCGGGGTGAGCGGGTGCGGGTCGCTCGAGCCGATCAGGTAGACGATCGGAACGTCGGCGTCCGCGGCGCGTTCGCGCACGAGGACCCCATCGACGGTGCAGGTGTCGATGCCGACGTTCCCGCCAACGGCGAGCACGTGGTCCATCGTCTCGTCCAGCAGGTCCCCGTCGACCTCGAGCGCCTCGACGTTGTCTGCGCCGAAACGGGAGCGCGCATCGGTGATGAGCTGGCTGACGATGGTCATCGCGGTGGCTTCCATGGACGCACGGTAGACAACGGCGACGCGACGCGCGAGTTCGGGTCCGTACGACGCTCACGAAGCCCGGGAGGCGGCGGTGTTCGTGCGTTCCAGGTAGCCGCGGAGGCGGACGAGATCGTCGGAGACCGTGAGTCCCTCCTCCTCGAGGATCCTGGCGCCATCCTCGAGCAGCTGCAGGGCGCGGGAACGCCGGCCCTGTTCCGCGAGCAGTCGGGCGGCAACCAGGTAGCGGTCCTCGGCGATCGGGTCGAGCCGGAGCGCGTCGAACAGGGTGCGGATGGCGTCGTCGAGGCGGCCGTCCCGCTCCGCTGCCTCGGCCACGAGGTCGTGCATGGCCATGGCCTGTCGATCGAGGTGATGGCATGGATCCTCGACCCACGAAGGCAAGCCCAGGAGCGAGGCAGACTCGCCGCTGTACAGACCGAGGGCGGCGGCAGCTGCGTCTTCATCAGTGACGGGTCCGCTTCCGGCCTGCCTGACGAGCTCGAGGAAGTCATCGACGTCGACGGTCACGCCGGCCCGAAAGCGCAACTGCTCCTCGTGCCGCTCGATGAGGTCGCCGACGTCGCGCCGGACGCGGCGCAGCACCGTCCGGAGACGTTCACGCCCTCGCGTCCGATCGCCGTCGGGCCACAGCGCCTCGATGGCCTGTTCCGCGGTACAGGGCGAGCCGTGCAGGGCCAGGAACCCGAGCAGCTCTGCAGGTCGGCCGGTCGGCTCCACGGTCTGGCCGTCGAGCACGACGGCCAGCCCGTCGAGCACGGTGACGCGGGGCCCGTGGGTCGCGGCGGCGTCCCGGGCGCTGGAGGAGGATCGGGCAGCCAGCGGCTGGAGGGTTCGGGCGGCCTCAGGCTCCCGAACGAAGGGCAGGTCGGGGTACCCGAGCTGCGCCGCCTCTTCGAACGCAGCCGCCGCCAGCGGCTGTGCACGGTCGTCGCCGAGTCCGTGCAGGAGGTAGGCGTGTAGGAGCGTCACGCGCCAGCGGTCACGCGGCTCCACGGCCCGGCCGCCATCGAGGTCGTCGAGTGCCGCCTCGGCCAGGGCTCGATCACCGGCGTACGCCGCGACGACGAAGGCGGCCGTGGCAACCAACGGCGTCGTGCCAGGGTCGCGGTCACGGGCGTCCGCGAGCAACCGCTCGGCATCGTCCATCCTGCCGACGCGTGCCAGGAGTTGGGCAGCGTCGGCCCGGAAGAACGCACCGTGGCCCGTGTCCACCGTGGCGTCGGACCGTTCCACCGCGCGGCAGGCGGCCCAGGCCGCGTCGGCATCACCCTGCTGTGAGGCCAGCTTGGCAGCACCCCACCGGGCGAACGCGGCGGACCGCTCGTTGCCGATCGCACCGATCGTGTTGGCGGTCTGGCGGAGTTCGGCGAGTGCCGCGTGGGCTTCGGCGTACCGCCCGACCTCGATCAGGATGAACGCCCGGTAGGGGAGCGTGGCGACGCGTATGCGTTGGTTGTTGCGCCCCGCGTGCAGGACCCGGTCGAGCTGCTCGAGCGCTGCGTCGTACCGTCCGAGAGGCCAGGCGGCGACGGTGGCCGCGATCACACGGCTCGCCATGGCATGGGTCGGTGCTTCTGCATGATCGAGCAGCTGCGCGGCTTGCTCCAGCTGACGGGCACCGGTGCGCAGCGCCTGCGTGGTGCGGCGACCCGCCGTCGCCCGGCCGACCCCACCGAGGAGCCTCCCACGCGCCATGGGCGGCAGGTCGGGGCGCGCCAACAACGCCTCGGCCTCGGCGATCAGCAGGTCGTCGTCGCTCGCGACCAGGCGGACCGAGCAGTCCGCCGCGAGCACCTCCAGCGCGCCGAGGTCGGGAGTGTCGGGGCCGTGGTCGGGGACCAACGCCCGGGCGCGCCCGATGGCAGCGCGATACTCCTCGAGGTGGCCGTCGAGCACGTAGGTGTCCGCGAGGTGGATGAGGATGCGCGGATGCTCTGCCAGCAGGTCCGGGGGGACGCCGCCGATCGCAGCGGCATGCTCGGCCGAGTCGATCTGGGCGGTGTGGATCGGAGGCAGGTCAGCCAGGAGCTTCGCCAGGTCCTGCTCCAGACCAGCAGCACCGAGGACATCCAACGCGGCCCCAACCTCGCCGACGTCGACGTAGCGGTCCGCCGCACGTCGCAGGATGTACTCGTCCGGTTGATCGGCGGCAAGCGCGTCACGGACGGCGTTCGGCAACGCCCAGAACCCGTCCCGCGCCGGCTCGAGTGGCAGGCCGAGGTCAGCGATGGCATCGATGCCGCGGTCGAATCCGGCTGCCGTCACCAGATCGTCGTCGAACATCGGGAGCGACGCGACGCGACGGACCGCGGCACGGACGTTCGGTGATGCGTCGGCGAGCAGCGAACCCAGCAGGTCCGGGAAGGTGGCGGGCTGTGCGGTCAGGTGACGGAGGCGCCGGGTGAAGGCCCCGCTGGATGTCTTCAGCGCACGTTCCAGCCCGATCGCCGCGAGGGCGATCGCGGCAGCCCATCCGTCGCAGCGGTCGGTCAGCAGCGCCACCTCGTCGTCATCCAGTCGAGCGGACACCGGTGCAGCCAGTGATCGCCGGGTCTCGTCGGGGATGAGGCGCAGTTCCCGGGGGCCGATGGCGATGTGGGGAACCGTGGCGAGCGCGGTGCGCAACGCGTCGGGGAGTCGCCGGCCGGAGAGGATCAGCCGGTGCGTGGTCGGCCATCCCTCGATCAGGTCGACGAGCAGGCTGACCAGATCGTCGTTGGCGAGGTGGATGTCGTCGATCGCGACCTGCAGCGGCTCGTCATGGTCGGAGAGCCAGCGCAGCAGCGTTGGCACCGGATCGGTGCTACCACCCTGGTCGAGGACCGTGCTGAGATCGCTGAGCCCGTTCCGGCGCAACGAGGTGTGCAGCCGGCGACGCAACTGCCCCCGTCCCGCGACGCGACCGGTCAGTGTGGCCTGCGCAGCGGGTCCGTCGTGCGCGCGGCCGAGGTCAGCGAGCAGCGTCGACTTCCCCGCTCCGGACTGCGCTTCGATCACGACGATCGGTCTGGCCGCTGACCGCTCAACGAGGCGTACGCGTGCAGGGAGGTCCGTGATCCAGGTCACCACCACATCGAAGGTGCATCGGGCGTTCTGCGGAGCCGAGGATCGCCCGGTGACTCGAGATCCGGTCGTGTTCGGCGGGATGAGGGTATCCGGCCTGGTCGGGCATGGCCGAATGGACAACCCGCCGCCGACGCGATCATCGCGTCGACGGCGGGTTGCTGTGCCCCGGTGGCCCCCTGGTGCTTCGCCCCGCGTACCCCTGGTCGGTCGGTGCGCGATCCTGGTTGGTTGCCCCGCGCGTTGTGATGGGGACAACATGTCAGCACACCGTGTCACGAGCGTGTCAGGCCGTGTCAGCCCGGAGGTGCTGCGCGAAGAACCGCTCGATCCGGTCCCAGGCCCGGTCCGCCGCAAGGGCGTCGAAGCCGATGCCCAGTGCCTCCGCGATCGCGGGTTCGTGGTTCATGAAGCTGTGCCCCACGCCCTCGATGACCTCGACGTCGACCGGGACGTTCTGGGCGGTCAGCGCGGCCTCCAGGCGCTCCGGGGTGCCACGGGGGATGAGTCGGTCGTCGGCGCCGTAGTTCGCGATGACCGGACAGCTGCCCTGCAGCATCGAGGCGTCGTTGGGCACCCGTCCGTAGTTGACCGCCGCGGCCGCGAACGGGGAGCGCGCCGCGGCGACCACGGCGAACCCGCCACCCATGCAGAAGCCGATCACTCCGATGCGCTGTGCATCGACCTGCTCCCGCGTGGCGAGCCACTGCCGGACCTGCTCGATGCGGTCCGTGGTCGTTCGACTGGCAGGATCGATGAACGCGTCACGGACGGTCCGCGCGATGCACAGCGGCTTGGCGCCACCGCTGAACAGATCGGGTGCGACGGTGGCGTACCCCAGGCCGACCAGGTGTTCCACGATCCGCTTGATATCGAGGTTCAGCCCCGCAGCCTCGTGCAGGACCACCATGCCCGGCCAGGGCGTTGGCGTCGTCGGGTCCATCGCGAGGGCCCGCATGCCGTCGATCTCGACCTTCAGTGTCATGGCAGAGCTCCTGGGTGGCGGTCGTTGGCGTCCGGTGCTGGCGCCTGATGTCATCAGCTGATCTCACGCTCGTGGGACGCCTGGTGGCGCAGCGGTGTGTCGTGCGGGTGGCGTGCCAAGTGGGTCACGTGGCCAGCCAGACCTGGATCACCAGTGCGACGATGACCGTGGCCAGCAGGACGGCAGCTGCGCCGAGGTTGCGTCGCAGGATCTCGCCCTCTCTCCCGGCGGCTCCTGCGGAGGCGGCCCCGACCGATGCGACGGCCGGCGACAGTGCGTTGCCGATGTTCCCTCCGGCGGTCTGGCCGGTGACCAGGATCGCCGGCAGCACCGCCAGTGCGACCGCAACCTCGGCCTGCAGCGAACTGAACAGCGCGTTCGATGCGGTCGTTGACCCGGTGAGGACCGTGCCGAAGGCGCCGAGCGGTGCGGACACCGCGACGAACCCCAAGCCGAGTGTCGAGGCCAGTGCCTGGGCCACGGCGGCCACCATCCCGGCTTCGGTCAGGATCGCCGCGAGCACGGTCAGCCCGACGATCGACAGCGCGACCTTCTTCGCGCGCTCCAGCCATCCGGTCAGCGCACCGGTGGTGCTGCCCTGTGGCCACCAGCCGCGTCGCCGGTACACGATGACGGCCACGGCCAGGGCGATGAGCAGGTAGGGCAGCGGGTGCAGCAGGGGTCGGAAGATCGGGGTGACCGTGGACGCCTCGGTGGCGAACCCGAAGGCCGCATCCACGCCGGGCAGGGTCGGTCGGATCTCGGGAACCCGTTCGAGGACCGCCCGAACGGGCGGCAGCGCGAACCCGATCGCGGCCGCGACCGTCAGCGCGATGTATGGCGATGCGGCGACCAGCAGGTCGCTCCCGCCGGGGCGCGGATCGCCACGACCGGGGAGCAGCCACCAGCAGGCGCCCAGTCCGGCCAGCCCGGCGGTCGTGGACCCAAGGGCGGGCTGCACGGTCACGACCGCGATCAGGGTGAGGCCCATGATCCCGCCGATCGCCAGAGCCCGCCACCGGTCACCGGCGGCTTTCGCGCCGCGGGTCAGCACCAGGTACCCCGACACCACCGCGCTGATCGCCAGCACGATGCCGGCACGAAGCGCCAACGACCGCGCTTCCGGTTCGCTCAACCGGGCGGTCGCCTCGGCCATGAAGTAGCTCGAGCCCATGGATCCGAAGGTGACCGACCACTGGTAGCCGATGAGGCAGGCGGCGACCGCGGCGGCCGGCGCCATGCCCCGCCGCACGAGCATCGGGGCGCTCATGGCGATGGGTGCCCCGAACCCGGCGGCTCCCTGCAGGAAGGAGGGCAGCACGAAGGCGAGCAGCAGCAGGCGGCGTCCCTCCGTCGGAGCGAGTTGATCGGCCGCGGTTGCCAGGTGTTCCAGCGCTCCGGAGCGATCGAGGACCTCGTACAGCAGCAGCGCCGGGAGCACGATCAGCAGGATCCACCCACCGGTCCACAGCCCCCGGGTCACTGCGATGACCACCTCGAGGAGGTCCAGGCCGAAGCTCGTCATGGCGATGATGGCGGCGACACCCGCGGCCACCCAGGCGGTGCGCGTCACAGGCTGGGACCGCAGCACCATCACCGTGAGCAGCAACACGGGAGCTGCGGCCAGCGCCACGGCCCACCACGGCCAACTCACGTTGCATCCCCTTCGAGCGACACCTTCAGCATCTGGCGGTTCCCCGGAACGCAACCTGACAGCGGATGCCCCACCCGGGTCCGGTTCCCGCCACTCTACGGCGCGTCGACGGCACGGTGGCTACCCCGCGAACCGCGGCACGGCTAGACCCCGGACACCGGGGTCGGCCAGGAAGGTCGCGCCAGCGACCGCGTCGGGATCCGGTAGATCGGCCGCCGCGGTCGTGACCGCCAGACGATCGAGGTCGGCGCCGACGAACGCGCAACTGGTGACCTGCGGTGTCGGCAGGTCGATCCGGTGGTTGAGGGTTCCGTCCGCCGCGAACCGCAGCACACAGCCACCTCCGAACATGGCGACCCACACCCCGCCGTCGCGGTCCACACAGCAGCCGTCGGGGAGGCCAGCGCCCTCGGGCATGACCGCCAGTGCCCGGCGTCGGGTCGCGTTCCCGGTCGCCGCGTCGTAGTCGAACGCGTCGACCCGTCGGGTCGGCGAGTCGATGAAGTACATCGTGGCGCCGTCCGGAGACCAGCCCAGCCCGTTGCTGACCGAGATGCCGCTCAGGATGCGGACGGTCCGGCCCGTGTGGGGGTCCAGCCGGTACAGCGAGGCGACTTCCGGGGTCATGTCCCAGGCGATCGTGCCGAACCACAGGCGCCCAGCCGGATCGACGCCGCCGTCGTTGCCCCGGACCGGGGTCGGCGGTGCAGCACCGTCCAGGTCCGTGTAGGTCGCCACGAGTTGCGGATCACCGCCGGGAGATCGCAGAGCGGGGCCCGCTGCCGTCGCCATCGCCCAGCCGCCGTTGTCACGCAGGGCCACGCAGCCGACCGCGTCCGGGAAGGTCTCCGTGGTGCGAACTGCTTCAGTCCGCAACGCGCGGCGATGGACCTGAGCGCGCAGGATGTCGACCCAGATCAGTTCGCCCGACCGATCGTCCCACACCGGCCCTTCGCCGAGTTCGCACGCATGTCCGTCGAACACCTCGACCGTCATCACCACCTCCGAGACGCGGCCGCGCAGGAAAGGGCCGGTCGATCCGAGCCTCCCCGGTCCCCGGTCAGTCGCGGGCGAGGGCGACGGCGAGCGCGACACCGACGGCTGCGGCGCCGAAGGCCAGCACGGTTGAGGCCATCGTCGCGGGCGATCGACGGCCGCTGGCCAGCGTGGCGAGGCCGTCGACGACGTCGCCGACGGTCCCGACGACCAGCCAGCGCGTCAACTCCTCGTCGGAGGCGTCGGCGGCCAGCGCGGACAGCGTCCCAGCACCGAGACCGACGTCGCGACCGCCGACCGCGCGCACGGCGACCCGACCGCCCGGGATGGTGGTCGTCGCGCGGCCCAGCCAGCCCGATGCCGTCTGACGGGTCGCGCCGAGCAGGGCGGCGCCGACGGCGATGCGGCCCGCGGACAACAGAGCGATGCCGGTACGGGTGTCCATGTGCTTCCCCTTGGTCGTGGTGACGAACGGTAGCGAGCTTCAGCCGGCGGTCATGCGTGCGCGGCCCTGCACGAAGGAGCCGCGACCGTCACCGGACCGCCACAGATGTTCGAACATGAAGCCGGCGGCCTCCACCTCGACCACCGTTTCCCGATCGAGGTGGCACCCGCCCGCGAGGTTGCGCCAGACGGGGGTGGCGGCGTGTTGGAGCCAGGTCACGGCGGGAGCCGCCGAACGCACGTGCTCGAGCACCAGCAACCGCCCGCCCGGTGCCAGCACTCGTCGCACCTCCGCCAGGGCCGCGCGCACGTCACCGATCGTGCACAGCACCAGGCACGCGACGACGGTGTCGGCCGAACCGTCGGGAACAGGGAGGGCTTCCGCAGGGGCGCCGAGCAGATCGACCGTGAAGGTGGACTCGATGCTCGCCACCCGCTCACCGGCTCGCCGGCGCATGTTCGGATCCGGCTCGGTGGCGGTCAGGTGGTCAACCGGTGGGTAGTAGGGCAGGTTGAGCCCTGTCCCGAACCCGATCTCCAGGACCCGGCCCCGTGCGTCCGCCATGAGTCGCTCCCGCTGCCGCCCGACCCCCAGGAGCTTCTCCTGCGGGCGCATGAACCCGTCGTACAACGAGGCGAGGACAGGATGACGGACCTCGGCTGGGCGCTGCATCATCACGGACCTCCTGACGGAGCGGGGTGGTTCGAACCCGAAACGTGTCCGCAGACGGTCCGACGATACCCACCGTTGGCCCCGAGACCCGCCCGCGTGTCGTGCCCGACTGCCCGGTCTGCGTGCATCCGCGTTCGGGGGATGGGTCCGGGTGCACGCGTACCCCTCAAGTACGGTCCCCGCAGCGCGCCGGGTCTGCGTCATCGATCCGGACCCGGCTGACGCCGCCGATCGCGGTGGACGTGGAGCACGCAGCAGGAGCCAGCCGTGAGACTTCCCGAGGATCTCGACGCGCTCATCCATCGCATCGCCGCGGTCGACACCGAGGCCGGGGACGCTGCCAGAGCACGCGCCGGGGCGTTGGCAACACCGCCCGGCGCGCTCGGGCACATCCAGGAGCTCGGCATCAGGCTCGCGCGCATCGCCGGCGCATGCCCGCCACCGCCGATCAACCAGCCGTGCGTACTGATCGCGGTCGCCGATCACGGGGTGCACGCCCAGGCGGTCAGCCCGTGGCCGCAGGAGGTGACGGCATCGATGGTGCGCACCTTCCTCGCCGGTACGGCGACGGCCAACGTCTTCGCGCAGACGGTCGGTGCGACCGTCAGGGTCCTGGACGTCGGCGTGGCGACGGACCTCGAGGACCATCCGGCACTCCTCCGGGCACGCGTTCGTCCGGGGACCCGCGATCTGAGCCAGGAACCGGCCATGACGGCACCGGAATGCGCAGCGGCCATCCAGGCGGGGGTGGACGCGACCCGGGACATGGTCGACGATGGCGGTGACCTGCTGGTCACTGGCGACATGGGCATCGCGAACACCACGGCGGCTGCGGCACTGATCGCCGCCTTCACCGGTCATGACGCTGGTCGGGTCACGGGCCGGGGGACCGGCATCGATGACGACGCCCTGCGACGCAAGGTCGCGGCCGTCTCGGCAGCCGTCGCCCGTCACCGCGACGATGCTCCACTGGCGGTCCTGGCCGGCGTGGGAGGTCTGGAACATGCGGCGCTCCTCGGCGCCGTCGTGGCGGCCGCGTCGCGTCGGTTGCCGATCCTGCTGGACGGCGTGAACGCCTGCGCCGCGGCGCTCGCCGCAGTTGCGCTCGTTCCCGAGGTGCAGGGCTACCTGATCGCTGGGCACCGGTCAGGGGAGCCGGGAGCGGGCGTCGCGCTGGACCACCTCGGTCTGGAGCCGCTGCTCGACCTGCGCCTACGGCTCGGTGAGGCGACCGGCGCGCTGCTGGCCGTACCCATCGTGCGGGCGGCGGCAGCGGCGCTGCACGACATCGCCACGCTGGACGAGGTCCTGGGCGAGTGCCCTCAGGCCAGCCGCTGATCGGCCCGCCGGTGGCTCCTACCAGCGCAGGATCGCAGCGACGCGATCGTGCGGGCCGAGGGGCGCGGCGGCCTCCGGGCTGAGCGGAGTGACACGGGCGTCCGTTGCGATCGCCTGCTCGATCATCCGCTCGATGAGCAGCGGCTCCGGGTGCATCGTGACGTCCGACCGTGCCATGACACCGTCGACGTCCGGATGCAGGGTCCCTTCGTCCGTCCGGAAACCTCGAGGTTGCACCTGATCGTCGTAGAGCAGGTGGTCGACCCGGCCTGCGTTCAGGGCATCGCAGACGTCCGGCAGGCCCAGTGCGCCAGGCCCCCCAGCCAATGCCCGATCCATGGCCGCGTCGGCGAGCTCGTGCTCGCGCTCCTGGCGGACCGAGTGCAGCAGCGGCCACACCTGCTCCGCGATCGTGTGCGGTGGAGTCTCCTCCCAGGACTGGTCGGCCACGATCAGCCGTGGTCCGTCCCCGTTGCTGAGCAGGTCGCGGGCTGCACTGCGAATCTTCGGGCTGCCCGCGATCACCAGGCGGTCCCAGCCCTGTTCCTTCGCCTGCTGCGCGGCGTGCTGGGTCACGTCGCGCAGGAACCGCTGGCGGTTCGCGTCGATCCGGTCCTCGAACTGCTCGCGGTGCACGAAGCCCTGCCGACTATCGTTGGGCGCCGCCGGGGAAGGCCCGCTCATGTCGCGCCCGAGCTGTTCCTCGGGCACCTCGAAGCGTTCGGTCGACAGTTCCTCCGCTTCGCCGATCGACCACCGCAGCAACCGTGCTCCGGCCCTCGAGACCACGAGGATCCCGGCATCGCGGCCCTCGTCGTACGCCGCGACCAGCGGCCGGATGTAGGCCGAGTCGTGGTGGACGACCCGGAGGCGGAACGGCAGCGCGAGCGAGACCGTCGTGGTCCGGCCCTCCTCGACGCCGATGAACAGGGCCCGACCGCGCCCACTCTGCGTCGGGTCGACGAGACGCGCGATGGCGTCCTCGCAGCTCTTGAGCCGGTCGGCGACCGCCCCGGCAAGGTCGGGATCGCGATCGTTGAGGTCGTCCTGCAACGCGCGGATGCGTTCCCGGATCTCCAGTGGAGCGGCGGGTTGCGGATCGGAACGCCGGGAGAAGTCGTGCTCGACGTACAGCGAGAGCACGCCCTGCGGATCGGTGAAGCCGACGAGGTCGCGGAGGAAGGTGTCAGTGATATCCATGCTCGCCACCGTAGAGCACGGGATCGGCCCACGGAAGGGCCGGAGGTCCCGACGGTCGGACAGGTTGGTCGGTGGCGGTCAGAGCCCGGAGATCGCGATGCCCGAATGTGCCTTGTATGCCTTGTTGATGCTGATCAGCACGGCGGTCAACGGTTCGAGGTAGCGCGCGTTGCGCAGCGGTCCGGCATCGACGCCCCCGCGTTTCGCGACGGCACCGCACAGGCCGATGACCGTGGCCTTCGCGTCTGCGTCGTCGCCGCACACCATCACGGTCTCGTCGTGGACGGGGCCGTCGTCCAGCAACACCGATGCGGCGAGGTGGTGGAAGCCGGCCACGACCGTGGACCGATCGAGGATGGACGCGGCCTGCTCGGCGGCGCTGCCTTCCGGGACCTCGATGCCATGCGGCCCCTGCTTGTCGAACCCCAGGGGGTTCACGCAGTTGACGACGACCTGGCCGGCCAGGGCATCGACGAGATCGGCCAGCAACGCGGCCTGCCCATCGAACGGTACGGCGATGATGGTCAGGTCGGCGTCGGTCACGACATCGAGGTTGGTGCCGGCGCCGACGGTGATCCCGCTCGGTAATCGGTCGTTCAGTTCCTCGGCGACCTGGGCCGCGCGATCCGCCTTTCGGGATCCGACCGATACCTGGTGCCCGTCCCGGGCGAAGCGGGCGGCGAGCCCACGCCCCTGGGGTCCGGTTCCGCCGAGGATCGCGATCTGCACGGGTTCACTCCTGTCATCGGATGAGCGACACCGTAGCTCCCGACCCTGCCTGGTGAACCTGCGTTCCGCCAGATCGTTGTTGCGGGGTGACGCTGGGGCACGCCCAGCGTCGGGTGACACCGCTTGTCCGTCGGTTCGATCGAGCAGGTCGGTCGACGGGCGGACGCACCCGCCGGCGCCTCCTCAGAGGGTGATGCAGCCGGGTCGGCTGCGGACGGCCCTCCGGCAGAGCGCTACTGGCATTCGACGTCCAGTTCAGCCGGGGCCCCGCGGCCTACGACTTCGAGATCGAACTCGACCTCCAGCGCGATGCCGGTCGAGGTGGTCTCGCTACGCTCGCGGGGCACCGACCCGGAGCCGACCATGCCCCGCATCGCCATAGATGTCCTGCTCAAGCGTGAGATCCTGGACCCGCAGGGCCGCGCCGTCGAGCAGGCGCTGCCGGGACTCGGCTACGACGCCGTCTCCGAGGTCCGTGTCGGCAAGCACCTCGAGCTGCTGATCGACGCCGAGGGCGACGAGCTCGACGCGCAGGTCGAGAAGCTGTGCGCCGACTTCCTCACCAACCCGGTCATCGAGTCGTACCGCTGGCGGGTCATCGGCGACGACGAGCGCGCGGACGCGTGAACGGCGCGGGGCGTCTGACCGTGTACCCCAGCAGCTAGAACGGGACGAGCGACACATGTCCGAACGTGGCTCCTCCCTCCCGCCCCTGCGGGACGACGGCCTGCCGACCCTGCCGACGGGTGAACCCGTCCTGGCCCGGTGGTTCGTGATCACGATGCTGCTGCTCGTGCCGGTGACCATCGGGGTCACCATCTGGGCGGTCTCCATGATCCCCCGGGGAGAGACGGTCGGCCCGGCGGAGCGACGACCTCCGGGTGACGAGATGGTCACCATCGACCGGGGTGATGCCCAGCTCGGTGAGAGCACGGAGACCGAGCCCGGGCCCGATTGCTCGGTGTCGATCGAGATGATCGGTGACGACGGGACCCGGGCGGCCTCCGAGCGGGCGCTGCGGGCCTTCTGCCGGCTGTTGGACACGGGGGAGTTCCCGGAGGCCCGGGCCGGGCTCGGAGACTGGATCCGGGGCGACGGACGGCTGCGCATCGCGACCTTCGAGCTGTCCGGCGTCGAGAGCTCGGCACGGGTCGAGGACGATCGCATCGTGGTCGAACTCAACGCCAAGTTCCTGTTCGAGGACGGGGCCCGCGCCGCACCACCCCTGATCCACCAGCTCACGCTCATCGGCCAGCCGACCTGGCCGGGGGCGCCCATCACCGCCGAAGCGGAGCTGGCCGCGGCCCGCGCGCAGGCCGATGCGTGTGAGCGCCTGTCCTTCGGGCGCGATCGACCTCGAGGTTGCCTCGATGTCGAGGAACTGCTCGCTGACGATGACCCCCTGCAGTTGATCCTCGACGCCGGGTTCCCGGCGGAGTGAAGGACGGGCGGGGAAGGTGCCCGCGCTAGCCTGGCGACCCAGTCACGAAGATCCCCGTAGGAGGTCGTGGTGCGCGTCGGAGTGGTCTCGTTCCCCGGGTCGTTGGACGATCACGATGCCGCGGTGGCGGTGCAGACCTGCGGCGGCGAGGCGGTCACGCTGTGGCACGCGGACGCCGATCTGAAGGGCGTCGAGGCGGTGATCCTCCCGGGCGGTTTCAGCTATGGCGACTACCTGCGCTGCGGGGCGGTCGCACACCGCGCCCCGGTCATGGAGGCGATCGCCGCGTTCGCCCGGGACGGCGGACCGGTCCTGGGGATCTGCAACGGGTTCCAGGTGCTGTGCGAGGCTGGGCTCCTGCCCGGCGCCCTGTTACGCAACGAGGGTCTGCGCTTCGTGTGTCGGGACGTGCTGTTGGACGTCGAGGCCACCGACACCCCGTGGACGCGCGCGTACGCGGATGCGCCACCGATCGTGGTCCCGGCCAAGCACGGGGAGGGTCGCTACCACGCCGATGAGCGCACCCTCGACGCCTTGGAGGCCGACCGCCGGGTGGTGGTTCGCTACGCCCCCGGCAACAACCCGAACGGGTCGGCCCGGGACATCGCCGGGATCTGCAACGCCGGGCGCAACGTCGTCGGGCTGATGCCGCACCCGGAGCACGCCGTCGATCCGGTGCTGATGGGCGGCGAGGACGGTCGGGGTTTCTTCGACAGCATCCTCGAGGTTGCGGCCGCACCGACCGGCGCGTGAGATCGGGGTCGTGAGGGCGCGACCCCCGGTTCAGATGCGGATGCCCTGCTCCATCTCGCGGGCCTTCTGCCGCCGGAGCCACACGAACAGCAGCAGGTGCGCGCCGATCCCCAGGAAGAGCACGCCGGCCGGGAACCACTCGCCACGCAGGCCGAGCAGCACGGCTGCGACGAACGCGCAGGCCACGAGCACGGCGCGAAGGATGTTGAGTGCGTCCATCGAGCTGACCTTCGGTACGGCGGTGACGGGTTGCAGGGCGTTCGGACCCGCGACCCTGCCCGGCTGAGGATACCGGGATGACATCGCACGCAGCCCGGCGCGTAGGCTGCGACCGACCATCCGGTCCGCCCGGACCCACGCAAGCCCCTGGCTCGACCACCGCCGGACCGCTCGCCGCGGCCCACCGATCGCCGCTCGTCCTCACCGGAGCACCTCGTGACCGACGCCGCCACCTCGACGTTCCCGCCGCAGGAGACGTTGACCCCCGAACGTGCGCGCGAGCTCGGCTACGAGCTCGGGCTGCGCGGCGACGAGTTCGACCGCATCGAGGAGCGGCTCGGGCGCACGCCGACCGTGGCGGAGCTCGGGATGTACTCGGTGATGTGGTCCGAGCACTGCTCGTACAAGTCCTCCAAGATCCACCTGCGCGGGCTGGCCGGTGACGCGCCGTGGATCCTGGTCGGACCGGGCGAGAACGCGGGCGTCGTCGACGTCGGCGACGGGCTGGCGGTCGCCTTCAAGATCGAGTCGCACAACCACCCGAGCTTCGTCGAGCCCTACCAGGGTGCCGCGACCGGTGTCGGCGGGATCCTGCGCGACATCTTCACGATGGGCGCCCGCCCGATCGCGGTCATGGACCCGTTGCGGTTCGGCGACCCGGGCGGCTGGACCGACGGCACCGGCCGGTACCACGAACCCGACCCGAAGCAGCGCCATCTCGTCGACGGGATCGTGCGCGGGGTCGGGGGGTACGGCAACTGCGTCGGGGTACCCAACATCGGCGGTGAGACGGTCTTCGACGACACCTACGCCGGCAACCCCCTGGTCAACGTCCTGGCGATCGGGGTGATGCAGCGCGACCGCCTGCAGTTGGCCAAGGCCGAGTCCGTCGGTGACGTCGCGATCCTGCTCGGCAGCGCGACGGGTCGCGATGGCATCGGGGGCGCGTCCGTGCTGGCCAGCCAGGAGTTCGACGATGCCCTCGATGACAAGCGGCCGAACGTGCAGGTCGGGGACCCGTTCGCGGAGAAGCAGCTGATCGAGTGCTGTCTCGACCTCTACGAGCGTGAGCTGGTGTCGGGCATCCAGGACATGGGAGCGGCCGGGATCGCCTGCTCGACCTCGGAGCTGGCATCCGCCGCCTCGATGGGGATGGACGTCAACCTGGACCTGGTCCACCTGCGCGAGCCGTCGATGGAGTCATGGGAGATCCTCTGCTCCGAATCGCAGGAGCGGATGCTGGCGCTGGTAGCTCCCGAGCGGGTCGAGGAGGCCCTGCAGGTCGCCGAGCGCTGGGGCGTGCCGGCCTCCGTCGTCGGTCACGTCGTCGAGGGCGATCGCCTCCGCCTGATCCGCGACGGCGAGCTGATCGGCGACGTCCCGGCCCGCCACCTCGCCGACGAGGGCCCCGAGTACGACCGCCCCATGACACGTCCCGGCTGGCTGGACGACTACGCGGCCATCGATGCGGACAACCTCGACATCGAGGTGGTTGCTGACGGCGATGTGGGCGCCCTGCTGCTCGCCTTCCTGCGCTCACCCAATGTCGCGTCACCGCGATGGGTGACCGAGCAGTATGACCAGCACGTCCGGGC
>SLHP01000035.1 GCA_007136095.1 Nitriliruptoraceae bacterium
ACGAGCGCCACGAGCGCCACGAGCGCCACGATGACGGCGCCTGTGAGCAGGCGCCTGACGGCGCTCGGCGAGGCACGCGGGGCAGCGTCGTTCCCGGCCATCCGTGGCAGGGCGCGGGACGGCTTCAACGGTCCGCGCTCACGTCCGCGTGTCGGGGGGGCTGGGGGGACTGGGCCTCGTCGGTGCGTGCCTTCTCGACGAGTTTGCGCTCGTTGCGATGGGCGAGGCGGACGAGAGCGACGTCCAGCGGGACCCACTCGACGTGCTCCGCCTCGTCATCGCGTTCACCCGCCGCCAAACCGTCCCACCACATGAAGTAGTAGTGCACGAACTTGTGGTAACGGATCTGATCGGGACGCCAGACGAACCAGTAGTCGATCGTGCCCAGCAGATGGTCGATCACCGCGCCGTGCCCGGTCTCCTCACGGACCTCGCGCAGGGCGGCCTGTTCGTCGGTCTCACCGTCCTCGATGCCGCCCTTCGGCAGGGTCCACTGGGGACGTCCCGCAGCGTTCCGACGGGCGATGAGCAGCACCCAGCGCCGACCATCCGGACGGTCATCGCACACGACGCCGCCTGCCGATGTCGCGCGATGCGTCGGGTATCTGGGCATGGGTGGAGGGTAGCGAGCACACCTTGCAGCGCGAGGGGCGGCCTCAACGAGGCTGGGGTACGAGAGAAGCTCGGACGAGGTGGTGTGATGTGGTCTGGTTTGACGGAACCCTGGCACAACGGGAGGCTGCCGGGACACCCGGACGGCGACCTCGGGCGGCGATCTCGGGCGGCGACAGGGAGGCACATCGATGCGTGGACTGGTGCAACGGGTCGCGCAGGCGTCGGTCACCTCGGCGCCGACACCGGCAGATGCCGCCGAGGAGACCGGGCGGATCGGCGCGGGACTCGTCGTCCTGGTGGGAGTGACGCACGGTGACGACACCGCGGCCGCACGACGGCTGGCGGACAAGGTGTGGAACCTCCGGATCTTCCCGGACGAGGGCGGCGCCATGAACGCCAGCTGCGCGGATGTCGGCGGTCAGGTCCTGGTCGTGCCGCAGTTCACGCTGTACGGCGATACACGCAAGGGTCGCCGGCCTTCGTTCGTGGCGGCAGCAGAGCCCGAAACCGCCCGCGACCTGGTCGACGATGTGGTGGCCCGCCTGCGAGAGCTCGGCGCGACGGTTGCCACGGGACGGTTCCAGACCCATATGCAGGTGTCGCTGGTCAACGACGGGCCGGTTACGCTCCTGCTCGAGGTGTGAGGGACCCACCGACCGCGTTGGTTCCAGCCACCTTCGCACCCGGATGAGCGCGCAACGCACTTCTCCTGAGTTGATCGGGCGGGGTCGTCACCGAAGCGCGTTTCCCGGCGCTCAAGGGAAGGCTTCTCGGGGTCGATGACCTCAGCACCACCGTGAACCGTTCGGAGAGACCTGTGGACAGCGTCAACGACTACCTCACCCACCTGGTCGAGGTCGGGGGCTCCGACCTGCACATCAAGGCAGGGGGTCCCGCCTACGTCCGCGTCGACGGCGAACTCAAGCCGGTCATCGACCTGCCGCCGTTGTCACAGAGTGACACGGAGCGCATGGGCAACGAGATGATGGATGAGCGCATCCGTGCACGGTTCCTCGACGCGAATGAAGCCGACTTCGCGTACTCGATCCCCGGGGTCGGTCGCTTCCGCCTGAACATCTTCAAGCAGCGGGGCTCGATCGGGGCGGTCGCCCGGCGGGTACTGCCGGGGTCGCAGTCGTTCGAATCGCTCGGGCTGCCGCCGTCGGTCCGCAAGCTCGCGGAGGAGCACCGCGGTCTGGTCCTGGTCACGGGGCCCACGGGTTCCGGGAAGACCACTACGACCGCCGCGATGCTCAGCCACATCAACGCGACCCGTCGGTGTCACATCGTCACGCTGGAGGACCCGATCGAGGTCATGCACCGGGACGACAACGCGATCATCGACCAACGCGAGATCGGCGTCGACACCGAGGACTTCGTCACCGGCATGAAGGCGGTCTCCCGCCAGGACCCCGACGTGATCTTCATCGGCGAGATGCGCGACATCGAGACCGTCACCGCGGCACTGCAGGCGGCCGAGACCGGCCACCTCGTCATCTCGACGCTGCACACCACCGACGCGCGCGAGACCATCAACCGGGTCGTTGACATGTTCCCCAAGGAACAGCAGAACCAGGCCCGGCTGTCGCTTGCGAACTCGCTGAAGGGCATCGTGTGTCAGCGCCTGGTGCCACGTGCGACCGGTGAGGGGCGGGTCGCGGTGGTCGAGGCGCTCGTGATGACCAGCCGCCTCTACGAGTTCGTCGCCGATCCGGCCCAACTGGCGCAGATCGAGGACGCGATCGCCGAGGGCTCCTACTACGGGATGCAGACCTTCGACCAGCACCTCCTTGAGCTCTACCAGCAGGGCGAGGTGGCGCTGCGCGACGCGCTGGCCGCGGCGACCAACCCACAGGACTTCCGGGTGTCGCTACGCGGGCTCGGGCTCGCGGCTTCCTGACGAGGAGCCCAGCACCGCGGCAGCAGCAGGACTCGGGGCTGCGGCGTGTTCCGTCAGGCGTCGGTGCAGTTCCGTCGCGTCGTCCGCTGCTGCGTCCATGATCGCCACGACCGCTCCCGGCCCGGCGATGTGCACCACGACCGAGGCCAGTCCGAGGCGCCGCTGGAACAGGTTGGCCCGTGCGGTCACGGCCTGGATCTTGACGACGGGCGCGAAGGTGGTCGAGATCGACAGCGCACCCCGCCGGGAGACCACGGCGATGTCGGTCAACGCATGCGCGAGGTGTCGGTACTCGACGATGGCGAGCACCGCGTTCAGCGGCAGCAACGCCAGGGAGGCCCAGGCGAGCCGGGCCACGATCGTGTTGTCCAGGACGTCGAACACCCCGGGGGCCAGCCACAACGCCGCGATGAGGTACGAGGCCGGCCGCAACCACCGGAACAGCGCGCGCCGCAGCGCCATGCGGGGGTGGGATGTCAGCGTCGGGACACCTTCCACACCGGGCAGGATCTCCCGGAGCAGGCGGTCGATGTCGGTGCCGGGTAGCAGGGGGACGGTGACCCGTCCGTCGCCACCAGCGGATCCACCCGCGGAGCGGATCTGGACCGAGGCGTAGCCGAGCAGTCGGCGGAGCCAGTTGCGCTGGATGACGACGAGTTGGACCCGGCGGAGCGGGACCACTGATTCGCGCGTCGTCAACAGGCCACGTGAGACGTGCAGATCGTCCTCGAAACGTTCGATGCGGAACCGACCGTCGCGGACCAGGCCGACGCCGATCGCGAAGGCCATGACCAGGACCGCGACGAACACCGCCGAAGCGGCGATCAGCCACCAGTCGGGGCCCTCGAAGACCCCGTCGCTCAACGTCGATGGATCGATGCGACCGATCTGCTCCTCGATCCATGAGGTGAAGCGTCCCGCCTGCTGACCGACGAACTGCAGCGATGCGCCGATGATCGCCGGCAGGACCAGCAACCGCGCGCCGGTCACCGATGCGATCGCGACGTGCTTCGCCGGGACCTCCAGGACCTGGCGTCCCACGGGCTCGCCGGCATCGTCGAGTTCGCCGTCTTCGGACGGGCGTCCGGTCGCACGCGCCTTGCTGACGCGTACGGCGGCTCGCAGCGCCACCGCATCCGCTTCGGGGAGCACCCGCAGATCGACCTCCGGTTCGCTGGCGCTGCCGGCGGTCTCCACACGGATCGCCGCCAGACCGAACAGCCGCTGGACGGGACCGCGCTGGATCTCCACCTGCTGGATGCGATCGACATCGAGGCTGCGGTGGCTCCGGCTCAGCACGCCGCTGTCCACGCGGAGCACCTCGCCGTCGAAGGAGAAGTGCCGGCGCTGCCAGTCGAGGACGCGGAACACCAGGGAGAAGACGCCCACGATCGCGAGGATCCAGAGGGTCACGATCCCGCCCGCCGCGAACCCGGCGAACAGTGGGAAGATCAGGGACTGGATGACCTGCGAGAGCGGGATCCCGAGCACGACGGATGCTGGATGCAGCCGCCGTGGCTCCGCGAACCCGAGGACCACCTCTTCCTCGCCGTTGTCGGCTCGAGGAGGCGGTGGCGGCGGGAGAGCAGACGAAGCAGCCGGTGGTGGCGGGGGAGTGGGTGATGGTCCCGTGGAGCCGGCTGGCGGTGGTGGAGGTGGCGGTTGGGCGGCGGATGGTTGGTCGTCTGGTGCAGGCGGGGGTGGCGGCTCAGACGGCATCGCGAACCTCGTCGGGCTGTTCCCTGACCGCGACGGCCGCCCGGGCGAGCAGCTGCATCCGGATCTGGGGGGCATCTGCCGCGGGGATCCCCGGCAGCCCGGCACTGCCTGAGGCTGACGCGGTGGTCACCTGCAGGGTGGCCAGCCCGAGCAGCCGGTCGAACGGGCCCTGGCTGATGTCGATCTGCTGCACGCGGAAGTACGGCACGGCCTCATGTCGGTGGACGAGCACGCCGTAGCGAAGCTCGAGCGCGATATCGGTCAGTCGCCAGTGCCAGGCCCGGTACCGCGCTCCCGGGTACCACGTGACGCCGATGATCCACACGATCGCTGCCGTCGCCGGTACCGCCCAGGGCGCCGGGGACACCAGCAAGTACCCCGCGACACTCAGGGCGGTCAGCGGGAAGAGCAGGCTGAGCCCGCCGAACACACGCCAGACGATGACCATCCGCGGATCGAGTTTGCGTTCCCGGTCGTCGAGTGGTTCAGCGTCGAGCCCGGACGCATCGATGTCGGTCGGGTCCAGGTCAGAGGGAGTCGTCGGGTCGGTGTGCCCGGCGGCTGATCGCTCCGGCTCCGCGAAACGGTCCGCAGCAGCCGGAGGTCCCGGTTGCGGCGGTGGCGGTGGTGGAAGATCCGACAAGCGAGTGTCCTGCTCGTGACGTGATGCGGTGGTGGCGTGACCGGCGACGGAACTCGATCACACGTACAGGCCCCGGTCCGACGGGGGGCTCGGGTTCGACCCCGACGACGGTACCGACCCCGTGACCCCCGTCATCCTCCTGACGCCCGGTGCCGTGGCCATGCCCCAGGCTGGCCGCTTCGCGGCAGCGGTGGTCCGGGACCGTCGGAAGGTGGCCAGTAGGCTCCGTGCGCTGGTGAGGAGGATCCGCGTGCCGCAGCAGCTCGACCCGCAACAGGCAGCGCAGCTCGGTGCCCTGGTGGACGTCCACCCGGAGGCACGGGAGCTGGGCGATCGCTTCGCGGCTGCAGGCCACGAGTTGCACTTGGTCGGGGGCACCGTGCGCGACACGTTGCTGGCCGGCGGGGATCCGACGACGGTCGCGTCGGTCGACCTCGACTTCGCCACCTCGGCGCCACCCGAGGAGACCGAGACCCTTGTGCGTCCGTGGGCGACGGCCGTCTGGCTCACCGGCGCCGAGTTCGGCACCGTGTCGTGCCAGCGGGAGACCCCGGACCGTCCGACCCGCAAGATCGAGATCACGACCTACCGCGCCGACGTGTACCAACCGGGCTCCCGGCACCCCGAGGTGCGGTACGGCGACTCGATCGAAGCCGACCTCTCGCGCCGTGACCTGACCGTCAACGCGATGGCGGTCCGGGTGCCGGACTTCGCGTTCGTCGATCCGTTCGGGGGTCTGAACGACCTCCAGCGACGGCACCTGCGCACCCCGATCGATCCGCACACCTCGTTCGGGGACGACCCGTTGCGGATGGTCCGGCTCGCGCGGTTCGCGGCCGTCCTCGATGCGGAGGCGTCGGACACGGCCATCGGGGCCGCCATCGACATGGCCGATGAACTCGCGACCATCTCGGCCGAGCGGATCCGGGACGAACTCGTCAAGCTGATCTGTGGTCAGCGCCCCCGTCGGGGGATCCAGCTCCTGCTACGCGCGGGGCTGATGCAGCACGTGATCCCCGAACTCGTCGACCTGCGGGAGTGCCGCGACCCGATCCACCGTCACAAGGACGTCTACCTCCACACCCTCGCCGTGATGGAGAACGCGATGGAACTGGAGGGGGATGACCCCGACTTCGTGCTGCGCTTCGCCGCTGTCATGCACGACATCGGCAAGCCCGACACCAAGGAGGTGCACGACGACGGGGCGGTGACCTTCCATCACCACGATGTGGTCGGTGCACGCATGACCCGGCACCGGATGCGGGAGCTGCGCTTCGACAAGCAGACGGTCAAGGACGTCAGCGAACTGGTCCGCATGCACCTGCGGTTCCACACCTACGAGCAGGGGTGGACCGATGCTGCGGTGCGTCGCTACGTCCGTGACGCCGGACACCTCTACGGCCGCCTCAACGCGCTGACCCGCGCGGATGTGACCACCGGCAACGCGCGCAAGGCCGCGAGGATCCAGCGCCGGGTCGATGACCTGGAGGTGCGGGTGGCCGAGCTGCGCGAGCAGGAGGAACTCGACTCCATGCGGCCAGCCATCGACGGTAACCGCATCATGTCGCACCTCGGGATCAAACCGGGTCCAGCGGTCGGTGAGGCCTGGCAGCACCTGTTGGAGCTGCGCCTGGATCGCGGTGCGATGACCGACGAGGAAGCGCTCGCGGCGCTGGATGAGTGGTGGGCGCAGCGGTCGGCGGACCACGCGTGACCGCCGGGTCCGCGAGCTCGTGGCGTGACGCCCAGGATCGGCCAGCCGTGGTGCCACCGGCCCCGGGACCCGACGCGGCCCCGTTCTACCTGCCCATCGGGGAGTTCCAGGGAGAGGATTACCGGCGCAACGCGTTCGCGGCGGGTACCGACGAGGAGGTGGCCGCGCTCGAGCGCCTCGTCGGCGGTTCGGCTGCGGGGCACACCGAGGGGTTCGCTCCCGGATCCGCGGTCCTGGACGTCGGGTGCGGTGACGCACGGCACCTGCGGGCGCTGCTCACGCGCCGGCCCGACCTCACCGGCGTCGGCGTCGATGTGTCACCCGAACTGATCGCGGCGGGACGGCGCTCGGCAGCGGCCGAGCTCCAGCTCGAACTCCTGGTCGGCGACGCCCGCAACCTGTCCGAGGTGCTCGGTGCGCGATCGGGCACCTTCGACGGGGTGTGGTCGTTGTGTCAGGGAGCACTCGGGACCTCGCCGGCCACCGACCCGGTGGTGCTTCGCGGCCTCGCGACAGCGGTCCGGCCCGGTGGGGTGGTGCTCGTCACCCTGTTCCACGCGTTGTTCGCCGCCCGGCACTTGGCCCCGGGGGATGCCTTCGACACCATCGAGTTGGTGCATCACCAGCGCGCGGAGGTCCGGGGGCCGGAGCACGCCCGCCGATCGTTCGATCTGTGGACCGCCAGCTACACCGTCCGGGAAGCGGTGGGGCTGGTCGAGGGGACGGGGCTGGAGGTCAGCAGCGTTCGGGGTGTCGAGCCTGGCAGCTACGCCCGCCGCAGCGCTGGCGAGGTCGGTCTCGACGACCCCGAGCTTCTGGTCATCGCCCACCGCCCCGCCTGACCCGGGTTCGCGTGCATCTGCGTTCACCCCCTGCGCGCGGCTGCACGGCAACCGGGGACCGAGCGTCGCCGCATGGTC
>SLHP01000089.1 GCA_007136095.1 Nitriliruptoraceae bacterium
ACGACCGGTCCGGTCAGAGGCGGCGTACCGTCTCCGGTCCGTCGGCCTCGACCAGCAGCCGGAGCGCTGCCTCGACGACCTCGCGCTGTCGTGCCGGGTCGCCGACCGGGCCGACCGTCCGGCCCATCAGGTGGGGCGTGACGAGCACGCGCGGGACCCGCAGGCGTCCCGCGACGTGCTCGAAGGCGCGGACGAAGATCGACACCGTCGGGATCCCGGCGGCTTCCAGGGCGCGTGCGACGAGTCCGACCGACCCGTGGCACACCGGTCAGGTGGCGACGAGCAGGCACCCATCCACCTCCTCGGCGACGAAGCGTCGCGCCCAGGCGTCAGCCACTTCCTTCTTCAGCCGCGACTGGGAGGTCGCCCCCGTGAAGGCGTAGTGGGTCTGGGCGAGTTGCACCCGGCCCTCGTTGGCGATGTCGCGTAGGACGGCCAGGGGGAAGACCGTGCCGGGATCGCGCTGCGCGGTGGTGGCGTCGTACCCCGGGTGCCGGGCGGTCAATTCCGCGTTCGGCGTCTCCGTCGGGATCGCGGACAACGTCGGGCTGCCACGCAGGAACTCCTTGATCATCCCGAGCGCCTCGGTCTGCGATGGCCCGTCGGGGCCCATCGGATCGTCGTCACGCCGGAACACCCCGCCGGCGGAGAGCAGCATGAGCCGGGTGTCGCCCAGCTGGCGGGTCATGGGCGTGAACGGGGCGTCGTCGACCTGCGGCGTCGGGTCGTCCGCGTAGGTCGCCGCCTGCGCCTGCTGGATCCGGTCGTGCAGGGAGGTGAGGTCCCTGGTGTCGAGCGCCCCACCGACGTCGTGCAGGATCCCAGCGAGCAGATCCGCCGCGTCGGTGTCGGACATCTTGGCCAGGAACTTGTACTGCATGTCGGCGTGCTCGCCGTAGTAGAACGACTCGCGGAACGCGCGCATCGACATGGCGTCATCGTCCGTTGCGTCGGCGTCGCTCATGTCGTTCCCCACCTCGGTCCCCGCCTGGGCACTCGCCTCGTCCCCGGCGGTGCCGCTCCAGGTCACGGCCGGGTCGTCTGGTCCCACCCGACCGTAGCGCCTGGCGCTGCGGTGATGACGGCCCGATCAGGCCGACCGGGTGATGACGGCCTGCCGTCGATGGAAGCCGCGTGCTCGTGATCGGGTTGTCCACCACGACCGGGGCAGCACCGCTGCTCCCGACCCGGCACGTCCCTGATCCGGAGGATCGACAATGAGTGACACCTACGACGTCGTCGTGATCGGCGCCGGTCCCGCCGGCGAGAACGCCGCCGACTACGCCATCCAACGCGGCCTGACCGCCGCCATCGTCGAAGCCGAACTGGTCGGAGGTGAGTGCAGCTACTGGGGCTGCATGCCGTCGAAGGCACTGCTGCGTCCGACCGAGGCACTCGAGGCCGCCAAGCGGGTCCCCGCCGCTGCCGCCGCGATCACCGGCGAGGTGGACGTCGCCAAGGTGCTGCAGAGCCGCGACGCCTTCACGTCCAACCTCGACGACCAGGGCCAGGTCGATTGGCTCGAGGGCGCCGGTGTCCGGCTGGTCCGTGGCCACGGCCGCCTGGTCGGTGAGAACGACGTCGAGGTCACCGCCCAGGACGGGACGGTCACGCGCCTGGAGGCCACGAAGGGCGTCGTGATCGGCGTCGGTACCCGGGCCGCCCACCCGCCGATCGATGGGCTCGCCGACGTGCGTACCTGGGACAACCGTGAGATCACCGGCGCGAAGGAGATCCCCGGACGGCTGCTCGTCCTCGGCGGTGGTGTCATCGGTGTCGAGATGGCGCAGGCCTTCAGGCGCCTCGGTGCCGCCGAGGTCACCGTCCTCGAAGCGATGGATGGTCTGCTGCCCCGCGAGGAACCGTTCGTCAGTGACGAGGTCGTCGCCGCACTCGACGCCGATGGCATCACCGTCCGGCTGGGCGCACGTGCGGAGAAGGTCCGCCGGGACGGCACGGACGGACCCGTGACCGTCACGCTCGCGGGCGGCGATGAACTCGTCGGCGATGAACTCCTGGTCGCGGTCGGGCGACGCGCACCGACCGACGATCTCGGACTGGACACGGTCGGCGTCGAGCCCGGTCGCGGCGGCTACATCGAGGTGGATGACCACCTCCGGGTTCCTGGCCACGACTGGTTGTACGTCGTCGGCGATGCCAATGGACGTGCGCTGCTCACCCACCAGGGCAAGTACCAGGCCCGGCTGGTCGGGGACGCACTGGCCGGCATCGACGTCGACCCCGCTTGGGCGGACGTCACCGCGACACCGCGTGTGGTCTACACCGACCCGCAGGTCGCCGCCGTCGGCCTCACCGAGGCCCAGGCGCGCGAGGCCGGTCACGACGTGCTGACCGTCTCTTACAACGTCGGGCACACCGCCGGTGGCGCGCTGCTGGGCAAGGGCACCGATGGGACCGCCCAGTTGGTCATCGATCGGGAGCGCCGGACCATCTTGGGTGCGACGTTCGTCGGCCCCGGTGTCGGTGAGATGCTGCACGCCGCGACGATCGCCGTGGTCAGCGAGGTCACGATCGAACGCCTCTGGCATGCCGTGCCACCGTTCCCGGCCGTCTCCGAGGTGTGGCTCCGCCTGCTCGAAGAGGTCCGTAAGCTCGACCTCGCGTCTTGACAGGAATCCCGTATGGCACTGATGATCGGCAGCGGTCCGTTCGGGCGTGACCCGGCGGGGACCTTCAACTTTCCCGTCGACGCGCCCGCCCACCAGCTCTACCTCGAGCCCTCACCCCGACGGCTCCGGGTCGTTGTCGCCGAGCAGGTCATCGCGGACACCACCGCGGCGATGCTGCTCCACGAGACCGGCCTCATGCCGGTCTACTACGTCCCGCTCACCGACGTCCGGCAGGACGTGCTGGAGGCGACGGACCACCAGACCCACTGCCCGTTCAAGGGTGATGCGGCGTACTGGTCGATCCGCGTCGGTCACGAGCTCCGGGTGAACGCCGTCTGGAGCTACCCGGATTCCCTCGACGGCGCGCCGCCGCTGGAGGGCCTGGTGGCGTTCTACCCCGACGCGGTGGACGCCTGGTACGAGGAGTCCGAGCGGCTCACGGCACACCCACGCGACCCGTACCACCGTGTCGATGTCGTGCCGAGCGACCGGCACGTGACCGTGCGGGTCGGGGATCGGGTCATCGCGGAGAGCCGCCGCCCGACGATGGTGTTCGAGACGAGCCTGCCCGCACGCACCTACCTCCCGGCTGACGACGTCGAGCTCGACCGGTTGGAGCCATCCGACACCCGCACGGTCTGTCCGTACAAGGGCAGCACCACCCGCTACTTCTCGATCCGCACGGACGACGGGCTGCTCGAGGACGCCGTCTGGGTCTATGACGACCCTCTCCCCGAGGCCGTCGGCCTGGCGGGACTCCTGGCGTTCGACGACGACCAGGTCACCATCGACGTCGAGGTGGACCGCTTCACCGTGTGATGGGTGCTGACCGCTGGGATGGTTGGTGAGAGGTGCAGTACTGCACCCCACAGCACCCGTTACCACCCATGCGACCACCGATGTGCGCCTGCCCGGACCGGGTGCCCCGGCCCGCCGTCAGCGGTGCTCCGGGTTGGGCGCGTCGAAGCGGCACCCGGCGTCCCAGGCGCTGCGCTGGTTGCCGTGGACCGGGAAGCCGCCGGCGTCCTTGAGCCACCGCGCGGTGTGCAGCAGGTTCCAGGTCATGAACGTCGTGTTGCGGTTCGTGAAGTCGTTCTCCGGGCCTCCGGAGCCCTCGTCGCTGTACGAGGGGCCGGGTCCCGCCTCACCCAGCCAGGCGGCATCCGCCTGCGGCGGGATCACGTACCCGAGGTGCTGCAGCGAGTACAGCAGGTTCATCGCGCAGTGCTTCGCGCCGTCCTCGTTCCCGGTGACCAGCGCCCCGCCCGTCCGGCCGTAGTACGCGTACTGACCGTGCTCGTTGAGCTGTCCGGAGTTGCCGTACAGCCGCTCCACGACGCGGCTGGCGACCGACGACTTCTCGCCCAACCAGATGGGGGTGAGCACCACGAGGATGTCGGCGGTGTGGACCCGTTCGAACAGCGCCGGCCACTCGTCCGACGCGGCACCGTGGTCGGTCATGTCCGGGTACACCCCGGGTGCGATGTCGTGGTCGACCGCGCGGATGACATCCACCTCGACGCCGTTCTCCCGCATGATCGTCATCGAGATCTCCGCGAGCGACTCCGTGTGGGAGGGCTCCGGTGACGGTTTGAGCGTGCAGTTGATGAACAGGGCGCGCAGGTCGTCGTAGGCCGCGGGCGGCGCGGTCGGTGACCCGATCAGGTCGGATGTGGTCATGTGGCGTCCTTCGGGACAGGTGGCTGACGGTGGCAGGGGTGCGATGGATCGGTCAGGAAGCCACGACCTCCGTGTGCGGCTTGAAGGCGGCCCAGACGAACCAGAAGGTGTCGTCGTGGGCGACCGCTTCCAGGTGGCGGCCCTCCAGGGGCCCGTCCAGGGCCCGCCCCCGCAGATCGAACGTGGATCCGCTCCGCGCGTCGCGGAAGCGTCGGTCCTCATCGGTCGGCTCCAGCTCGATCGGCTCGCCATCCAACGCAGCGACGAACGCCGCAGTCTGTCCGACGTCTCGGCCGTCGTCGATGACCTCCGTGTCCAGCGCGGAGGACTGCCCCGGTGCCCAGACCACGGCGACGGGACGATCCGCGACATCAACCGTCACGACGCGGTCCTCTACCAGGCGGTCGAGCAGGACGGCCACGGCATCATCACCGTCGGCCAGGCCGACCATCCGTGCCATCGCTGATTCGCGGTCGTCGATCTCGCCGCGGAACAGGAAGGGGGCCCGGCCCTCGGTGTCGTAGCCGACGTACGGATTGGTGCCGTAGGGGCGGCTCGCGCCGGTGTCGCGGGACAGCACCTGCGCATCGGGGTGGAGGTCGGCCAGTTCCCCGAAACCGAACAGCCACGCGGGGACGCGGTCGAGCCTCTCCCCGAGGAACCGTTCACCGACGACCCCCTGCCCCTCGAACTGGGTCCAGAGGTTGCGGTGCTGGCGGTCGTACATGATCAGGTTGGACAGGTACAGCCTTCCGGAGGTACCGAAGTCCAGCACCTCCTCGCCGTCCGGCCCGTCGATCCGGCGGTCGAACACCAACGCGGAGTTGCACAGCGGGCAGTAGCTGACCACCAGCGGGACTCCGCCGACCGTGTCGTTGACGATCTCGTGCCACGTGAGGATCGCCAGGGGGTAGGCGCGGACGTCGTCATCGACATCGACGACCATGACCGGGCTGTCGTCGGTCAACCACTCGTCCGCGGCCCCGACGGACTCGAACGCCGGATCGTCGATCGGGGGGATGCCGTCCGGTGGGGGCCCGCCCGCGATGATCTCATCGAGGTCGATCAGCGTCGCGGGCTGGCAGGTGTCGACCTCCCAGTAGAAGGAATCCTCGACACAGCCGAACGACTGGGTGCGGATCGCGTCCGCCAACGGATCGTCGGCGTCCTCCTGTGGGTCCGGTGCGTCCACACCGGCGTCGTCCTGCTCGGTGGCCGCGGGGTCATCGCCCGCTCCAACGTCGTTCGACGACGGCTCCGGTCCGGCACTGCAGGCCGCTGCCACGACCCCGAGCACGGCGAGCATGGACAGCAGCTGGCGCATGGATCCTCCGGGTCGGGTGCAGGGAAAGCAGGCACAGCAGGCACGACGGGGTCGCGCACCAGCGGCAACCCCGGGAGGTGCCGACGTCTTCCGTCGACCCGGACGTACCTCAGCGGCCGAAGCGGCGCAGGCGCAGCGAGTTGGTCACCACGCTGACGCTGGAGAACGCCATCGCGGCCCCGGCGATCATCGGGTTCAGCAGCCCGAACGCGGCGATCGGCAGCGCCGAGGTGTTGTAGGCGAACGCCCAGAACAGGTTCTGCCGGATGGTCCGGTGGGTCCGACGGGACAGTTCGATCGCGGTCGCCACCCCATCGAGGTCGCCCCGCATCAGGGTGAGGTCGCTGGACTGGATCGCGACATCGGTCCCCGTGCCGATGGCGATGCCGAGGTCGGCCTGGACCAGCGCCGGGGCGTCGTTCACCCCGTCGCCGACCATCGCGACGATCCGACCGTCGGCCTGCAGCCGCTCGACCTCGGCCTGCTTGTCCTCGGGGAGGACCTCGGCCATGACGCGGTCGATCCCCACCGACGCGGCGATCGCCTGGGCGGTGCGGTGGTTGTCCCCGGTGATCATCGCGACCTCGAGCCCCAGGTCGTGGAGCCGGTCGATGGCTGCACGGGCGCCGTCCTTGAGCGTGTCGGCGACGGCCAGGACGCCCCGGACCTCGCCGTCCCAGCCGACGAAAACCGCGGTGCGGCCCTCGCCCTCGGCCGTCGATGCGGCCTCCTCCAGCGCTTCCGGCAGCAGGTGCCCGGTGTCGGCCAGGAGCTTGCGCCGGCCGACGACCACCTCGGTGCCATCGACCGTGGCGCGGACCCCCTGCCCGGACGTGGCCTCGAAACCGTCGACCGCCGGCAACCCGTCGTCGAGGCGGTCACGTGCGCCGGTCGCGATGGCCTGGCCGATCGGGTGCTCCGAGTCCGCCTCGACAGCGCCCGCGTGCCGCAGCAACGTCCGCGCAGCAGCGTCGCCGTCCCCTGCGGTCACGATGTCCGTCAGCGTCATCTTGCCCTGCGTCAGCGTGCCCGTCTTGTCGAAGACCACGGTGTGGATGTCACGGGTCCGCTCCAGCGCCTCCATCGAGGTGATCAGGATGCCGAGTTGCGCGCCCCGTCCCGTGCCGGTCATCGTGGCCATCGGGGTCGCCAGGCCGAGCGCGCAGGGGCAGGCGATGATCAGGACCGCGACGGCCGCCAGCATGGCCTGGGCGGTGTCGCCGGCGAACAGCGACCAGCCGATGAAGGTGACGATCGAGATCCCGATCACGGTCGGGACGAACACCGCGGAGACCCGGTCCGCCAGACGCTGCATGTCGGACTTGCCGGACTGGGCGTCCTCGACCAGTCGGACGATCTGGGCCAGCGCGGTTTCCCCACCGACCGCCGTCGCGCGGATGGTGAGCACCCCGGAGGTGTTCAGGGTCGCCCCCGCGACGGTCGATCCCTCCGTCTTCTCGACCGGCAGCGACTCGCCGGTGAGCATCGACTCGTCCACGGCCGACGCGCCGCCGACGACCTCGCCGTCCACCGGGATCTTCTCACCGGGACGGATCCGGAGCAGGTCACCGACGACGACCTCGTCGACGGGCACCATCTGCTCCGAGCCGTCACGGAGCAGGCGGGCTTCCTTCGCGCCCAACTCCAACAGCGATCGGATGGCCCGACCCGCGTTGCCCTTCGCACGCGCTTCGAGGTAGCGGCCGAGCACGATGAAGGCGATGATCACGACCTGTGCCTCGTAGTACAGGTCGTGGCCGCCGACCACCAGTTGCCACGTCGAGTACAGGTAGGCCGCCATCGTGCCCAT
>SLHP01000220.1 GCA_007136095.1 Nitriliruptoraceae bacterium
GACCGGCGCCCTCTCCGGCCAGCGACGTCCCGTGGTGGGCCACCGACGGCGACGAGATGTGCACGAACCGGGTCGCCCCCGCCTGCCGGGCGGCGGTCAGCACGTTGGCGGTGCCCTGCACATTGACGGCCTCGAAGGTGGGCCACGCGCCGATGACGGAGACCAGGGCGGCGAGGTGGATGACCGCGTCCATGCCCTCGGTGGCCCGGGTCACGGCATCACCGTCGGTGATGTCGCCCAGCACCTCGGGGGTGTCCAGCCCGGCGGGCCGTCGTTGGAACGTGGTGACCTCGTCTCCGCGCGCGATGAGCGATCGGACCACTGCAGATCCGATGAGGCTCGTCGCGCCCGTGACCAGGACCTTCACAGCCGCGTCACCCGACCTCCGCCGAGCACGGTCGCCGCCCAGTCGGCGATCGCAGCCCGGTCGATCTTCGAGTTGTGCCGGATGTCGACCGGCAGCGCCGGGGTCAGCAGGACCGCCGCCACCTCGACGTCGACGACGTTGCGCACGGTGTCGGTCAGGTCCTGTGACGCGAGCCCGCGGTCACGACCGCCGTCGCTCGGCGCGACGACCACGACGACCTGCTGGGTGCCGGCTGGTCCGACGCCGACCGCGGCGGCCATCGCCACCCCGGCCAGGGTCTCGACGCGCCGCTCGATCGCGACCGGGGTCACGACCCCGTCCGCGGTGGTGATGATGTGGATCAGTCGGCCTTCGATCCACAGGCGGCCATCCGCATCGAGGTGGCCGACATCGCCGCTGCGGTGCCATCCGGGGTTGCGCGAGCTGGCGGCTTCGGTGGCCCAGAGCCGGTCGTAGCGGTCCTTGACGTGGGCGGCCCGGACGCACACCTCGCCGGTGACCTCGCTGGCCCGGGTGAGCGCACCCGTGGCCTCGCCCGCGTCATCCAGGGGGCTGATCGCCACCTCGACACCGCTGACGGGTTGGCCGACACAGACGCCGTTACCGGTCCCGGCGGCGTCGATCTGCGCCAGCGAGATGTCGGCGACGGGCAGCGCCTCGGTCATGCCGTACGGCGTGTGGGGTTCGGCGTTGGGGAGCAGCGACCCGAAGGCACGCAGAAGTTCGGCGGGCACCGGTGCGCCGGCGGACAGCAGCAGGCGGACGCGGTTGAGCGGGTCGCGCTGCGCCGTGGAGAGCTGATCGGCGCCGGTCAACACGCTGACCAGCGCTGCCGGCGAGGCGAACACCAGCGTGGCGTCGATCGCCACGGCGGCCTGTGCCAGGGCGCTGGCCTTCAGCGTGCCGGGCGAGGTCACGTCCATGTCCGGTACGACCGAGGTGATGCCCAGCAGCGGCCCGAACAGGGCGAACGGCGCGAACGCGGCGACCAGTCGGTCGTCCGGCGTGATGTCGTAGGTGCGCCGCAGGGCGTCGCGCTGCGCTTCGATCTGCCGGTGGCGGTAGACCACGCCCTTGGACGGGCCGGTGGCGCCGGAGGTGAACACCACGGCGGCCTCGGCGTCGGGGCCCGGCTCGGCGGGGGCCAGTAGCGACGCACCGGCCTCGATCAGCTGCGCGAGGGTCGTGTCCGCCCCGGCCGCCTTCAGCGCGGTGGGGGAGAGGTCGCCGACCGCGATCGGCCGTCCCGGCCAGCGCAGGGCACGGGCGGCCGCGAGCGCCTTCGGGATCGCGATGAGGTGGTCGGGGGCGGCGCTCTTGAGCGCGTGGGTGATGCCGCGCGCCCCGAGGCCCGCGTCGGCCACGACCACCACCGCGCCCAGCCGCCAGCACGCGTACAGGCAGGTCGCCAGATCGGCACCGGGTTCGACCAGCAGCGCGACGCGGTCACCGGGCGCCACCCCACGCTCGGCGAGCGCGGCCGCCAGGGCCGTCACGTTCGCCGCCAGCTGGTCGAAGGTGACGATGGTCGGCGCGGTGTCGGCGGTGTCCGCCACCTCGACGATGGCGGGGCGTCCCTGCAGGGACGGGTCCTCCAGCGCCGCCCACAACGGGTTGCGCTCGGCAGCAGCGTCGAGGTGGAACGCCTCCGGCACGGTCCCGTCCACGGGCGAGGGCGTGTCGTCGGCCTGCAGCGAGCCGATCCAGCGGTCCACGATGGGGGCCAGGTCGACGTCCTCGGGGACCAGGTGGCTGGCCTGCGCGACCCGTTGCACCTGTGCGTGCGGCAGCCGGTCCTGCAGGTCGTGGAGGTACAGGTCGGAGAACACCGGGTCCTTCGCACCCCAGACCAGCAGCACCGGCACGTCGGTCAGCGCCTCCAGGCCGGCCGCGATCGCATCCAGTGCCGGGGCGCTGCGGTGGTCGGGCTCCAGGGGGATGTCGCGGACGAACGCGCCGATGGCGTGTCGGCGGTCGGGGGTGAGGTAGGGCGCGTGGTAGGCGGCGCGGACCTCATCGGGCGGCGACGACTCCGCGAGTCCGAGCGTGCCCCGGATGAACGTCGGGGTCCGCACGCACGCGGTGTCGAGCACACCCGGCGTCCGCGCAGCGCGGATCAGCGACGGCGCCCTGGCCCCCTCGGGCTGGTGTACCGCCGTGTTGGTCAGCACGATGCCGCCGAGCCGGCTGTGGTTGCGCAGGCTCCAGCCGAGCGCGATCGGCCCGCCCCAGTCGTGGGCGACGGGCACGATCGGTCCGTCGAGCTGCAGGGCCGTGACCACCACCTCGAGGTCCTCGACGCGCCTGGCCAGGCTGCGCAGGGTCCGGGTCCGCTCGGAGAAGCCCATGTCGAGGTGGTCGATCGCGACGACCCGCCAGCCGGGCGGTGCGGCGGCCAGCAAGTCACGCCACAGGTACGACCAGGTCGGGTTGCCGTGGACGCACAGCAGCGTGCCACCCGTGCCGCCGGTGCCGGCAGCGGTCGCCCGGCCCGTGTCGAGCACGTGCCAGGTCCGTTCCCGGCCGTCCGCGTCCACCGCGCTGACCAGACGGGACCACGTCGGGTCCAACCCGGGCAGCGCGTGGGGTGGCAGGGCGGCCGGCGCCGCGGAACCGCGTGGGGCGTTGCGGCTCACCAGAGCAGTTCGGTCGCGGTGGTGTTGATCCCGGAACCGATACCGCAGAGGACCATCCGGTCGCCTGCCTTGAAGTCGTCCTGGTACAGCGCCATGGTCAGCGGGATCGCCGCCGGACCGACGTTGCCGCGCGTCGGGAACGTCAGTGGTGCACGGTCGGGTTCGATCCCCAGGCGCTTGCACATCAGCGTGGTGTGGATCGCCGAGACCTGGTGCATGATGTAGTGGTCCATCGCCGCCCAGTCCCAGCCGTTGCGCTGCGCGGCGGTCCAGGTCGCCTCGGCCACGTCCAACCCCGCTTCGAGCAGTGCCTTGGTGTCGGTCCGCATCTGTTCCATCGTGCCGACGCACAGGGTGTGGTGCTCGGAGCCCGCGCGGGATTCGCTGCCGATGATGCGGTGACCCTCGGGGTGGTGGTCGGCGCGGCCGATGACCATTGCGGCGCCGCACGAGCCGAGCGTCAGGGACGCGAACTCCTGGAAGACGTCCTCGACGGTGGTGGACGCCTGCGCGAGCCGGTCCAGCGTCTTCTCCTGCAGCGCCCGTGATCCTTCACCGTCGACGATCAGGGCGTAGTCGATCTGGCCCGCGTCGATCATGGTGGCTGCCAGGCTCATCGCGTTGACGAAACCGAGACAGGCGTTGGCGAGGTCGAAGTTCAGGCACGACGTCGCGAGGCCGAGCTTGGCGTGTACGGCCACGGAGGCCGATGGTTCGAGGTGGTCGCGGCTGACCGAGGTGTCGACGAGCAGGCCGATCCTGCTGCGATCGATGCCGGCCGCCTCGATCGCCTTCTCGCCGGCCATCGCCGCCGCGTCGGAGAACAGGGTGTCGGCTGGCCACCAGCGACGTTCGATGATCCCGGCGACCTCCTCCAACAACCCGGCACGCATGCCCAGCCGCTCGTAGGTGCCGGTGAGGCGTTCATCGAACGCGGTCGACGGAACGGTCTCGGGACCGTCGACGGCCTGGACGGACAGAACCGCGGCGTTGTCGTGGTGGAGGCTGGTGTTACCGAGCATGACGGACCTTGGTGGCGACGTTCTCGCGCTCCCCCGGCGTACGGAGCCGGGACCGACACGAGATGGACGGTCGGGACGGACGGCCGACAGCACGCGTGGCCGACCTACGGTGGCGTAACCGTACCCGGCAGGCGCCGCGCGGGGGCGGGGGTCGGATGGTCGACCGGACGGTCGGCCGGGTCTGGACCGGCGCCCGGACGTGGACCGGTCGGACAGGTGGCTACCTTCGTGCGGACCGTCGGAGGCGTCGGACGCGAGGGAGTGTCGGTGGGACGGTTGCAGGCGTTGGCGCGGGCCACACGAGGTTGGTTGCGCAACGAGCGGTTCCGTCAGTGGCGTCTCAACGGCGACCCGGCCCCCACCTACCGACGCATCGTGGAGCATCCGGTCGTGACCACCGTGGTGGTCGCCGTGGTGGTCGGGGCGATCCTGGCCGTGACGTTCGGCGTTCCGCCGGTGTCGCCACTGTTCCTCATCGTCGTGCTGGTCTCCCCACTGCCGTTCTGGCTCCGCCTGGAGCGGGGCATCCTCGACGAGTGGGATCACGGCACGCCCGACGACGCGCCGTCGGCACCGCCCGACGACGCACCGTCGGCACCGCCCGACGACGCCGGGTCTGACCCCGACCACTGACCGATCGCCCGATCGCCGACCGACCGCCAGAGCCGATGTAGCGAAGTGGCCTGGTTCGAGCCGCCTGACTACATCGGCGTGCCGACAAGGTCGGTTCCGCCGGTCACCACCCGCCGGTCTCCACCCGCCGATCACCACCCGCGGGGATCAGCCCGTCGGGATGCCGCCACGCTCGGCGTGCTTGCGCCAGGCGCTGAACGATGCGGCCGATCCGCCGTGCGGGCGCACCAGCCAGGGCCACGGGTGGGTCGCCACCACGTCCAGGGCGGCCGCGCGTCTCCGCCAGCCCGGCACCGGCGCGAAGGTCGCCGCGAGCCGACGGCCCGACAGCACCTCGACCGGGTCGCCGACAGCAACCTCGAGGTGGGTGCGCTCAGCCAGATCCGCGAGGCACTCCACGAGGAAGACCAGGCGCTTGCCGGACAGTCGCAGCCGGGCGAGCAGCGGTGCATCGAACACGAACACCGCCGGGAGGTCGGGGTGCGCAACCAGCGCGGGGTCCGCGTCGCCGAGGGATTCGGCGGTGAGCCAGACGGCCTCGGGCTGCCCGGTGATGGAGGCGCGCCCGGGTCCGCCGGTCAACGCCGGATCCTCGTCACGTCGCAACCGCGGGTGCTCGTCCGCGCGGGGGAGCGGCGGATCCTCGGGCCAGCCGTCGATCGGGCAGGCATCCCTGAGCGCACAGGTGTCGCACAGCCCGGGCGCGCGCTTGTCGACCTGCCACCTCGAGAAGCCGTACGGCTTGCCGTTGCCGGTCCCGATGGTCCACTGCCACCCGGAGCGGTTCGCGGCCCGGGAGCCGTCCAGCAGATGCCGGAAGAACGCGTCCTCGCCGGCACGCCAGTCGACGCCCTCGCGGACCGCCCAGTGGGAGGCCAGCCACATGCGGGTCTGGTTGACGAGGTAGCCGTCGGTGGTGAGCTCGTCGGTCGTGACCTTGAGGCAGGCCATCGCGGGGTCCCAGACCTCGCCGATGTCTCCACCGTTCCAGGGATCGCCGGCAAGCGAGTGCCGCAGACCGTCAGCCAGCCCGGACCCGACCCGTGCGTAGAGGTGACGCGAGTGCTCCTGCCACAGCAGTTCGTCCCGGAACTTCTGCCGGTCGCGTGCAGGTGCGTCGCCGACCGCGGCCCATGCCTCCGGCAGGGGGATCAACCCGTGCCGGATGTAGGGCGAGAGCGCGGTCGCGCCGCGGCGCTCCGGCGGCCAGACCTCGTTGCGGCCGCTGGCGTAGCCGGTGATGTCCAGTGCGGCGAGCGCAGCGTCGGCCGCCATCTGGCCGCCGCGGAAGCGCGGACTCGCCGTGACCTCGTCGCTGGGGAGCCCGTTGAGCTCCTGGCGGACCCACGCCTCGGCGCCGGCGACGTCTCGGGCGGCGGGCAGAGGTCGGGTGGTCATGACCGGACTTCGGTTCCGAAGGCACGTAGGGTTGTTGCGGCGGGTTGTCGCGGTCCGCGGCCGCGACCCCGAAACCGCCGCCCCACCGCGCCCCGCCGAGCAGGGAAGGTCCGAGCATGACGACCAGTCGATGGCTGCCCGCTGGGTTCGCTGCGGTCGGCGTGCTGAGCGCTGGCCTCGTCGCGATGATCGCTGCCGCCCGCACGGCCGGCACCACGCCCGATGAGCCCGGTCGCGAACTGCCGGGCGACGAGCTGCTCCCCGACGCGTCGATCGTCACGACCCGCGCGACCACCATCGCCGCGCCGCCGGCCGCGGTGTGGCCGTGGCTGGTGCAGATGGGCTACCACCGTGGCGGGTGGTATGCGGTCGATGCCCTGGAGCGGATGATCGGCGCCGGCGACTTCCTCACCGGCGACTCTGCCGACCGCATCGTCGAGGAACTGCAGAACCTGGCCGTGGGGGAGCGCGTCCCGCTCAACGACCGGATGCACCTGGTGGTCGCCCGCTTCGACCCGGGCAGCGCCCTGGTGCTCGCCCTGCCCGATCAGCCGCTCGAGTGGATCTGGAGCTTCGTGCTTGAGCCCGTCGGCGACGGATCGACCCGGCTGCTGATCCGCACACGGATCGCCGCGCGCGACCGGTGGGTCACGCCGCTGTTGCCGCTCTTCGACGCCGGGCACATGACCATGGAGCTCGTACAACTGCGCAACCTGCGCGACCGCGTCGAGGCCCAGCACGCCGCCACATCTTCGAGGTAGCGATCGCCCGTCACGGGGCCCTCGGCCGGAGGTCAGGCGGGTGCGGGCCCGTAGTCCTCGAACGCGTACGGATGCAGGAACGCCCGCCGCCAGAGCAGCCTCCGGTCGACGCCGGTCAGCCCGACCGTGTCGGCCGCGTCGTCGAACTCGTCGACGATCGTCTGCACGAGCCGGTCGACGATCGCATGTGCCTGGGCGTCGGAGAGCAGGAAGTCTCCTGCGGCGTCGATGCAGGTCGCCAGCCGTGACCGGCGGTCACCGTCGCGGGTGATGGCCATCGCCTGCGTCGCCTCGCCGGTGTCGCGCGGCTGGGGGTCGAGGTCGTATGCCGGCGTGAGCGTCAGGGCGCGTCCATCCCAGAACGCGGCGTGGTTGCGGGCGTGGTCGTCGCGGTTGCCGATCAGGACGTTGAAGACCATCCGGCCGAACATTTCGACCAGGGTCGCCTGCGGGTCGGTGAAGCGGGTGCGGATGGTCTGGGCGAGGTCCGGGTAGGTGGCGTAGCGGGCGTACATCTCGCCGAGGCCGAGCAGCGTGAGCGCGGACACGAGCGCGCGACGTTGGTGGGTGCCGGGGATGCGGTCGAACCGGTCGGCGAGCA
>SLHP01000253.1 GCA_007136095.1 Nitriliruptoraceae bacterium
CAGCGCGAACTGGCCAGTGCCGGCCGCTGCCAGGTGTGGGTCGCGATGCGCCACGGTGGCCCGGTGGGTCGTCTGACGCTCCTGCACGATCGGCAGGGTCTGGCGGTGATCGAGGACGTGATCGTCCATCCCGTGCACCGCCGGATCGGGATCGCGTCCGCGCTCATGCACCGGGCGGTGTCGAGCTACCTCGGCGTTGCTGCCGGGGCCCGCGTGGGGGTCGGTGCTGATCCGGGCTCCGGCGCCGATCGGCTCTACCGACGCCTGGGGTTCCGGCCACACGCGACCGTCTGGACCGCGCTGCGCCCGCCCCGGTGACCATCCGGGGTGCCGAACGACGGAGTTGCTGATCGGAGTTGCTGATCGGTCCGGTCCGTCACGACCGGCCGCAGCGAACCCAAGGACGTGCCCGGTCGATCGGGCTCTCGGTCCAACCATGCGCATCGTGTCAGGAGCCAGACGTCGTGAAGGTGCTCGTCACCGGGGCCACCGGGTTCATCGGAACCGAGGTCGCCCGGCAACTGTCCGCACGGGGGATGCGGCCGCGCCTGCTGGTGCGGCGGCCGTCCCGCGGAGCCCTCGTCTCGGGTCTGGATGCGGACGTCGTGTACGGCGATCTGCGGTCACCCGAGACGCTGGCGCGTGCCGTGGACGGTTGCGATGCGATCATCCACCTCGCGGGCCGCGCCACCTTCGAACCGGCGGCGCGGTTGGCGGCGACCTTCATCGGAGGGACCCGGGACCTCGCGCACGCGGCCGCGGCGGCGGGGGTGCCGAGGTTCGTCTTCGCATCGTCGCTGCTGGTCCATGGCGACACCGATACGCCGATCACCACAGAGACCGTCCCCGACCCGGCGGTTGACTACGGCCGTGTCAAGCTGCTCGTCGAGGGCCGGCTGGCGGCCTTCGGTGTGCAGCAGGGGATGTCGGTCGCGAGCCTGCGGCTGCCCCACGTGTACGGCGCGACGGATCAACTGTTCGGCCGCGTGCGCAGCGGCACGATCGTGTTGCCAGGCCGGGACTCCAAGCCCTACGGCCACCTGCACGTGGTCGATGCGGCCCGTGCCCTGATCGCCGCGGCCGAGACCGGGTGGGTGGGCGCCAGCGCGTTGGCGGATCGGGACCCCGCCGGGTGGGACGACTTCATCGGCTTCCTGCGGGTGCAGCTGCCGGACCTGCGGGTCCTGCGGGCACCGGCCGGACTGTCCCGGTTGGGTGCCGGGACGCTCGACCTGCTCACGCCGTCGACCCGTCCGAGCCTCTACACCGCGGACACCGTCGTCAGTTGGAACCTGTCCTTGCCGGTCGACCCCGACGCGCTGTGGTCGGACCTGGGTATCGAACCGCTGGTCCCGACCTACCGGGAGGGCATCCCCCGCACCCTCGACGACTGTGTGGCCTTCCGGTGGCGGCATCCTGTCATGGACCGCCGACCGGCGTAGGTCTGGCGGTAGTCTCGGGGTGACCTGTCGAACCCCTCATCACGCAAGGAACGCCGGTGGACCGCGTCATCCGGATCGGACTCCTCGGCTGCGGCACGGTCGGCAGCGGCGTCGTGACCATCCTCAGCCGGGAGGCGGACGACATCACGGCGCGGACCGGTGCCAAGCTGGAGGTCACGCGGGTGGCCGTCCGGGATCTGACCCGGCAACGGGACCTGCCGCTCGACCCTTCGGTCTTCACCGATGACCCGGCCACCGTGGTCGAGGCGGACGACGTCGACGTCGTCATCGAGGTCATGGGTGGTATCGAGCCGGCCAGTGGGCTGATCCGGCGTGCATTGACGCTGGGCAAGCCGGTCGTCACGGCGAACAAGGAACTGGTGGCCCAGCAGGGACCGGAGCTCTACGCCGCCGCGCTGGCTGCGGGCGTGGACCTGTCCTACGAGGCCGCGGTGGCGGGTGCCATCCCGATCATCAAGCCCCTGAAGGAGTCGCTCGCCGGTGACCGGATCACCCGCGTGATCGGGATCCTCAACGGGACGACCAACTACATCCTCTCGCGGATGACCGAGGAGGGAGCGGCCTACGAGGACGTCCTGGCGGACGCGCAGGCGCTCGGGTACGCCGAGGCGGATCCCACCGCAGATGTCGGTGGCCACGACGCCGCGGCCAAGTGCGCGATCCTCGCGTCGTTGGCCTTCGACAGCGCGGTCCACGGCGATGATGTGTTCCGTGAGGGCATCGAGTCCGTGACCGCCGTCGACATCGGGGTCGCGGACCGCCTGGGCTACGTCATCAAGCTGATCGGGATCGCCAGTGAATCCGAGGACCGGGTCGCCGTGCGGGTCCACCCCACCTTCCTGCCCAAGGACCACCCGCTGGCCAGCGTCCGTGATTCCTACAACGCCATCTACGTCGAGGCAGAGGCTGCCGGAGAGTTGATGTTCTACGGCCGCGGTGCCGGGGCGCTTCCGACCGGCTCGGCGATCGTCGGCGACGTCATCGATGTGGCCCGCAACCTCCTGCAGACGGCCCGCGGGGCCACGGAGTCACAGCATCGGGCCAAGCCGATCCGCCCGATGGGGGAGCTGTCGACGCGGTACTACGTGCTGTTGGACGTCGACGATCAGGCCGGGGTACTGGCCGAGGTCGCCCAGACCTTCGGTCAGCACGACGTGTCGATCGCGCAGGTCTGGCAGGAGGACACCGACGGCTCGGCGCGGCTGGTGTTGATCACCCACCGCGCCCTCGAAGACGATCTGCGGGCGACCGTGGACGCGCTCAACCGGATCGACTCGGTCCGTCGCGTGACGAGCGTCCTGCGGGTCGAAGGCGAGATCCTCGGATGACGACCACGGCGAAGGCCCGACCATGATGGCACCCACCACGGCCGCTCGACCGACCACGGGCACGCACATGTGGCGTGGCATCATCGAGGAGTACCGCGACCGCATGCCGGTCACCGACTCGACGCCGATCGTGACCCTGCGGGAGGGCGGTACCCCGCTGATCCACTCCGAGCACCTGTCGGAGCTGACGGGGTGCGAGGTCCACATCAAGTTCGACGGGTCGAACCCGACCGGTTCCTTCAAGGACCGCGGGATGACCATGGCGATCACCAAGGCCAAGGAGGCCGGTGCCGAGGCCGTCATCTGTGCGTCGACCGGGAACACCTCGGCGGCCGCGGCCGCGTACGCCGCCAAGGCCGGGATGACCGCCGGCGTGATCGTGCCCGCCGGCAAGATCGCGATGGGCAAGCTGGCACAGGCGCTCGTCCACGGCGCCAAGGTCATCCAGATCGAGGGGAACTTCGATCAGGCGCTGACCATCTGCCGACAGCTCGCCGACACCTACCCGGTCGAGTTGGTCAACTCGGTGAACCCCTACCGGATCGACGGACAGCGCTCGGGCGCGTGGGAGATCGTCGATCAGCTGGGTCGTGCCCCGGACACCCACATCATGCCCGTCGGCAACGCCGGCAACATCACCGCCTACTGGCGGGGTTACCGCGAGTACGCGGCGGACGGGCTCACCGGCAACCTGCCCGTCATGCGTGGCTACCAGGCCGCCGGCGCATCACCGATCGTGCAGGGCCACCCGGTGGAGAAGCCCGAGACGATCGCGACCGCCATCCGCATCGGGAACCCGGCGTCCTGGGAGCAGGCGGTCGCGGCGGCCGAGGAGTCCGAGGGGTCGATCCGGTCCGTGACCGACCGCGAGATCCTGGCGGGGTTCCGGCTGGTCGCGCGGCACGGCGTGTTCGCCGAGATGGCATCCGCGGCGTCGATCGCCGGCCTGCTGCAACTGCACGAGGCCGGCGAACTGGAGCGGGGGCAGACGGTCGTGTGCGTGTTGACCGGCCATGGTCTCAAGGATCCGGAATGGGCCATCGCCGGGGCGGCGGAACCCATCACCATCGCCGCGGAGCTCGACGCCGCCGCGGCCGCGATGGGTTTGGTCTGATCGCCTGCCGCGCGGTGCGATGCCGATGGGGCACGACGACGGTGCTCGTCGGGATTCGCTCGCTGGGTGTGCGGATGCGTCCGTCCCCGACCCTGAACCCGCCCCTGACGATGGGTCCGATGTCGACGACCTTGCCCCGGACCTCGCCGGCCTCGAAGACACAGCGATCGGGCGGTTCGAGGCGACCGAGAAGATCTGTGCCGATCACGCCGATGCGGTCGGCAACGCCCCGACCGATCCGGCGCACGTCGTCGGGGCCGAGGTGCTCGAGGTACGTGTGGGTGATCCCGATCAGGTGGTGATCCGGGACGGGGTCGACGTGGGGCTGTTCGTCGGGCTCGATCGCGAGGAGGTCTGGGGTGGCCCGGACCCCGACGCCGTCATGCCCCGCCCGTACAGTTTCGGGTGCCCGGCGGAGATCTAGGTCGGCACTGCTGATCACGAACCACCAACCACGAGCCACGACCAGTCACCTCAGGAGATCCCATGGACCGGCCCCCGACGTTCCGGCGACATGCCGTCGCGAGCCCACACCACCTCGCCTCCGCCGCGGGTGCCGCCGTGCTGCGCGAGGGGGGCAACGCCGTCGACGCGGCGGTCGCCACGAACCTGGTGCTCAGCACGGTCACCCCGTACTACTGCGGCGTGGGGGGTGACCTGCTGGCCATCGTGCACGACGGCTCGGCCCATGGGCTGATGAGCGCGGGCAAGGCTCCGCAGGGAGCGACGCCTGCCGCGATCCAGGCCGCTGTGGACGCGGCGCCTGCACCACCGGCGTCCCTGGCGGGAACCGACGGGATGCCGACGTTCGGCGCTCTGGCCGTCACCGTTCCCGGGGCGACCGCCGGTTGGTTCGAACTGCTGCAGAGGTGGGGAACCCGCAGCTTCGGCGAGCTGGCTCAGGCGGCGATCGACCTCGCCGAGGGCGGGTTCGTGGTGTCGGAGAAGGCTGGTGGCTTCGTGGACGCTGCTCGGGCGAACATCGGGGATCAGCTGGGGTGGCAGCGCACCTACGGCTCGATGGTCGCCGGCGAGTCGTTCCGTCAGCCCGACCTCGCCGGAACGTTGCGGACTTTGGCGGCGCAGGGGCCTGACGCGCTCTACGGAGGCGTGATCGGAGAACGCGTGGTGGCCGCGTTGCAGGCGAGCGGATCCTCCATGACGTTGCAGGATCTGGCGGCCCACCGCGTCGAGGACGTGGGAACGATCTCTGGCAGGTTCCGGGACGTCGAGGTCCTGGAGCTGCCACCGCCGACGCAGGGAGTAACGGCCCTGACGGCGCTCGGCATCCTGGATGAACTGGGCGATCCGGCCGATGATCCCGAGGTGTTCCTGCACCGTCAGATCGAAGCGGTGCGCGCGGCCATGGCTGATCGCGCGGGCCACCTGGGGGACCCTGCGCACATGGATGCGACGCCATCGCAGCTGCTGGATCGGCAGCGGCTCCGGGCGATCGCCGATCGCATCGACGATGACCGTGCCGCCGCCTGGCCGCCTGCCCGTCCGCTCCCGGGTGGGACGGCCTACATGTGCGCGGTGGACAGCGACGGGCTGATGGTCAGCCTGATCCAATCGAACTTCCGCGGTTTCGGGTCCGGGATCGTCGCGGACGGGACGGGCTTCGGCATCCATGACCGGGGAGCGCACTTCCGCCTGGAGGCAGGTCACCCCTCCTCGATCGGCCCCGGACGTCGGCCGCTTCACACGTTGATCCCCGCGCTGGCGCTCCGCGACGGCGCCCCCTGGCTGGTCTTCGGAACCATGGGGGCGGACGGGCAACCCCAGACCCAACTCCAGATCCTGAGCCATCTGCTCGACGGTGGTCAGGATGTGGCGACCGCACTCGACGCGCCCCGCTTCGTGGTCGACATCGCGGATGGTTCGGTCGGTCTCGAGTCACGCTTCGGACCGCAGGTCGTTGCACGGCTGGAGCGCCGCGGGCACGCCGTCAGATCGCTCGCCGCGTACGAAGACATCGCTGGCCACGCCCACGCGATCCAGGTCACCCCCGAAGGGTTCACCGGCGGGAGCGATCCCCGGAGCGAAGGTGGTGTCGCCGGAGAGTGATGGAGGCCTCGATGGGCTAGCCGCGACCCACGAACGGCATCTTGGTCGCCATGATCATCATCGACTGGACGTTGGCGTGCAGGGGGAGTGATGCCATCTGCACGACGGCATCAGCGACCAGCGTCGCCCCGATGCGGGGCTCCGTGCGGATCGGGCCGTCCGCCTGCGGCACCCCGGCGGCCATCCGCTCGGTCAGCGGGGATTCGGCGTTGCCGATGTCGATCTGACCGCACGCGATGTCGTAGGGCCGTCCGTCGAGCGACAGCGACTTGGTGAGGCCCGAGATCGCGTGCTTCGAGGCGGTGTAGGCGGCCGCGTGTATGCGCGGCGTGTGGGCCGAGATCGATCCGTTGTTGATGATCCGCCCACCCTGCGGGTCCTGCCACTTCATCATGCGGAAGGCGGCGCTCGCCACGAGGAAGGCCCCATCGAGGTTGATGCTGAGGATCCGGCGCCAGTCCTCCCAGGTGACCTCGCCGACCTCGGTGGCCTGCATGTTCACGCCAGCGTTGTTGAAGACCACGTCGAGCCGCCCGAAACGCTGATCGATCCGGTCGAAGAGCGCAGCGACGTCGGCCGGATCGGCCACGTCACAGCCGACGATCAGCGGCTCGCCGTCCATGTCCTTGGCGACCTGCTGCAGCTTGTCGACGTTCCGGGCCGCCAGGATCACCTGCCACCCGGCGGCCGCCAGCGCGCGCGCCGTGACCTCTCCGATGCCCTGACTTGCGCCCGTGACGAGTGCGGTCCGGATCTCGGGCATGGGCACGTCCTTCCTCGAGGGCTGCCTGTGCGCTGCCTGCGACGCGCTGGACCGTAGTGCCTGTGCCGGTTCGATGATCGCTGCGCTGCGGAGCTAGCGTGATGCGCTCGTCGTGCCGGAGGACGAACCTTGGATCGCGTTGCCATCGTCGAAGCTGCGCTCGACCGCGCCATCGCGGAGGCGCCGGCGGTCGATCCGCACCTGCAGTCGCAGGACCCGTTGACCGACGGAACGCGCCTGTCCGTCGCGGCGGCGTTGGACCTGTTCGAGGATCAGGTGCGTTCCCGGGCGCTGGATGTCGCCGCGCGCAATCTCAAGGCCACCGGCGAGGGCTTCTACACGATCTCCTCCGCGGGGCACGAGGACATGGCCGTGGTCGGCGCGGTCTCACGCCCGACCGATCCCGCCTTCCTGCACTACCGGGACGGGGCGCTCGTGATGGCACGTGCCCGCCAGGTGGCGGGCACCGACCCCGTGGCGGACACGCTGCACTCCTTCACCGCATCGCGTGACGACCCCATCTCCCAGGGTCGACACAAGGTCTGGGGGAGCCGCGAGCTGTGGATCCCCCCGCAGACCTCCACGATCGCCTCCCACCCCCCGAAGGCCGTCGGGACCGCGTTCGCGATCGCCCGCGCCAGGCGCCTGGGGCTGCTCGATGACCTCCCCGAGGA
>SLHP01000255.1 GCA_007136095.1 Nitriliruptoraceae bacterium
GCTGACACCGGAGATGACCTCGTCTACCTGAGTGACGGCGCCGCTGTCACCGAGTACGAGTACACCGACGACTCCTTCGAGATCGACGGCGTGCCATCGACGAAGACGGCGTTCGAGGCGTTCCTCAACAGCAGCCTTGTGAACCCTGACGTGGCTCAGGTCGAGATCGAGACCACCGTCAGCGGCGATGTCGTCACGCACAACGTCGCCGAAGGTGACGTGGTGCTGTCCGGCGTGGTCGGTGTCGACAACGGAGGTGGCTACATCTTCGACTTCGACCCGACAGGCAGCCTCGGCATCGCGCTGGTCGACGGAGCGTCCGGTGTGGCCCTCACGGCGATCACACCAGCGGTCGCAGGCCTTGCGGGCGACATCAACGTCACCTACAGCGTGGATGGGACCTCAGCCTCGCAGACGTTGTTCCTGAACAACCTCAGCAGTGGCGACATGCTCACTGCCGTGATCCTGGCAACCGATGACGACGGCGTCCCAACCGCTATCCGGCATGACCTGGTCAACCAGGACCTGACGGGTGTCTCGTTGACCGACGTGCTTCCGTTGACGGTGGACCCGAACGCTGACGATGACGCAGATGCTGACACCCTGCCTCTCATGCCACTGTTCCCCGAGTTCGCTATCGGGGCTGAGACGGATGAGATCTACACCATCAACGGTGAGACCGAGGTGCAGTCTGCGGGCGATCCCTTCGCCGGCGGTTTGGCTGTCGGCGATGACTACAACGCCGACAGCTTCAACCTGGCACTCGAGGTCGGGTTCGCGGTCAGCTTCGGCTACGAGAACACCATCCTCTCGTACGAGGTGACGACCGAGGCGCTGCCGAGCATCGAGGGCGTCGTCGTCGGTGAGGACGCTGGCGACATCGTGTTGAGCACGAGCGCGACGGACACGGCGGAGGTCCCGGAACCAGCGGGCGCGGACAGCACGCTGGTGGACGGTCTCGTTGCGACCGGTGACGAGTTCAATGACGAGGTGTCGGTTGGGGACGTGCTCGTCTACCAGCCGGCGGACCCCGCTTTCGGCATCTCGGAGTCGTGGTCGCTGACCAACGGCACCATCTCGGACGCTCAGGTTGTCAGTAAGACACCTGCTCCGGTTGGAACCGTCCAGTTGGCGAACGACTACCTCTGGGAGGTCGAGGTCGTGCCCTTCGGGTACGCAGGCCAGACGGTCCTGTTCACCCTGAACGGTGAGGAGGCGACCCAGGCGGAGTTCCTCGACGCTCTGGACGCCACCAACATCGTCCAGAACACCGTGCTGCTCTCGCTCGACCCCGGCACGGCGACGGAGTTCACCTGGGACCTCTCAGGGATCCCGGCAGCGAACCTTCCGTAGGACTCAAGGGACCCGGTAGTTGAAGGGGTCTCTGCCGGAAGCCCGGCTCTCTTCGGAGAGCCGGGCTTCCGGTCTTTCTTGGCACGGACGGATACGTTCGCCGACGGTCTGTGACCGCTCCGGTCCTCGATAAGAGGTTCGGGCTCTGCCCTGTCTGGCGCAGGTCGCGTGGTTCCAGCGGCGCGCGGCCGAGCGCACCACGTGAACTGACGGCCCATTCCGGACGGTTGGTGGGACGGAGCAGCCTTGCCGGCCTGCCTATGGCACCGCGCCCTGTCGGTACGTCAGCGAGCTCCGCAGGTGTGATCGTGCACGTGCCGTGGCGCGGCTCCAGTCCGCGGGGCCGGTCTCATCGAGCACCGACAGACAGGCAGGCCCCCAGCGGACTGAGCTGAGGCTTGGGCGATCGTCCACAGCTGCCAGGCCACTGCGGTGGACGTTGCGTCCGCGAACCGCTCTCCTGCTCGCATGCAACGGTTCGTCCTCGCCACGGACGAGGCGGTGGCTCTGTGCAGCGGCCAGGCGGAGACTCCATCCGAGTCTTGGCTGAGGAAAATGTAAACCTTGGCCCGGTAAGCTCCGGAAATGAATGCGCCTCTCAGTCGCTATCGCAACATAATGTAAACTAGCCGCGCTAACTGAGGATTTTTGCATGGCCGCTGGCACCATCCCGACCGGTCCCCGGACCATCTTTCGTTCTAGAGACTTGTCTCGCACAGCGCTGACCAAGGGGCAACGCGCCGGCCGCTACGTCAAGATCGCGAAGGGCATCTACTCGGCGGACACCGACTCTGAGGCCGCGTCCATCGTCGCCGCAAACCTGTGGCAGATCATCGCCGAGTACTGTCCGGACGCCGTCGTTGTCGACCGCACCGCCGCACTCGGCGGGCGCGTCGACGGCGGCGTGGTCACCCTTGCCACCGACGCCAGGACCACCAACTTCACCCTTCCCGGTGTACACGTGCTGGTGCGGCCGCGCGTCAGCCACGACAGTGACCTGGCCTGGCCGGCAGGTCTGCACATGGCCACGCCGGCGCGGGCCTTGGTGGACAACCTGGCTGAATCGCGTGGTCGAGATGGCCGTCCGGGCCGCACGCTGTCGCAGGCAGAACTCCAAGACTGGGTCGCGGAGAAGCGACTGTCGCGCGACGAGCGCCGACTACGGCAGCTCGAGAAGGACGCCGTCGAGCTGGCCCCCGAACTCGGGCAGGATCCAAAGGTCGTGCATGGACTGTTCGCCTCTATCGCAGGCGACGAGTTGCCGGCGCATCTCAGCGGACCGTTGGCCCGTGCAGCGCTGCGCGGAACAGCGTGGGACACCCGGCGCCTGGAGATGTTCGAAGCCTGCGCGAACCAGCTTCTACTTGAGGGCGCGCCGGTGCTGCCCGCGCCGGAGCCTGACGGTGAGCTGCCGTTCTACGAGGCCTACTTCTCCAACTACATCGAAGGCACCGAGTTCACGATCCTGCAGGCTCGCGAGATCGTTGAGACTCAGACACCGCCAGCCAAGCGTGCTCCTGATGGCCATGACCTACTCGGGACACACCGCTGTGTGGTCGATCCAATCGGACGAGCCACCGTCAGCGACGATCCCGAGCAAGCGATCGAACTGCTTCGCACCCGCCATCGGACGTTGATGGTCGGCCGTCCCGACGTCGGCCCGGGTACGTTCAAGGACACGACCAACCGCGCCGGAACAACCGAGTTCGTGCCTCCCGAAAGGGTCCACGGGACTCTACTGCGTGGTCTCGCGCGCACCACTGAACTGCCCGCCGGGCTGCCTCGAGCGGTGTACGTGATGGCCGTGGTCGCTGAGGTCCATCCCTTCGTTGACGGCAACGGGCGCGCAGCCCGGTTGATGATGAACGCCGAGCTGTCCTCGGTCGGTCATTGCCGGATCGTTGTGCCAACGGTTCTGCGCAACGACTACATCGCCGCCCTACGACGCTTCTCCAATGGCAACGGCGATGTCACCGCGCTCCTGGCGGTCTTGGAACTCGCCTGGCGGTGGACGGCTTCGATGCCGTGGGGCGACCGGGCTGCCACGGACGGCCAGATGGAAGCGACCAACGCCACGCTCGAGCCGTTGGATGCCGAACGGACCGGCGACCACCTGCGCTTGCCCTGACCGTCGTCGTGGCTGGAAGGGGAGTACCTCCGGCGCTGGGCCCGGAGGCGAGGAGACAGCACCCCACGCGCACCTCCCAACCTTATGCAGGCAGGGTCGGACTGGACGTGCGGGGTCACAGTCACCCTTCGATTCGAGCGAACCCGGATGCGGCCGAGGCTCCGGTGTCCACCCCTCTGCGACGCTTCCGCGACTGTCCTGGGATCGACTTCATCTCAGCGCAATCACACGGGGGGACACGTGCTCGCTGGCGCGCCCAGGTTCGGGTGGTCGGCCGCCCGGCGGCGCGCATATAACGAAAGATTCATTATGCCTTGGGAGGTGTATAGCGGCGGTAGGCAGATCGAAACGTGGATCGCGGATGACCTCCTCGACCAGGTCGAGAAACGGCTGGCCGAGGCGCGAGTAGCTGCCAGCACCGCGAAGTTGTCGAAGACCAAGGGCGACAAGAACAGGAAGGGAGACCGGCGATGAACATCGAGCATCTGCGCGCCGCCGTTGACAAGGCTCCGGCCCGCCGACAGCACGTCGACCAACTCAAGGACCAGATGAGCTGCGAGCTGCGGCTTGAGGAACTGCGAACTCGCCGTCAGGTGACCCAGCAACAGATCGCGGACAGCCTCGGGGTCAGCCAGCCCCGGGTGTCCAAGCTCGAGCACCAGGGCGACGCTCGCTTGTCGAGCTTGCAGGCCTACATCGAGGCTCTCGGCGGCCACCTCGAGGTCACGGCGGTGTTCGAGGAGGAGCGGATCCCCCTCCAGTCTGGATGACCTCGTCGACTGATCGTGAGACTGGCGCGTGCGCGGTGAGGGTGCTGCTCGACAACACCATCGGGCCACAGGGCTGGAGTTGCGGTCCAGTCGGTGGTCAAGGCTCCAGCTCGTGGCGACCGGCTCATCGAGGCAGGCGCCCAGTGGACTGAGCCGTGGCTCGGGGCGACTGTCCACAGCGGCCGCTCCATCGCGGTGGACGCTGGGTCCGTGGACCGCTCTCCTGCTCGCATGCGACGGTTCGAGCTCACCCCGGATGACGAGCAACTGCTGGCCCGCTACCTCGCGTACGCGGCTGCGGTGGACGGCTACGCCGCCACGACGATCGTGCAGCGGCGCACAGCGCTTCGCAGCTTTCTCGCGTGGCTGCGTGAGGAGGGCGGTGACCTCGAAGCGATCGACGTGGAGGACCTGCATGCGTTCCTGATCGCCGAACAGCGGGACGGCTCCAGCGCGGCGACCCGACAGATCGCGGTGACGGCGCTGCGCCACTTCCTGGCCTGGTACCGCCCGGCTGGCCCGAACCCCGCCGCACGGGTCCGCCCACCCAAGGCACCACCAGCACGGATCCGCGTCTACCAGCCCGCCGAGGTCGACGCGATCCTGGACCGGCTCGCCCGGGGGTATCAGATCGGCATTCGGTTCGACCACACGCTCATCGCGACGCTGCGGTTCACCGGCATCCGGCTCGCGGAGCTGGTCGGGATGCGGCTGAGCGAGCTCGACCTCGCCCGGGGCCGCACCCGGGTGTTCGGCAAGGGCAGTCGGTGGCGGATGGTGCCCCTACCGGACGTACTGGTCGCGATCCTGGACAGCTACCTGACGGAGGTGCGCCCGGTGCTCCCCGACTCGCCCTGGGTGTTCGCAAACCCGCGCGCAACGGCACGGGGTCGCCACACCGGGGTCGTCGACCGGCAGATCGTGACGCTGATCTGCAAGCGGGCGGGAGAGCGGGCCGGGGTGACCGGGCCACACCATCCGCATCGCTGGCGCCACTCGTTCGCGACCGAGTTGCTGCGCGGCGGGACGGACCTGGCCGTGGTCCAACGGCTCCTCGGCCACGTCAACCTGGAGACGACCACCCGGTACCTGCACCTGGCCGACGAGGATCTGCGGGCTGCGATCGACCAGGTGTACCCACGCCCGGTCTGACGTGCCCTCCTCCTACCCGCCCACGGGCTGTCCACAGCTTCAGCCGGGTCCGCAGCGTCGACCTGTCCGGGCTGTGGTGGGATGCCCGCATGCGATCCACACCACCGCACCCACAGGACGAGGCGATCATCGATGCCTTCGTCCACCACGTCACGCACGTCCATGGGCGCAGCCAGGACACCGCCGTACGGCACCGCTGCAACCTGCGCCGCTTCCTGCACTGGTGTCGCCACCACGACCTCGACGGCACCCGGCTATCGGAGGTGGAGGTCACCGCCTTCCTCGCTGCCGAGGCAGCGCGGGGTCTTCAGCCCACGTCGGTCGCGTCGGTCCAGGGGACGCTTCGGTGCTTCTTCGCCTACCTGCGGCCCGACGGACCGAACCCAGCGCGCGCGACCCCGCTGCCCCGCTCAGGGACCTCGACGCCCGTGCCCTACCGGCCGGACGAGGCCGAACGGATCCTGGAGCAGCTGCGAGCTGTCCGCGATCTGGGGTACCGCTTCGACCTGGCGGTGGTGGCGACGTTCGCCGGGACTGGGGTCCGGCGTCGCGAGCTCGTTCGGCTTCGCACCGGTGACCTCGACCTCGATGCCGGTGTGGTCACGGTGCTGGACGGCCCGACCGGTGACCGCACGGTGCCGTTGCCGCCGGTCACCTCCGAGGTCCTGCACGACTACCTCACACGGATCCGACCCTTCTGCGCGCGGTCTGACCGGCTGTTCGCCAACCCGCGTGCCAGCTCCGACAGTCGACTCGACGGGCGGCTCGAGGCGGGCGTGGCCAGCAGCATCGTCCGTCGTGCTGGCCGACGGAGCGGCGTCGACGGCCCGCACACCTGTCTGCGGTGGCGAGCGACCGCGACCGTCGCGATGCTGCGGGCCGGTGTGGAGCTCACAGAGGTCCAACGCCGTCTCGGTCATGTCGATCCCGCCGCCACCGCTGTCTACCTGCGCGCGGTCGATACCGCAGACGTCGTCGATCGCGAGATCGCTCGATGACCGACGGTGGGAGCCTGGAGGTCGTCGCGCGGTTCTCGGCCCACCTACATGGCGTGCAGGGGTTCGCGCCGACCACCGTGGCCACCTACACCGATGCGGTGGAGCGCTTCGGCCGGTGGCTCGCGACCCGCGACCGGGGGCCGTTGATCGACGCCCACCACAGGGACGTCATCGCCTGGATGACCGAGCAGGCCGAGGTGGGCCTGGCACCCGCCACACGGGCGCTCAACCTGTACGGGCTCAGGTCCTTCTACCGCTGGCTTCCCGACCGCGCTGACGACCCCACCGATCGGGTCCCGGCGCCGCGCATCCCGCCTCGCGACATCACGCCCTATCGGGCGGAGGAGTGCGACCAGATCCTCGACGTCGCCGCAACGGACCCCTCTCGCGGCGGACGGCTGGCCCACGCGGTGCTCGCGACCCTGCGCTACACCGGCCTGCGCTGCGCCGAGGTGTGCTCGCTGCAGACTGGTGATCTCGATCTCCACGCCGACTCCCGGAGGATCGAGGTGGTGGGCAAGGGCGGCATGCCGCGGGTGGTGCCGGTGGCGTGGCCGTTGCGGGCGATCCTCGCCGCCTACCTGAGTGAGTGCCGACCGATGGAGGTCGGTTCGCCGTGGCTGTTCGCGAACCCGCGATCGTGCGTCGGTGGACCCTGGGAGGGGCGACTGTCGCCGGGTTCGGTGCGTGGGATCGTGGTCCGGGCGGGCGAGGCGGCCCGGATCGCCGGTCGCCACCACCCTCACCGTTGGCGTCACTCGTTCGCCACCGAGGTTCTCACTGCCGGTGTGGACGTGCATACCACCCAGCGTCTCCTCGGCCACGTCAAAGCCGGGACGACCGCTGGCTATCTGCACCTGCTCGATGACGACCTGTGCGCGGCAGTCGGCCTGGTCTTCGATACGTAGCAGTTCGCGACGTGTGCCCCGATGCCCTCTGCCCGCAGGTCCGCCGTATCGCCCGCATGAGCCGTCC
>SLHP01000007.1 GCA_007136095.1 Nitriliruptoraceae bacterium
CAGACGCTCTTCCGCAGCCACGGGCGTGGAGCAGGCTGCATCCGGCGGGCCCCGCGGACGAGCCAGGTGAGGGTGAGCACCACGATCGCGACCCACAGGAACGGTTCGGTCGGGTCGATCGCGCCGCCGGACGCGGCGATGAAGGCGTTCATCGACAGCAGCGCGAGCCCGAGCGTGAGGGTCTTGACCAGCACCAGTGCGGCGAGCACCGGCGCGACCGGGTGACCTCGAAGCAGCAGGACCCCGGTGAGGGCCACCAGCGGCAGCGCGATGCCGAGGTCGAGCACGTGCACGATGCTCGGGATGTCGTCGATGAACAGGCTGTCGGGGATCCCTCCGGGCCACACCGCCAGGATGTCGACCAACCACAGCGCCGTGAACAGGCTGGCGATCACGAGGAGGAACCAGGCGACACCCCGTCGGGGAACATCGGCGAACGCGGTGGCCACGGCGTCAGCGCGCAGCCGGAACAGGCCGTTGAGCAGCCCGTAGGTGGCCAGCCCGATCACCGCGATGTAGAGCAGCAGCGCATCGTTGTAGGGCGTGACGACGTACATCAGGTAGGTGTAGGCCGCGTACAGGCACACGGCCAACCAGACGATGTGGCCGGCCAGCGAGCCCGCGCGGGCCCGCACCGCACCCCACACCAGCGCGGCCGCGGCCAGCAGGGTGACCACGTCCTGGCCGCGCAGCGTCGCTGGCAAGCTGGGACGGACACCCGCGGGCGCCCGGTAGGCCCCCTCCACCAGCAACCCGTAGGTGGTTGCGGCCACCAGCACACCCGCCAGCAGCAGCGAGTACCACAACGGCAACGGCCGACCGGTCGGCTCCACCTCGGTGCGGTGTCCCGTGTCCACGACCCCCGGTGTCATCGATGCGTTCAGGTCCGGCTGGCCCTGCGCTCTCGCCGCTCGGTCAGCAGCAACCGGATCAGCACGACCAGCAGGACCACCGACACGACACGGATCGTCACGCCCCAGATCTCGAACGCCGGGTCACGCTCCGCCGCGATCGCTATGTACATCCAGCCGAGCACCACCTGCAGGACCGCCGCCGCCGCCCACAGCACACGACTGCGTCGCCACCACAGCAGGCCGGCGATGAGGGCGTGCACCGCAGCAGCGACGCCGAGGATGCCCAGCTCGCCGGCGGTCGCGCCCTCGAGGGGAAGCACGCCGGCGAACAACAGCCCGTACAGCACGGCGATCGTGCCGGCCAGGCCCGCGGCGACCTGCTGGATCCGCGGTCGAGGCCCGCTTCTCGAGATCCGCGGCGAGGTGGTGGTTGTTCCCATGTCCGTCCCACTTGACCCGGGGCCAGCGAGCATCGAAGGCTCGACGACGGCCGTCCTGCATCCAGCATCCACCGCGGCAGGACACCGCTACAGGGTCCAAGGACCCGAGCTGGGCGGGACGACGGTGCCGGGAGCCCGCGTGGGGAGATCCCGACGCGCACCAGCCGTCAACGGCAGAGCCGCCAGGCCGGCCCCGACAGCGAACATCACCGGCTGGAGCCAACTGGACTCGATCAACAGGATCTGCACGACGATCCACACCATCAGCGCGACACCGAGCAGCACACTGCCGGCCCACGCCCAGTACTGACCGGTCATCCGCTCGAGCCACGACAGCGCAGCGACCTGTGGACGTCGCACGATCGCGAACGCCAGCACGAGTGCCGGCACGCCGAGCCCGACGGTGAGCAGCAACCCCGGCCACAGGAAATCGTCGAACGGGGTGCGAGCCAACACCTCGGTGTGCAGCCCCGCCGCCCCACCGGACGTATCGACCAGGAAGGTCGCACCACCACCGATGGCTCCCAGCGCCTGGAACACGAGCAGCCCCACAAGTGCCCGCGTGGCGGCTGACCGCCGGCCCTCCTTCAGCGTCGCAGGTGCGCTCATCCGTGGACCGGCTGGCCGGATCGTGGGACCAGCCACGACCACATGATCGTGCGTACCAACGCGAGCACCGTCGACACGGCGACCACCCCGAACATGCCGACCGGCACCCACTCCCCGGCCTGGGCGTAGTAGCCAGCAGAGTTCACCGCGGTGTAGCCGAGCGCTCCGAGCGCAACACATGCCACGAACGCCGCCCTGGGGGTGCGCTGCAGGACGAGGACACCGGCAACGACCAACGCCGCACCCGTCGCGACCTCAGCGGCGAGGTGGAACCAGATGTCGATCCGTCCGTCGCCCACCTCGGGGACCTGCCCGGTGGCCAGCAGCAGGGTCCACACGCCGACGATGCCGCACCCCATGACCACCTGGAACCATCCGACCCCCTTCATACGGATCACCCCCAGCATGCGCGAGACACCGTCGCATCATCTGGCGCGCAGGCGATCGGGGCCAGAGACCAAGTGCCCGACCTTCTCGGACCGACGGTCAAGCCAACCGGTGGCCCAGGACCCTGCCAACCGCCGGGCAGATGTTCGAGGCTGAAGCGTCAGCCGTCACGGCGCGGTCGCTCACGTTCATCACACGTGATCGCTCACGGAAAGGACTCCGATGAAGGTTCTCGTGACCCTGGTCACCGGGATCGTGGTCGTCGCCAGCCTGGGCTGGCTCGGACTGCGGGTACCTCCCCGACCGCTGTCCGAGCCCTCCGCGAATGCGGACGAGCCGCGAACCATCGCCATGCCGGCCGGCCTGCCCGCACCGGTGGAACGCTTCTACCGGGAGGTCTACGGCGACCAGGTCCCCGTGATCGACAACGCGATCATCTCGGGCCGGGGGACCATGCGGGTCAACGGGCTCACGCTCCCCGTGCGCTGGCGCTTCGTCCACGACACGGGTCAGGACTACCGCCACCTCATCGAGGTCACGTGGTTCGGGGCCCGGGTGCTCACCATCGACGAGACCTTCCTCGACGGCACCGCCCGCCTGGAACTTCCGTTCGGAGTTTCCGAAGGACCGGAGGTCGACCAGGGCGCGAACCTCGCCCTGTGGGCCGAAGCGATCTGGATGCCGGCCGTCTGGGTCACCGACCCGCAGGTGCGCTGGGAGCCGGTCGACGACCACACCGCGCTGCTGTACGTGCCCGGGCCGGACGGTGAGGAGGTCTTCGTCGCCCGCTTCGCTCCCGACACCGACCTCATCACGCTGTTCGAGTCGATGCGGTTCAAGGGCGAGGACGCCCAGGAACGCACACTTTGGCTCAACGAAGCCGTGACCTGGGGTGACCTCGATGGCCGCCTGCTGCCGATCGAGACCACGGTCACCTGGCACGACGACGGCGCACCGTGGGCGTGGCTGACCACCGAAGACGTCGTCTACAACGCCGACATCGCCGGCGACCTCCGACCGGTTCAGGAGGGGTGAGCTCAAGACCACGCAGCCAGGCGACCGTCGGACGTCTCGTCCACCCGCCGCAGCTGTCTTGGGGCCCGGGCTCCTCGGGTCCTCATCCTCTGTCCCTGGGTACCCGGTTGCTGGACGATGGGGTCAAGCCTCTCGTGTGAGGAGTTGTGTCATGTCTGCTCCGGTGAGTCCTCCGCCGCAGGTCGAGCGGCCGCGGCGTCTGTTGCGTTCGCGTGAGGATCGTGTCATCGGCGGTGTCGCCGGCGGCATCGGTGCCTATGTCGGGATCGATCCGGTCATCGTGCGGTTGGTGTTCGTCGTGCTCGCGCTGGCGGGGGGCGGCGGGATCCTGGCCTACATCATCGCCTGGATCGTGATCCCTGAAGCTCCCGAGGACGGCGCACCGGTCCTCGAGCGGACGACCTCGAGCACCCCGATGCTGGCCGGGCTGGTCCTGATCGCGCTGGGTGGTCTGCTGCTGGTCGACCAGTTGCTGCCCGCGTTCTCGTGGCGCTACGTCGGCCCGGTCCTGCTGATCGTGTTCGGAGGGCTGCTGCTGGCCCAGAGAGCGACCGACCGATGAGCACCTCCAACCACCCTGGCGACACCGGCCCGCCCACCGGCGGCGCCACTCCACCGCCCCCGCCGGAGGACCAGGCTCCGGAACAGCCCCCCGGTGCTGCGCCGGGCTCGGCGTCCCGACCGGTCGGGTGGGCGCTGGCGTTGATCGCTGCCGGCGTGTTGTGGTTGTTGCACCTGGCCGGGGTCGCGATCGCCTGGGAGCTGGTCCTGCCGATCGCGATCATCGTCATCGGGATCGTGCTGCTGGCCGGCGGGCGCCGGGTCGCCCGCAGCGGGCTGATCGGGCTGGGGGTCGTGCTCACCATCATCGCGGTGGTCCTGTCCGTGCTTCCGATCCAGGGCAGCATCACCGCCGGGGACCGCACCCACACGCTCACCGACATCGCTGAACTGGAATCGTCCTACAGCCTGGGTGCCGGCACCCTGACCCTGGACCTGCGTGACCTGGAACTCCCGGAGGGCACCACCGAGCTGGCCGCGTCGGTGTCGATGGGCGAGCTGGTCGTACGCGTCCCGGACGGGGTGGCGGTGACCGGCACCGGCCAGGTGATCGCCGGCGAGGTCGACACCTTCGGGGCCACCACCGCCGGCATCTCCCCGCAACGGACCATCGATGAGGCCGGCGACGATGACGCCCCGGTCCTCGATCTGGAACTCCGGACCGGTCTGGGTCGGATCGAGGTGACCCGATGACCCGCTCACAGCTGATGTTCGGCGTGCTGCTGATCACCGCCGGGGTGCTGCTACTGGCCGACCGCACCGGCGCGGTCGACGCCTGGCAGGTGTTCACCACCGGCTGGCCCGCGATCCTGATCCTGGCCGGTGCGGCCCAGATCCTCACCCGCCCCCGCAACCTGCTCGGCGGCACCGTGCTCGCCGGGCTCGGTGTGGCCCTGCTCGCCTGGACCCTCGGATACATCACCAGCCTCGCGGTGCTCTGGCCCCTGCTGCTGATCGCGCTCGGGGTCTGGCTCATGACCGGCCGCTGGCCAACCCTCGTACACATCGACAGCATCGAAGCCTCCGACACCGACATCGTGGCCGTGTTCGACAACCGGGTCGTCACACGGACCGGACCGTTCGCCGGCGGCACCGTCACCGCGGTGTTCGGCGACATCCGCCTCGACCTACGCCACGCGACGCTCGACCCGGCCGGCACGACCGTGCAGATCACGACCGTGTTCGGCGACCTCGACCTCGAGGTCCCCGACACCTGGAAGATCCAGGTCACCGGCCCCGAACTCCTCGGCGACGTCAACCTGCGCGCCGCACACGACCCACCCGACACCGCCCCCGTACTGCAGCTGCGCGTCGTCACCATCTTCGGCGACATCGACATCCACCCCATCCCAATACCAGCCCCAACCACCTGACAGCCGGGCGATGCAGCCCACACCCTCGCCGCGGTCCTGGACGGTGACGCTCGGAGCGATGAGGGCATCGCCGGCCGCAGCTGCGTGGATCGCCTGAGCCAACAGCACGGGTCCGGCGTCCTTGAGCAGGAACCCGCGGGCGCCGGCCTTCAACGCCGCGTGCACGTACTCATGGAGGTCGAACGTGGTGATCGCCACGACCGGCAGGGGGTTCTCGACATCCGGGCCTGCGAGCTGGCGGGTGGCTTCGATGCCGTCCAGCAGCGGCATGCGGATGTCGACCAGGCACACATCGGGATCCAACCGACGGGCGAGGCGCACGGCCTGGCGCCCGTCGGTCGCCTCGCCGACGACCTCGATGTCGGGCTGGGCGTTGAGGAGCATCGTCAGGCCGCTGCGGACGATGTCCTGGTCATCAGAGGCGTGCGCACACCCGATCGCAGTGAGCGCACGCCCGCGACGATCGACGCCGAGGTTCCTGACCTCGACGGCACCGACCTTCCAACCGGCACGCCGGAGGAGACAGATGAGGGCGCCGTCCGCAGCACGGGTCGGCCGGGAACCGTCCCTCGGGGTGGCGGAAGGGGGTCGATGGTCCTCGTCGGATGTGGCCTTCACCACCTGCTTCTGCGGCCCGGACCAGCCACGATAGGTGGGACCTCGTCGACATCCGAGTCGCGAGGGCGCCGACGTGGAGCGGACAACGTGACGTGCGAGGGCCAGCTAGACGCTTCGAGGCTTCGCCGTTGGCTGTTCGTGGCCACTGCGGGGCTGTTCGCACTGCTCGCCGTTGCGCTCCCAGCGCGCGGCGAGGACCCGGTGACCCTGCTGTACTTCGGTGCCGACGGGTGTCCCTACTGCGCCGAGATGGAGGTCTTCCTCGACGACCTCGAGGAACGGTTCGGTGACGACCTCGTCGTCGAGCGTCACGAGGTGTCCGACGATCCGGCCGCGCGTGACCGTTGGATCGAGGAGATGGCTGCGCGTGGCGAGGAGGCCCGGGGCGTCCCGACCACGATCCTCGACGAGACGGTCTGGGTCGGCTTCGACGCGAGCATCGGTGCGCGCGTGGAAGCTACCGTGGCCGCGGAGATCGAGGGCCGCGCGTCGCCCCCGGCTACCCCGAGCGATGACTTGCCAGACGATCTTCCCCTTGATGTTCCGGGCGAAGACGCCATGGTCGATATCCCCTTCCTCGGCGAGGTCGATGTCGCTGCCCGCCCTGCCGTGGCCGCCACGGTGCTGATCGCGTTCATCGACGGGTTCAACCCCTGTTCGCTGTGGGTGCTCGCCGTCCTGCTCGCGATGGTGCTGAACGCGGGAGCGACACGCGGCAGGGTCGCGCTGATCGGTGGGGTGTTCCTGACCGTCACGGGGCTGATGTACGGGGCGTTCATCGCCGGGGTCTTCACGGTGCTGGGGTTCATCGAGTACCTCGACGCCATCCGGGTCGGGGTGGCGGCGATCGCGCTGTTCGTCGGCGCCGTGAATGTCAAGGACTACTTCGCGTACAAGAAGGGGCTGTCCTTCACGATCCCCGACCGCTTCAAGCCCCGCATCTACCGCGGTGGTCGCTCGGTCCGCGCCGCCGACCGCCCGCTCCCAGCGGTCCTTGGCACCACGGTGGCCATGGCCGCCGGCATCTCGCTGGTGGAACTGCCTTGCACCGCCGGCTTCCCGGTCATCTGGTCGGGCATCATGCGCACCCAGGGCATCGAGGGCACGACCTTCCTCGGCCTGCTCGGGCTGTACCTACTGGTCTACGTCGGGCTGGAGGTGGTGTTGTTCGTCGCGGTCCTCGTCACCCTCAAGATCGGCCGCTTCGAGGAGCACTACGGCCGACTGCTCAAACTCCTCGGCGGGATGGTGATGCTGGCGCTCGGTGGGGTCCTGCTGTTCGCTCCGCAACTGATGGACAACCTGGCTGGAGCCACACTCACCATCCTGGGCGCCATCGTGCTCGCGTTCCTGATCGATCTGGTCCATCGCAGGCGATCGTCGCACCGTCACCGACCGAGCGAACCGACCGACGCCGACAGCGCCAGTTCCCCGGCAGGCGCGGTCTCAGATCACGAAGGGAACGAGCCATGAACAGAGTCCCGTTGGGTATCGCGGCCTACGTCCTTGCCATCCTGATCCCCGTCGCTGTAGCCCTGCTGCCGCCACGGCCGGATGGCCGGGGCCTGGCCGTCGAACTGGGCGTGGCGGTGGGCTTCATCGCGTTCGCCATGCTGGCCGCGCAGTTCCTGCTCACGGCACGCTTCCCACGCCTGGCCAGTCCCCTTGGGCTGGACCGTCTGATCCGGTTCCACCGGGTCGCCGGGGTCCTGGCGCTGCTGGCCGTGCTGACCCACGTCGGGATACTCATCGTCATCGACGCGGAGTTCCGGGCGTTCCTCAACCCGTTCGACGATCTGCCTCGCGCAGGAGCGCTCTGGATGGTGTTGGGCGCTCTGGTGGGGCTCGTTGTGCTGACCATCTGGCGCCGGCAGCTCCGGATCCCCTACCAGTGGTGGCGACTCACCCACGGTCTGCTCGCCCTGCTGGTGATGTTGATCGCCATCGTGCACGTCTTCCAGGTCGGTTACTACTCGTCGGCCGTCTGGAAGATGGCCGTCTGGGCGCTCATCGGTGTGGCGGCGATGTCGCTGCTGGTGTGGACCCGGGTCATCCGCCCGATCCGCAACCTTCGCCACCCCTGGACCGTCGTCGACGTACGGCAGGAGAAGGGACGGGCGTGGACCGTCGCGTTGGAACCGGTCGGGCACGCGGGGATGTCCTTCCGGGCCGGCCAGTTCGCCTGGTTGACGCTCGACCAGCCTCCGTGGCACATCGATGCACACCCCTACTCCTTCTCCTCCAGTGCCGTTCTGGCGGACGACACCGGCCGGGTCGAGTTCACGATCAAGGAACTCGGGGACTTCACCGCCAGAACGGGTGACGTTCCGGTTGGGGCACGGGCCTACCTCGACGGCCCGTACGGCAACTTCGTGCTCGATGACACGGCCGCCGGCGCCGTGTTCGTCGTTGGAGGCGTGGGCGTCACGCCGGCGCTGTCCATCCTGCGCACCCTGCGTGACCTCGGCGACGATCGGCCAACCTGGCTCGTCTATGGGACCGGCAGCCCGGACAAGATCATCGCCGATGACGAGCTGGCAGACCTGCGCGATCAGGGCAGCCTGCAGCTGACCGTCGTGGTCGAGGAGGCTGGTGATGAGTGGCAGGGCGAACGCGGCCTGATCACCGAGGACCTGCTGCGCCGTGTGCTGCCGCCCCTCGACGAGAGGGATCTGGCCGTGTTCTGTTGTGGCCCCGACGAGATGATGGATGCGGTCATCCCGTCACTGGAGGCGCTCGGTGCGAGCGGTGACCGCCTGCGGGCGGAACGGTTCAACCTCGCCTGACGACCGCTGCCGCCTGCTGGCCCGCTGCGCCGCGCGGCCACGATGGGTGCCACGGCGGGTGCCACGGCGGGGTGGCGAACGCAATGTACGTACATTACACTTGCCCGCCCATCAGCTTTCGCCGCTACCGAAGGAGTTCCCGTGTCCGACCCCACCACTGCCTCGACCGTCTGCATCGACCCGAGGTCGCTGCACGACCGTCTCGATGATGTGGAGATCATCGATGTCCGCACCCCCGGCGAGTTCGAGTCGGTCCACGTGCCGACCTCGAAGAACCTGCCCCTCGACGAACTCGAGGATCACGCCGAGGTGGTCCGCGCCGCCGTCGACGAGGGCCGCGAGGTCGTGCTGGTCTGCCGCTCAGGCAACCGTGCACACCAGGCACAGGACCGCCTGGCTGAGGCTGGACTCCCGCGGCTGCCGATCCTCGAAGGTGGCATGCTCGCCTGGCAGGCTGACGATGGTCCGGTCGTCCAGGATGTGATCCGCTGGGACCTCGAGCGCCAGGTCCGATTCGTGGCCGGCAGCCTCGTCGTTCTCGCCATCCTGGCGAGCATCGTCTACCCACCGGCGCGGTACGTGGCCGGGTTCATCGGTCTGGGGCAGATCGTCGCGGCATGGACGAACACCTGCGCGATGGGCATGCTGTTGACGAAGCTCCCCTACAACCGGCCGTCGTCCGCCTGAAGCGGACACCGAGCGCGCTGGCCGCGCAGACGAAGCGGTCGAGGACCGCCCGGAAATGTACGGACCAATGCCTGCGTTCCCCTTACCGACACCGCACCGGGTCCGCACCACCGGACCCGGCAGACAGCACACGATCCCGCCGCGAAACGGAGCACCAATCATGGAGATCATCACGATCGAGACCCCCTCGCTCGGCGACCGCAGCTACGTGGTCACCGACGGCGACGTTGCCGCTGTGGTCGATCCGCAGCGTGATATCGACCGGGTCCTCGAGGTGATCGAGGAGCGAGAGCTCACCGTCACCCACGTGCTCGAGACGCACAACCACAACGACTACGTCACCGGCGGCGTGGAGCTCGCCCGACTGACGGGTGCCGCCTACGTCATCTCAGCCGCTGAGGAGCTGTTCTTCGAGGTCCACGGCGTCAACGACGGCGATGAGCTCACGGTTGGCGCCCTCACCGTCCGGGCGATGCACACCCCGGGTCACACCCCGACCCACATGTCCTACATCGTCTCCGACGGTGAGCGGAGCGTCGTCTTCACGGGCGGATCACTGCTCTACGGCTCCGTGGGCCGGACGGACCTGATCTCCAAGGCGATGACCGAGGAGCTGACCCGGCTGCAGCATGGCACGGCCAAGCGCCTCGTCGCGGAACTCGATGACGACACCACGGTCCTGCCCACCCACGGTTTCGGCAGTTTCTGCTCCTCGGCTGCGGCCGACGAACACACCTCCAATGTCGATCCCAAGTACGGCGTGGAGACCTCCACCATCGCGGATCAGAAGCGGGCGAACGTCGCGCTGACGATCACCGACACCGACGAGTTCGTCGAGACGCTGATGGGTGGACTCGACGCCTACCCGCGGTACTACGCCCACATGGCGCCCCGCAACAAGGTCGGCCCTGCGCCGATCGACCTGTCCCCGGCCGTCGAAGCCGACCCCACCGAACTCGCCCGCCGCATCCACGCGGGTGAGTGGGTGGTGGACCTTCGCTCCCGCACGGCGTACGCCAAGGACCACGTCACCGGGACCGTGAACGTCGAGGTCGGCAACTCCTTCATCACCTACCTCGCCTGGATCGTCCCGTGGGGCCTGTCGGTCACCCTCGTCGGTGACACGCAGGAGGAGGTCTCCGACGCCCAGCGCCAGATGGCGCGCGTCGGCATCGACCGTCCCGCGGCGCAGGCGCTCGGCGGAGTGGACAGCTACGGCGAGAGCATCGACCGCGGTAGCTACCGCATCGACACCCTGGACACGCTCGCGAAGAGGATGGCTGACGAGGAGGACCTGCACGTCCTCGACGTCCGCCGCAACGATGAGCGCTCCACGGGTGGGATCAAGGGCTCCATCCACATCCCGATCCACGAACTCGAGCGGCGCATGGACGAGGTACCGACCGACGGCGAGGTGTGGGTCCACTGCGCTTCCGGGTACCGCGCCTCCATCGCGACCTCCCTGCTCGCTCGCGCGGGGCGCACCCCGGTCCTGCTGGATGACTCCGACACGCGACTCGAGGAGCTCGGTTTCGAGCTGACCGCCTGAGTCGCTGCCAGCCGGACAGGACGATCAACGGCCCCCCGGCCCACCCGGGGGGCCGTTGAACGCACGCTCACCCGACGGAGGACCCCGTGGACGCACTGACCCCCGAGATGCTGATCGTGCTCGCCATCCTGGCAGGGGCGGTGACCCTCTTCGTCACCGAGGTGGTGCGGATCGATGTCGCCGCGATCCTGATCATGGTGGTGGTCGGCGTCACGGGTCTGATCCCCACCGCGGACGTGTTCGCGGGATTCTCCTCCAACGCCGTGATCTCCATCATCGCCGTGATGATCCTCGGCTCGGCGCTCGACCGTGTCGGCGCGATGCAGGTCGTCGCATCGTGGTTGCTGAGGGTCGGCGGGACCACCGAACGCCGGATCATGGCGTCGAGTTCCGCGGCGGTGGGTGGGATCAGCGCCTTCATGCAGAACATCGGTGCCGCGGCCCTGTTCCTGCCCGTGATCGAGCGCATCGCCGAACGCACGAACATCCCGCAGTCCCGGTTGCTGATGCCGATGGGGTTCGCCGCGATCCTCGGCGGGACGCTCACCCTCGTGGCGTCGGGGCCACTGATCCTGCTCAACGACCTGCTGGCCTCCAGCGCCGACAACCTGGGCGTGGACATCGAGCCCTACGGGTTGTTCGCACCGACCCCGATCGGTCTGGCGCTGCTCGCTGCTGGCATCATCCTGTTCGCCGTGGCCGGCAAGTGGCTGCTGCCGGCAACGGACGGCGACCGCAGCTCCGCCGAGGCGTTGCCCGACATCTCCGCGCGGTACGGCCTCGATGGTCGCCTCCACGCCGCCATCGTGCCGGCTGACAGCCCTCTCGTGAACCGCGAGGTGGAGGAGATCGAGCGTCGCGAGCCCGGTGTGCTCATCGCGGCGGTGGCGCTGCCAGGCGAGGATCCCTGTCTGGCCCCGCGCCGCGAACAGCGGATGGAGTCCGGCAGTGTCGTTGGCATCACGGGTCCGGAAGAGGACGTCGACGCCTTCACCGACGCGCACGGCCTGCAGCGCATCTCACCTGACGACGACCCGTTCGCGAGACTCGTCGATCCCGAGCAGGCGGGGCTCGTCGAGGTGTCCGTGCGGCCGGGGTCCGATGCCGTGGGCGAACGGGTCGGTGACCTGCGCCTGCGGGTGCGCTTCGGGACGGCCCTGCTGGCCGTCCACCACCGCGGGCAGATCCTCACCGACGACCTGCGCGAGCACCGACTGGGTGCCGGCGATGTGCTCGTGCTCTTCGGCCCCTGGGAGCGGATGCGCGATGTGGACGCGGACCCCTCGTTCGTGGTGATCAGCGACCACCCGACGGATCCGCCACGCACGGAGAAGCGCTGGTGGGCGCTGGGTGCCTTCGCCGTTGCCCTGAGCCTCGTGATCTTCACGGATATGCAGCTCTCCCTCGCGCTGATGGTGGGCGCCATCGGGGTCCTGCTCACGCAGGTCCTCACCCCCGACGAGGCCTACCGCGCCGTGAGCTGGAAGACGGTGTTCCTGTTGGCCGCGCTGATCCCGCTCGGGCAGGCCGTCGAGGAGACAGGTACCGCCGCCTTCATCGCCGAAGGTGTCGTGGCCGCCACCTCGACCCTGCCGATGTGGGCGATCCTGGCAACGATCGGGGTGCTGACCACGGTCTTCACCCTGGTCGTCTCCAACGTCGGCGCCACGGTGCTGCTGGTTCCTCTGGCCGTCAACGTGGCGATCGGGGTCGGCGCCAACCCCGCCACCTTCGGGTTGATGGTCGCGATCGCGGCGTCCAACGCCTTCCTGCTCCCCACCCACCAGGTCAACGCGCTGCTCATGGGGCCTGGCGGCTACCGCGTCGTCGACTACGTGCGCGCGGGGACGGCCATGAGTGTCGTCTTCCTGCTCATCGCGGTGCCGATGCTGCTGGTGTTCGGCTGACCGGACCGCCGCCGGGTGGGGTCCGTGCGGGCCGCACGTCAGCCGGCCGCGAGGTCCAGGGCGAGTCGGGCCGCGTAGGCGGGATCGCTGGCCAGTAGCTGCTCGTGGCTCCCCCGCGCCACGATGCGGCCACCATCGACCACCACCACCTCATCGACCACGGGCAGCGCCCGCAGATCGTGGGTCAGGAGCAGCACACCCCGCTCCCCAGCCGAGCGCAGGGCGTCGGTCAGGAAGCCCCGGCCGGTGACCGCATCCAGGTCAGCGGTTGGCTCATCGAGCACCAGGAGGGGCGCCCCGACCAGCAGGGTCCTCGCGAGGGCCAGGCGGTGGCGTTGACCACCCGAGAGCCGCGCACCAGCCTCACCGATCGGGGTGTCGAGGCCCCGCGGCAGCTCCCGGATGAAGTCGTCGAGGCGCGCCGCCACCAGGGCTGCGTGCAGGGTGTCCTCGTCGGCGTCAGGTGCGGGCAGTTCGAGCTCCAGGCGGATCGTGGGCGCCAGCACGTGAGCGTCCTGAGGGCTGAGCGCAACCGCCGAGCGCACCTGGTCCCCCAACAGTTGCGGCAGGGGTGTGGTGCCGAGCAGGACCCGCCCGGTATCGGGGTCCAGGAAGCGCACGCTCAGGCCCGCCAGTGTCGACTTGCCCGCACCTGAGCGGCCCACGAGCGCGATCCTCCGGCCGGGTGTGAGGGTCAGGGTGACGTCGTTGACCGCCGGGGCTCCACTGCCCGGGTAGGAGGCGGTGACCGCGTCGAGGTGCAGGGCAGCGTCGCCGGGTGGGGCCGCCACCGGAGCGGACGCGGGACCGGTCACCGGGTCCGGTGCGGGGGGCGGGGCGTCCAGCACCTCCCGCAACCTGCCCGCGGCGGTCCCCGCGGTGACCAGCGCCTGGCTGGCCATCGGCAACGGCCCGACCGCCTCCGCCGCGGCCAGGGCCAGCACGAGCAGGGACGCAAGCAGGACCCCCTCGAGCTGGCCCGCGACCACCGCGGGAACCGCGACCAGCACCAGGCCGAACACCGTCGCGCCGAGCACCAGCTGCACCGCAGCGTCGCTGCCACCGATGCGGGCCACTCCGGAGCGGTCGGCGGCCACCACCTCCGTGTCCAGGGCGTCGATGCGACGTTCAGCCGGCTCGAGCTCCCCGAGCAGGCGCAGCTCCGGGGCGGCCTGGAGCAGCTCGACCAGCTCCGCGCTGAGCGTTCCGCGGGCCGCTGCCAGGCGCTGCTCCGGCCGCCGTGACAGGCGCCAGGCCACAACGGGCACCACGCCCCCGGCGACCGCCAGGCCGAGGAGCAGGATGGGGCCGGCGGCGGGCAAAAGGACCGTGCCGATCACCACCAGCACGATCGCGGCCAGCGCCGCACCCAGGGTCGGCACCACGCCACGCACCAGGGCGAGCTGGAGCCGCTCGACGTCGGCGACGACCCGGGCGAGGACGTCGCCGGTGCGCCAACGGGCCAGCCCGGCGGGGGCCTGCGGGAGCAGCCGGTTGAACGCGTGCTGCCGGAGATCCACCACCACGCGCAGTGCGACGTCGTGTCCCGCGAGGCGTTCGAGGTAGCGGGAGACACCCTTGCCCACCGACAGGGCACGGACAGACACGATCACGATGGTCAGGTCCAGCAGGTTGGGCTGCAGCGCCGTGCGGGAGATGAGGTAGGTGGACACCGCAACGAGCACGACACCAGCCAGCGGCGTGATGGCACCCATGCCGACGGCCAGCGCCAGAGGGCGACGGTGCGGGCCAGCAGGGCGGTGAGCTGGCGCAGTTGGGTGCGCAACGTGCGTTCGCCCGGTCGCGCGGTGGCCGCGCCGAGTGGGTCGGGCGGGTCCGGTTCGGGCGGGTCCAGCTCAGGCGGCAGCACCACCTCGTCGGCACGCAGAGCCACCACCTCGACGTCGTGCGAGGCGCCACCTCATCAGGGCGAAGGGGAGCCGAGGCGGCGACCAGCCGGGCGTAGGGGCCCTGGGCCCCGAGCAGTGCGACGGGGGTGCCCTGCTCCACCACCCGGCCGGCGTCCAACACCACCACGCGATCGCAACCCTGGGCCAGCGCGAGCCGGTGGGTGAAGACGACCACGGTCCGCTCGGCGGCCAGCCGGTAGATCGCCTCGCGGACGGCCAGTTCAGCCTCCACGTCGAGGTCACCCGTCGGCTCATCGAGGACCACGAGCCCGGCCGGTCGCAGCAGCGCCCGAGCGATCGCCAGTCGGCGTCGTTGCCCAGCGGACAGACCACGTCCTCCGGCGCCGATCACGGTATCCAGACCCTCGGGCAGCGCCGCCACCTCGGCATCCATCCCCACGGCCATCAGCGCGTCGTGGAGGGCTGCTTCATCGGGCTGGGGCGTCACCCCGAGGGTCACGACCTCACGGACCGTGCCCCTGAGTGGAGCTGGGGCCTGGGGGACCCACGCGCACCGCTGGTGCCAGGCCCGGTCATCGACATCGGCCAGGTCCACGCCCCCCAAGAGGAAGCGGCCGCCGTCGGGAGGACGCAACCCCAACAGCACCGCAGCCAGGGTGGTCTTGCCCGCACCCGAGGCCCCCAGCACCGCCAGCCGCTCCCCCGGCGCCACGGTCAGGTCGATGGCAGCCAGGGCGGCGGCGGTGCGCCCGGGATAGGTGACGGTGACACCCTCGAGGTGCAGGGGCACCCGCGCCGGGTCAGGCACGCCGGACACCGCCGGGTCAGGTACGCCGGGCACCGCCGAGCCGGCGTCCTGCTCCAGCAGGTCGAGCAGGCGGTCCGCGGCAGCCGCCCCGTCCTCGTTGGCGTGGAACTGCTGGCCGACCTGCCGCAACGGCCAGAAAGCTTCGGGTGCCAGCAGCAAGGCGATCAGCACGGCCTCGAAGCCGATGCCGGTCCCCTCGGCCAGTCGGACCCCGGCGATCACCGCCACGGTGGCGACCCGGAGTGTCTCCAGGGTGGTGGTCCTGAGCCGCTCTGCGGCCGCACGCACCGCCGTGCCGACGCGTGGGGCTGAGCGGGTGACCCGCACGACCGTCAACCCCTGCAGGACGGTGAGCAGTTGGCTCGACAGGGCGGTGAGCGCCGAGAAGCGTTTCCGCGTCGCAACCCGGGCCGCCAACCCGATGAGCACCATGAACATCGGGATCAACGGCAGGGTCACGATCAGGACCAGTGCCGAGGTGAGGTCGACCGTCACCACGTAGATCACGATCGTGATCGGCACCACGATCCCCGCCAACAGCGCCGGCAGGTACCCGCCGAACGTGCCGTCCAGTGCATCGATGCCGTCGGTGAGAGCCGCGGCCAGGGCGCCGGTGTCCTGCTCACTCTCCCCCGGCGGGCGTCGGGCCTGGCGGGCGACCACGGCCCGGCGCAGCCCCGACTTGACCTGTGCAGAGGTGCGCTGCGCCAGGAGTTGCGTGAGCCAGGTCGCACCGGCGCGCACGATCACCGCAGCGATCAGGAGCCCGAGCATGGCCGTGTGGTCCACCAGGCTCGCGCCGTCCAGGAACGTCCGCGCGATGATCCTGCCGAGCGCGGTGGCCTGCACGATCAGAGCGAGAGCGGTCACCAGCGCGAGCAGCGCACCGACGGCCAGCAGCCGAGGGACCGCGGGATCGAAGCGCAGGAGCCGTGGATCGACGGGCGGACGGGTCGCCTTGTCCCGGATCCGCTGCTCAGGGACCGCGGCCCCGAGCTCACTGGGGGTCGACGGCGCCTGCGGAGCGGGCGCGATCATGTCTCCGGGGTCGACCCGCCGTCCTTGTCGTCGCGGGCGTCCTTCCGCGCCGCCTGTCGCAGGGCGAGCCGGCGGTCGACGACCTGCAACGGTGTCTCCGAAGGCGCTTCGACCGAATCGCGGCTGATCCGGTGGCGGAACACCCAGTAGCTCCAGGACTGGTAGGCGACCACGATCGGCACGAACAACAGCGCCGCCCAACTGATGATGGTCAGCGTGAGGTCGCTGGCCTTGGCGTTGGCGATGGTGATGTCGAAGGCCGGATCGATCGAGGACACCAGCAGGCGTGGGTAGAGGTTCAGGAACAGGGTCAGCACCACCAGGACGATCATCGAGGTGGTGGCCACGAACGCCCAGCCGTGCAGCCGCTCACGGATCAGGATCGGCACCGCCAGGGCCGCACCCATCGCGGAGACCGGGATGATCCCGGGCACCACGCCGGTGTCACCAACGCCCAGCGCGTTGAGATAGGTCCAGCCGAGGAACGCGATGACCCCGACGACGACCACCAGCGACAGCCACTGGGCCAGCGTCTGTGCACGCTGCTGGATGGCTCCTCCGTCTTCGGTCTTGAGTGCGAGGTAGACCGCGCCGTGGAGGGTGAACATCAGCAGGGTCGCCAGCCCGCCGAGCAGGGCGTAGGGCGAGAGCAGATCCAGCACCGTGCCGACGAACAGTCCGTCCTGCTCGATCGGGATCCCCTGCACGAAGTTGGCGAAGGCCACGCCCCACAGCACGGCGGGCAGCAGCGAGCCCCAGAAGATGGCCTGGTCCCACGACCAGCGCCAGCGCTCCTCGGTGCGCTTGCCGCGGAACTCGAACGCCACCCACGGACGATCAGCCCGATCAGGATGAGGAACAACGGCAGGTAGAAGCTCGAGAACACCGTGGCGTACCACAGGGGGAAGGCAGCGAACATCGCCCCGCCAGCGGTGATGAGCCACACCTCGTTGCCATCCCAGACGGGACCGATGGTGTTGATCATCACCCGGCGGTCGGTGTCATCGGAGGCCAGCACCTTGGTGAGCACACCGACGCCGAAGTCGAAACCCTCCAACACGAAGTAGCCGATGAACAGCACGGCGATCAACGCGAACCAGAGGGTCTCGAGGTTGAACCAGTCCATCGCGGGGTCCTCCTAGCGCTTCTGGTGCGGGTCAGGCTGTGGAGCCGGGATCGGTGTCTGCCTCCGGCCGCGCCTCAGTACGCGCCGCCAAGTGGCGCGAAGGTGCGGTGATCGTCGTCGACGTCCTCGCCGGTCTCCTCGGGGGCTCCCTTGTCGACCTGTCGTTTGATCAACCCGACCGTGACCACCATGAGCACCCCGTAGACCAGGGTGAAGCCGGACAGGGTGAGGATCACCTCCCATCGCGACACCGATCGCGACACGCCGTCCTCGGTGAGCAGCACGCCGTAGACCACCCAGGGTTGACGGCCCATCTCGGTGAGGATCCAGCCCGCCGTGTTGGCGATGAAGGGCAGGGCGATGGCGTAGGGCAGGACCCGGAGCCACAGACGGTTCCAGCGGCGGTCCGTGTCGGCGATGCGCCCCCGCAGCGAACTCAAGAGTCCGAACAACGCCAGCGCGATCATGAGCATGCCGGCACCGACCATGATGCGGAAGACCAGTAGGTGACCCCGACCGCCGGGATGTAGTTGCCGGGTCCGAACTCCTCCTCGTAGCGGGCCTGGATGTCGTTGATCCCCTCGACCTCGGCATCCAGGGTGTTGGTGGCCAGCAGCGACAGCCCCCGGGGGATGCCGACGTCGACGATGTTCTCCCGGTTCTCAACATCGCCGATGGCGAACAGCGACAGGGGGGCACCCTCTTCGGTGTCCCACAGTGCCTCCGCAGAGGCGATCTTCATCGGCTGGACCTCGGTCAGGTGCTGGGCCTGCTCGTGGCCGACGAAGGCCACCCCGATCGACGTGATCACCGCGATGGTGACCGCCGTCCGGGCCGCCGGCTTGAACACGTCGACGTCGCGGCCCTTCAGCAGGTACAGCGCGGAGATGCCGAGCACCACGAAGGCGCCGGTGGTCCAGGCCGCGAAGATGGTGTGCGAGAACTGGCCGACGAGGTAGGGGTTGGTCAGGACCTCGACGAAGCTGTCGAGGCGGGCCTGGCCGGTCTCCGGGTCGATGGTGAAGCCCACCGGTTGCTGCATCCAGGAGTTGGCCGCCAGGATGAAGTAGGCCGACAGGTGGGTCCCGAGCACCACCAGCCAGATCGTGGCCAGGTGCAGCTTCGGTGACAGCCGGTCCCACCCGAAGATCCACAGCCCCAGGAAGGTGGACTCGAGGAAGAAGGCGAGCAGTCCCTCCAGCGCGAGCGGCGCGCCGAAGATGTCACCGACGAACCAGGAGTAGCTCGACCAGTTCATCCCGAACTGGAACTCCTGCACGATGCCGGTCACGATGCCCATGGCGAACAGGATCAGGAAGATCTTGCCCCAGAACTTCGCGAGGCGGCGATAGCGCTCCTGGCCCGTCCGCACGTACTGCGTGTGGAAGATGGCGACCAGGGGCGCCAGCCCGATCGAGATCGGCACGAAGAAGAAGTGGTAGATCGTTGTAGACCCGAACTGGAGGCGTGCGAACTCGAGCGCTTCCACGTGTGCTCCTCCTCAACGCCCGGTCGAGGGCTCTCAAGGCTCCGATGTGGCTGCCGATCTGTGCGCCATTCCAGCACTCTTATATTCGTACAATTCAGCCGGCGGCCTCTGTCGTCGAGGCCTTTCGAATGGTCCGTGTTGGGACTTTCGGCCCTATAGGAGAACGAGCACAACCACGACGCCCTGCGCCGCCGGTACCCTAATGTCCGTACTTTTGGTGGTTCGACCCATCGAGAGGTCGACCCCAGATCCGAACAGAGAGGCACCACCCATGGCCACGCTTCGTCTCGGTGATCCTGCACCAGACTTCACCGCCGACAGCACCGACGGGCCGATCGACTTCCTGGAGTGGAAGCGCGGCTCCTGGACGGTGTTCTTCAGCCACCCGGCGGACTACACCCCGGTCTGCACCACCGAACTGGGCGCGAGCGCTCGTCTTGCTGAGGAGTTCGAGCGGCGGGACGCGAAGATGATCGCAATCTCGGTCGATCCCATCGAGGACCACCACGGCTGGGCGCCCGACATCGGCGATGTCGGCGGCACGGATCTCAACTTCCCGATCGTCGCCGATCCGGACCGTGAGATCGCGGCCGCCTACGACATGATCCATCCGGGTGAAGGCGACACCTCGACGGTGCGATCCGTGTTCATCATCGACCCGGCCGACAAGGTCCGGCTCATCCTGGTCTACCCCAAGAGCGTCGGCCGCAACTTCGCCGAGATCCTCCGCGTCGTGGACGCGCTCCAGATGACCGACCGCGCTCCGGTCGCAACGCCAGCGGACTGGGTTCCGGGGCAGCGCCTGATCGCCTCCGCAGGTCTGAGCCTCGACGAGGTGACAGCGCAGTTCGTCAACGTCGAGGAGGTCAAGCCCTACCTCCGGTTCGTGGACGCACCAGGGCGTGCCCGGTGAGTTCGGTGGGGCGCCGTCGTGCGGGGCTCATCGCCCTCTTCGTGATCCTGCTGGCTGTGGGCGCGTTGGCGTTGGCGGCCATGGCCGGGGGAAGTGATGACACCGAGCCGCCTCCGGCCACCGCAGACGGCGAGGCGCTCGACGATCTGCCTGATGAGTTGGTCGCCGATAACACCGAGAGCCTCGAGGACCAGGGCGCCGAACAGCGCCTGGCCGAGGACGAGGCCCGCGAAGCCCTCGCCGCCCTCGCGACCCGCGAACCCGATGATCTGCGCGCGCTCGGGGACCCCGACGCACCGGTCGTCATGGTGCAGTGGGCGGACTTCCTGTGCCCCTTCTGTGGCGTCTTCGCCCGCGACATCGAGTCGGAACTGGTCGCACGTTACGTCGATGCCGGGATGATGCGGATCGAGTGGCGGGATCTGCCCTTGCAGGGCGAGCAGGCCATCCTCGCCGCGCTCGGCGGCCAGGCCGCGGCGCAGCAGGGAGCGTTCTGGGCCTACCACGAGACGTTGTTCGCCGAGGATCTGCGGAGCGACGAGAACCGGGTCGACCGCGACTTCCTGCTCGCGATCGCTGGCGAACTGGGGATGGACACTGACGCGTTCGCGGCCGACCTCGACGACCCCGCCCTCGAACAACTCGCGCAGACCGAGGCGGCAACCGGCCGATCGATCGGGATCTCCGGCACACCGGCCTTCATCGTCGGTGGCTACCCGCTGCTCGGGGCCCAGCCCCTCGAGACCTTCGCCCAGGTGATCGAGGCCGCCGCCCAGGACGCTGGCGTGGAACTGCCATGATCGCGATCGGCGACTCGGTCGTCCGGGCCGGGGTTCAGCCGCCGTTCGATCAGGTCCGGATCAGTTTGGTCAGTTGCTTGACGCTGGGGACCCGGCCGGAGACCACGACCTTGCCGTCGATGACCAGTCCCGGGGTGGACATGACCCCATAGCCCATGATCTGGGCGGTGTCGGTGACCTTCTCGATGGTGGCCTCCTGGTCGAGGTCGGCCAGCGCCTCACGTGTGCGTGCCTCGAGGTTCACGCAGTTGTTGCAGCCGGGGCCGAGCACCTTGATGTCCATGAGATGACTCCTGTCGTACGCGATGGATGGATGGTGGATGAACGGATGGTGGTTCAGGTCGTCGGATCAGGCGATCAGGTCGAAGATGAAGCCGATGCCGATGATCCCGAGCGTCACGGTGGTGACGTAGATCGCGAGTAGCGGCAGACGCATGACCCGCTTGAGCAGGATGACGGCCGGCAATGACAGGGCGACGACGCTCATCATGAAGGCCATCGCCGTGCCCAGTCCCAGGCCCTTGGCATAGACCGCTTCGATCAACGGCACGACCCCGGCGACGTTCGCGTAGAGAGGAACACCAGCCAAGGTCGCAGCTGGCACCGCCCACACGCTGTCAGCGACGCCGGTGGTGGCGAAGAAGTCCGCCGGTACCCAACCGTGGATCCACGCACCGATCCCGATCCCGACGAGCACGTACACCCAGATGCTGCGCACGATGTCGACGGTCTCGGCCTTGGCGAACTCGATCCGGTCCGCCAGGGTCGGCTTGCCACCGTCGATCCCGGTCGGCACGGACATGTCCTTCACGAACGGGTCGACCCACCGTTCGAGGTTGAACCGCGAGAGCAACACCCCCGCGAAGATCGCCATCGTCATCCCGGTCAGGACGTACAGAACGCCGATCTCCCAGCCGACCATGCCGGCCAGCATCACGACCCCGATCTGGTTGATGAGCGGGCTGGTGATCAGGAACGTCAGTGTCACCCCCAACGGCACACCTGCGGCGACGAAGCCGATGAACAACGGCACCGACGAGCACGAGCAGAACGGGGTGAGCGCACCGAACGCCGCGGCCAGCAGGAACCCGACCGCGACGTGGCGGCCGACGATGATGTCCCGGACCCGCTCGGGCGGGATCGCCGAGCGCGCCAGGCTGATCGCGAAGATCAAGCCCACGATCAGCAGCATGATCTTGGCGGTGTCGTAGAAGAAGAAGTGGACCGCGCTGCCCAGCCGCGTCGCCGGATCCAGCCCGGCCAGGTCGTAGAACACGACATCCCACAGCCGCTCGTTGATCGCGTACAGCACGGCCCAGCCGCCGGCGGCAGCGATCAGACCGAACACCAGCCGACGGGTCGGTGAGCCGGCGGGCGGAGCCGACGGGGGCGACGCCGGGATGTCCTCATCGATCGAGACGGACATCTCCCCTCGATCGGAGCGCTCCGGGGCGTTGTCGGTGGTGCTCATCGGTCACCCTTCGCATCCTCGCGTTCACACGCGGTACAGGTGGGATCGAAGTTGTCCGCAGACGTGAGGACGGGCAGTGCCGCACGGACCGTGTCGATCGCGCCGAACTCGAGGCAGTAGCGCACCCGCCGACCCTGCCGGTTCGCGCGCACCAGCCCGGCATCCCGCAACACCTTGAGGTGGAACGACAACCGGTTCGCGGGCACGCCGAGCTCGACCTCGAGGTCGCCGTGACAACGGGCACCGTCGGCGGCCAGGCTGTCGAGGACGGCCAGCCGCGTCGGATCAGCGACCGCCTTCAACAGCTCCAGGCGTTCGCTCGCCGGGGTGCGGTCAGCCACCGGGGTGACCTCCGCGAACGATGTTCCAACCATGCTTGGAATGTACAGCAGTCGCGCAGCACACAGGTGAGCCGAAGGGCCCGGCGTGTCCGGGCCGATCGGCACGTGGGGCGGTGGGGGTCCCGCGACGCCAGTGGACCAGCGCACCGGTGGAGGGACGGGGCGCTGGGGCTACCTTCGCCATCCAGACACCAGAAGGCGGACGATGCGACGTGGGGCGACCGGTTGGCTACTCGTCGCGGTCCAGGCGATCCTGATCGTGGCGCTCATCCTGCTCCCGCCGGGATCCCTGTGGCCGACCCCGACATGGGTGGTGGGCACCAGCTGGGCGATCAGCGTGCTCGGTGGGGCCTGGGCGGTGTGGGCGGCGCTTCGTCTCGGTGACCGGCTGACGCCGACGCCCGTGCCGCGTGACGGAGGAGAGCTCCGGACCGACGGGCCCTACGCCCACGTCCGACATCCGATCTACACCGGCGTGCTGCTGATCGTGGTGGGCATCACGCTCCGCAACGGCAGTGCGTCCGCGCTGCTACTGGCCGTGGTGACCGTCGGCTTCTTCCACGCCAAGGCGGACTTCGAAGAGCGCCTGCTCGCCGAGCGTTTCCCGGACTACCGGGCCTATGCGGCCGATACCCCACGGTTCGTGCCCCGACCCTGGCGAGCCGTCCGCCGAGGCTGAGCGGTCGCGTCGATGGTTCAGTGCAGATCGGTGGGACTAAGTGGCCGCGCCAGTAGGTGGCCCGGCCACTAACGCGGATTATCACACAGCGAGTTCGACCCCAGTTCCGGGTTCAGGTGAACTCGTAGTGGAGGGTGCGGCCGCCCCACCAGGGCACGGGTGTTGGGGGGAGGTCGGCGGCGCGGAGCACGGGTGAGTAGGCGCGGTGGTTGAGCCGGACCACGACATGGTCG
>SLHP01000241.1 GCA_007136095.1 Nitriliruptoraceae bacterium
GAAGAACGACTCCGCCATCGCATTATCGAAACAGATACCGGTCCGCCCGACAGACTGGACGATCTTCAACGACTCGAGCGTGTCAGCGAACTCCTGGGACGTGTAGTTACTGCCACGATCCGAATAAAATATCGCCCCGACCGGCAGCGCCATGTTCGCCGCCGCCCGCACAATCGCCTCGCTGATCAACGGGGTCTTGTAGTTATCGGCCATCGCGTAGCCGATCACCTTCTTGGTCGCGCAGTCGATCACCGTCGCGAGAAACAGCCAGCCCTCCCACGTGTCGATGTAGGTGATGTCGCCCACCAGCTTCGCGCCCGGCACCACCGCCGTGAAGTCACGCTCGAGCAGATCGCACAGGTTGCCGACCTGACCGGCCTCGGTCAGGCTGTAACGCCACGGACGTGGCTGACAGGCCACCAGACCGGCCTGACGCATCAACGCACGCACCAGCTCCGGGCCGGCCTCAACACCCTGGCGGCCAAGCTCGGCGTGGATCCGCCGGTAGCCGTAGGTCTGATCCTCGTCGTTGAAGATCGTGACGATCTTCTCGGTCAGTGCTGCGCGGCGCTCCGCAGTCGCCGAGGCGGGACGGCCCCGCCACTCGTAGAACCCGGAACGTGACACCTGAAGCCACCGGCACATGTTCACGATCGAATACGCGCACTTCAGCCCCTCGATGAACTCGAACGAGTCACTCACCGGGGAATCTGGGCGAAGTACGCAGCGGCTTTTTTTAAAAACTCGTTCTCCATCTTCACGTCACGCAACTCGCGTTCCGCTTCACGAAGCCTGGCACGCTCACCGAGCCCTAACTCCGGCTCGTCACCAGCATGCTCCTTACGATACCGGTTCACCCAATTCCCAAGCGTCCCATCATTGATCCCGTTCTCACGGGCCACCTCAGCGATCGGACGCGAAGTCTCGATCACCATCTTCACGGCCTCTTCCCGAAACTCGGGCGAGTACTTGCTGTTCCGACGTTGCGACACGAAAGCTCCTCTACAGACAAGGGATGATAGTGGCCCCACTGTCCGGAAATCCCGGGGCCCCCTAGCCGTCGACGTCGGTTCTGCTGCCGTGTGGTGAGCTTGTCGTGCCATGGGACCCTCGGTATCGCAAGGTCTGACGTCAGGCGAGGTTGGTGTTGTGGGCGAGCGTGTCGGACAGGTGGGCCCGCAGGATGCGGTCGAAGCGGGCGAGATCGTCGTCGCGGAGGCAGTCGAGGAGGTGCTGGTGTTCATCGATGATGTGGTCGCTGCGGCTGCGCATCGCGTCCTGATGGGCGAAGAGCATCTGGCGTTGTCGGTCTGCCAACCGCTCCCCGAGGTCGATGAGGTAGGGGTTGCCGCCGACCGTGAGGAAGGCACCGTGGAACTCGACCGAGAGCTCGACGAACCGCCGCATGTCGCCGGCCGCGAGCACCGCCCGTTGCTCCTCGATCGCCGGGAGGAGGTCGACCGCGAGCCGGTCACGGACCTGCGACGTAGCACGCGTCACGCCGCTGGTCTCCAGCACGACCCGAGCGTCGACGATGTCCGCCACGTCCTCGGGGGTGAGGCCTCGGACCAGGGCGCCACTCTTCGGGTAGATGCGGATCCACCCTTCGTCCTGGAGGCGGGCGAGGGCGGTCCTGACCGGTGTCCGGCTCATGCCGAGCTGCGAGGCGAGCTGGTTCTCGCTCAGCATCGACTCGCCCGGGTACGTCCCGTCGATGATCGCCCTGCGGATCGAGGCGATCGCCCGGTCGGCGCTGCTCTCGGTCTTCTCGTCGAGTTCGATCACGGTCGGCCTCTCGTGTCGGACAGCGGGACCTCGGACGCATCGGTCGGCGAACGTGTAGGATACAACTTGCATCCTAGCGTGTCATCTGTCACTCTCCGCACTCGTAGCGTCGTCTCCGCCGTCAACGAGGTGTCATGTCCCGCCGTCTGATCGCCCCAGGTGTGGCACTGCTGGTCGCGCTCGTGGTCGCCGTCGTCGCCTTCGCCGGTGATGACTCACCCATGCTGGTCGAAACCTCAGGAACTGATGCATCTTCGCTCGATGACACGTCGGATGACGCGCGTGCATCGGAGGAGGGGTCGACGTCGGAGCAGGCCGACCGCCCAAGTAGCGAACGGATGGCGTCGCTGCGCGTCGACCCGGACGCCGGCCTGTCGGTCGGGGATCCGGATGCGCCGATGGTGATGGTGACCTTCGAGTCCTTCGGATGCCTGTGGTGTGGGGTGTTCCACCGTGAGACGATGCCGGTGGTGCTGGAGGAGTGGGTGGAAACGGGCCGCCTGCGTATCGAGACGCGGCTGCAGCCCTACGAACCCCGTGCCGTCCCCGGCGCGAGGATGGCCGCGGCGGCCGCGCAGCAGGATCTGTACTGGGAGCTCGCCGAGCATCTGTATCCGTTCATCGCCGGGACCGACGCGCCGCCGGTGGGTCGTGAGTTGACCCCCGATGAGCTCGCCGCCTATCAGGTGCGCCAGAGCGAGGAGGCGATGCTGCGGCAGGCCGAGCTCGTCGCGGACGAGATCGGTCTCGACATGGACCGACTGCGGTCGGACCTGGCCGACGAGGCCATCGCTGAGACCGTCGAGCGCGATCAGCAGCTGGCGTGGCAACTGGGTTTCACGGGGACGCCGGCCTTCGTCGTCAACGGTGTCCCGCGGGGTGGCTACTCCGGGCCTGAGCGGTTCACAGCGTTCCTGCAGGCCGTCGACGACGCGTCGGAGGGCTGAGCCGGTGTCAGGTCTCGGGCCCGAGGTTGGCTTCGTTGCCGCGTTCGCCGGGGGGTTGCTTGCGCTGCTGAGTCCGTGTGGTGCGTTGCTGTTGCCGTCGTTCTTCGCCTATGCCTTCGACCGGCGGGGGAGGCTGCTCGCCCGTACCGGGATCTTCTATCTGGGTCTGATCACCACGCTGGTGCCGCTGGGTGTGTCGGCTTCGGTGGCGACGCGGTTCGTGCGCACCCAGCAGGACACGGTCCTGACCGTGGCAGGCATCTCGGTGATCGTGCTGGGTGTGTTGGTGCTCGTCGGGTCGGGGTTCAACCTGCTGCCGGCGCGCCTGCGCGCCGGCGAGGGCGGGCAGGCGACCTCGGGCACGGTCTACCTGCTGGGGCTGGTGTATGGGATCACGGGGTTCTGCACGGGGCCGATCCTGGGCAGCATCCTGGTCCTGGCCGCGGTCGGGGGTCGTCCGGCGCAGGGCGGTGCGTTGCTGGCGGTGTATGCGCTGGGCATGGTGGTCCCCCTGGCGTTGTTGTCGCTGGTGTGGGAGCGGATCGGGACGACGGCGATGCGGTGGTTGCGGGGGACGCAGGTCGCGATCGGCCGGTGGCGCATCCACTCGACCTCACTGATCACCGGACTGCTGTTGATCGGGGTGGGGATCCTGCTGGTCACCGGTAGCGGGACCTTCGAGGCCGGCAACCTCGCGTTGGTGGGTGCACGTGCCGAAGAAGTGGTTCAGGCGGTCGGGCAACGCATCCCTGACCGGGCGCTCGCGCTGCTGGCTGTGGCGGCCGCCGGGGGCTGGTTCATCCGCCGCTGGCGTGCTGGCGAACCTGAGAGGGCGGCGTCGGAGACCAGCCACAAGTGACCCGGAGGCGACGACGAGTGTCGGCCCCGATCGCAGGGAGGCCGGGCCGGTCTGGAGCGGCCCGTGGGGGCGGGTTGGTAGGTTGCTCCGATGGATGAGGTGTTGGTGCTGTGTGAGGGGCTCCCGCGACGTGAGCTCGCCATCGGTGAGCAACTCATCACCCAGGGTGAGCATGGCACGCAGATGTTCGTGCTCGCGGCCGGGTCGGTCGCCATCCATCGCGACGGCGTGGCGCTGACCCGGGTCGGTGAACCCGGGGCCTTCCTCGGCGAGATGTCCGCGGTCCTGGCCCGCCCCGCGGGAGCGGATGTCATCGCGCTCGAACCGTCGACGGTCGTTGTCGTCGACCACGCCGCGACCGCGCTGGTCGAGAGCCCTGCTCTGCTGCTGGCCGTGGCCCGGTTGTTGGCCCGACGGCTGGATGCCGTCAACAGCTACCTGAGCGATCTCAAACGTCAGTACGCCGACACCGATGGACATCTCGGGATGATGGACGAGGTCCTCGGGGCGCTGATGTCGATCCGGTCCGCACCGATGGAACCGGGCTCGGAGCGCACGGATCTGCCGGCGGACTGAACGGGTCAGTTCGCGGTGAGCGACCGCTGTTCGGAACCGGTCAGCCCGGTCCACGACGCCGTGGAGCTATCCAGGTCGATCGTGATGTGCGCGGGCACCGGCCCGATCTGCTTGCCCGCATTGAACAGCCAGCTCGACCCGAGGTGGTCGATCCAGGACCCGGCATCCGTGAACGGCGCCTGGTGGATGTGGCCCGTCAGCACCGCGGTCGGCCGCCATCGGTCGACCCACCCGGCGATCACCGGATCGCCGTAGTGGCGCGATCCCGTCCACGCCAGCGGCCCCTCGGGTGGTGAGTGATAGACCCAGACCCAGCGTCGGGTACCGACATCCACGGCCGCCAGTTGGGCGTCCACCTCTGCCTGCGCGATCGGACCATCCCACCAACCGATCGAGGTGAAGACCGTATCGCCGATCGCCAGGCTGTCACCATCCACGGTCGCGCCGGCGTCACGGAGCGCATGCAGCCAATCGCTGGTCTTCTCACCGGCGGCGCTGCGGCTGTTGAGGTCGTGGTTCCCGGAACAGATGACGAGCCGGCTCCGGCCGGCCAGGTCGCGCAGCGTGGCTTGGAGCGCTGGGATCTGCGCTTCGATGGGAACCGGGGAGGCGATGTCCAGGTGGTCGCCGGCGAGCGCAACAACGTCATGGTCACCTGCGGCGCGTGCGATCCAGTCGTAGTGAGGCAGGGTGTAGTGGAGATCAGCCACCAGCAGGATTCGCATGGCGCAGGACGCTAGCCCACGATCCACTCGATCCCGCGTCGCTGTTGCCGCGTTCGTGACGTCTCCGCCATCCGAAACCATGCGGAAACCCGGGTGACGTCGGCGCGTCATCGAGCTGCGCTCAACTTCGCCGTTGGCCCTGGTCGACTGACCGACACCGCCATCGTGGCGGACGGCCGCAGGTGGTGGGTGGAGGGAGCCGGGTGCGGGACACGATCACGCGGATCATCGAAGAGGTCCATGAACGGTACGCGGGGACGATGGACGGTTCCCTCGCCGACTACATCCCGGAACTCACGCTGGCCGATCCGACCCACTTCGGCATCACGCTGGTCACGGCCGACGGCTCGCACTACACCGCCGGCGACGTCGACGTGCCGTTCACGATCCAGTCGGTCTCCAAGGCGTTCACGTACGGCATGGCACTGGATGAGTGGGGGGCGGCCGCGGTCGAGCAACGTGTCGGTGTGGAGCCGTCGGGGGAGGCGTTCAACTCGATCAGCCTCGATCCAGGCACCGGTCGGCCGCGCAACCCGATGATCAACGCGGGGGCCATCGCGGTGACCGGCATGCTGCCGGACAGCGCGGAAGATCCTCGGTTCGAGCGGATCCTCGCGACCTTCTCACGTTTCGCGGCCCGCGACCTCGACTGGGACAAGGAGGTCTACGCCTCCGAGAGCGCGACCGGGTTCCGCAACCGGGCGATCGCCAACCTGCTCCGCAGCTTCGACATGCTCGACGGTCCGACCGACCCGGTCGTCGAGGACTACTTCCGCCAGTGTTCGATCCAGGTCACCTGCACCGACCTCGCGATCATGGCGTCCACGCTCGCGCACGGGGGCGTCAACCCGGTCACCGGCGATCGCGTGCTCACGCTCGGCCACGTGGAGAAGGTCCTGTCGGTCATGGCGACCTGCGGGATGTACGACTACTCGGGCACCTGGGTCTACGAGGTCGGCCTGCCCGCCAAGAGCGGCGTCGGTGGCGGGGTCCTCGGGGTGCTGCCGGGACAGTTCGGCGTGGCGCTGTTCTCGCCGCTGCTCGACGAGAAGTTCAACACCGTTCGTGGCGTTGCCGGCTTCCGGGACCTGTCGAGGGCCTTCGATCTGCACCTGCTGCGCGCGCCGTCGATGTCCAAGCACGCGATCCGTCGCAACTACCGACTCAGTGACGTCAGCTCCCGGCGCGGACGTCCCGATGAGGACCTGGAACTGCTTGCCGAGCTCGGCCAACGGGTCCTCGTGCTCGAACTGCAGGGCGATCTGTTCGCCGGATCGCTCGAACGGGTGATCCGGGCACTTGCGACCGACGCCGATGACGTCGAGGTGGTGGTGCTCGATGTGCGCCGAGCCGGCGCGACCGACGGCTCGACCGTGGGCCTGCTTCGGGGGCTCGCGGAGGACATCGCCGCCGCCGGACAGCGGCTGGTGGTCACCGACCCGGCCGGGGTCCTGCCGTCCGACACCTTCGTTGACCTCGACGTCGACACGGCACGCACCCTCGACGATGCGATGCGGCGCTGCGAGGACGCCCTGCTGGTCGGGGCCGGCCGGGCGCCGGCGGGATCGGTGCGGCTCGAGCTCGCGGAGTTCGAGCTGGTCCGCCATCTCAGTGACCACGAGCAGGCACGGCTGGTCCCCCGCGTCGACGAGCGCACCTTCGCAGCCGGCGAGATCATCATCGAGCAGGGGGCGGACGCTGACGCTCTGTATCTCCTCGGCTCCGGTGTCGCCGAGGTCGAGTTCGCCGACCCGCTCGATGGCAGCGTGGAGCGGATCGCCGATCTGTACCCAGGGGTGGTCATCGGTGAGCTCGGACTGCTCGGACAGAGCCGACGATCAGCGACCGTGCGTGCGACGACCGATGTGGTGTGCTTCGAGCTGACCCGACCGGAGTTGATGCGCCTGCGCAGCTCCGACCATCTGCTCTACACCCGCATCATCGAACACCTGCTGGTCAGCACCGCCGAGCGGCTGCGGCGAGCGAACCGCGAGGCGTCACTGCTGCGGGACTGATCCGCGATACCTGCTCGAACGCACCGACCTGCAACCGAGAGATGGTGGCGGGGCGAGCCCTGTTCTCGACGAGGTCGGGCACCTGCCGCCGCACTCGTGGTGCTCGCGCGCGGATGCGCCGGGCACGGTGGCCGGGTGGACGGGGTGGCGCCTCGACGTTCTCGTCGGCGTCACAGAGGTCGACGTCCGCGTCGATGTCGAGGGCGACCTTGATCTGCGCGGCTTCTTCGGGTTCCCCGACGGGTTGCGACCCGGCTACGACGACGTGCGTATCTTACGTTGACCGGTCCGGCCTCGACGGTGTAGCCCGCGCACCAACGCACCAACGCACCAACGCACCAACGCCGCAGCGATGCTGCAGCACGGAGCTGGGGGAGCGTCAGCCGTGGTCGCGGCGCGCTTGCCGCTCCTCCTGCTCACGGTCGAGCAGCCGGTACTC
>SLHP01000153.1 GCA_007136095.1 Nitriliruptoraceae bacterium
CGCAGGTCTCACCTGCCCCGACCACAACTGTTCGCCTGAACTGCACGACGGACTCGCGCCGAAGACGCTCACGAACGTTCACGGCCTGATCCACAAGGCGCTCTCCGACGCAGTCCGCCGCGGCAAGCTGAAGCGCAACGTCGCCGGTCAGATCGATCCGCCGACAGCTGACCGGACGCTCACGCGCTGGTGGACTCCCCTGGAACTGCGCAGCTTCGTCCAGCACGTTCGTGAGGACCGGTTGTACGCCGCATGGCTCCTGTTCGTCACGACGGGCATGCGCCGCGGCGAGGTGGCCGGGCTCGCCTGGGAGGACGGTCGCATGATCCACCCAGAGCGGATCTCGGGCTGGTTCGCGCGACACTGCCGTGACGCGGGACTACCCAGGATCAGGCTGCACGACGTCAGGCATTCCTACGCCTCCGCCGGGCCCCTACTCCGCAACTTCCTACATTGCTCATTACCAGTCTCGCCAGCGCGGCCGGCTGGCACGAGGTCAAGGTGATCAGCGAACGCCTCGGGCATGCCAACGTGGCCATCACCATCGACACGTACAGCCACGTCTTGCCGGCAGCCGACGAGGCAACGGCCCACACCCTCGCGACGGCGATCCTGGGCGGTTCGTGACGTGACGTGCCCAGTTCCCGTGTCCAAACCGTGTCCCATCTTGACTCGCTCACCTGCGTGCGCGGGAAGCCCATTCGGTGTTCCTGCAGGTCAGCGGTAGCTTTCACCCTCACGCGAGCGTGGCGGAATTGGCAGACGCGCTGGGTTTAGGTCCCAGTGGGCTTCACGGCCCTTGGGGGTTCGAGTCCCCCCGCTCGCACGCAGGATCGGCAGCACCTCGACAGGCACGGAACCCACCTGCTCGGCAAACGCGGTCGTTCGGAGCTCTGTGCGGACCGATGGCGCCCGTCGTCGGTGTCCAGCACGGATGACCCTCTCACTTGACTCACCCGAAGAGCTATGGTCCTGGTCGGACGCAGGGACGGGGGGCGATGGACGATCCTCACGAGGTGCTCGGAGTGGGGCCCGAGGCGTCCGCCGACGAGATCAAGGTGGCGTATCACCACCTCGTCCGATCGCATCACCCGGATCTGCACCATGGTGATGACGAGCAGGCACGCAGCCTTCGCCACACCAGGATGGCTGCGATCAACGCCGCCTATCGCATGCTGAACGACCCCGATGAGCTGGAGCGCTTCCGACGCCTCCAGCGGCGCCGGGAACGTGGGCGTGCTTCAGCCGAGCCCGGACGTGACGGCGTGCGCTTCACCGCCGCCGATCCGAAGGCTGGTGGGTCCGTTGAACCTGCGCCCGGGGACCCTGACTTCGACTACCGGAAGCGGGCCTGGCGGGAGTTCGCCGTTCGTGACGAGCGGACCGAGCCGACCATCTGGACCGCCCGACCTCCGCGCAGCAAGCGCCGCCGAGGCGGACGCTGACCCGGCAGAGGCCGAATGCGGGGTTCGCCGGCGACCGACGCTGCGCGGTCAGAGCAGGTTCGGGATGTTCTGCTCCTCCGCCAGGTTGGCGCGGCGGAAGTAGATGGTGACGACGGTCGCCACGATCACGATGAACAGCGAGTAAAGCGCCGGTACGAGGAGCAGCAACCCCAACTGCGGACTGTCGGGGAAGCTGAGCAAGATGATGGCGATGGCGAGCGGACCGTTCTGGATACCGGTCTCGAGTCCGATGGTGCGCGCGTTCATCGGATGGAGCCGGATCGCACGGGCGATCCAGTACGAGATCGTGATCCCGAACAACCCCAGACAGACCGCGACGGCGTAGACCTGCCAGGCCGTGCCCACCAGCAGGATCCAGTTCCTCGGCACCCAGGTCGCGATCAGGAAGACGATGAAGAACAGGCCGAAGGCACCGCCCATCAACTCCATCACGGCACCGATGTTCGGGCTGTAGCGCCGGACCACCATGGCCGCCGCCACCGGCACCAGCAGGATCACGAGCGTGACGATGATGTTGTCGATCGGGATCTGCAGGTCCAGGTCTCCCGGCATGAACCGGGTGCCGTACAGGACCAGCGCCAGCGGCGTCATCACCAGCGCCCACAGGGTCGAGTTGGTCGTCATCATCAGGCTGAGCCCGAGGTTGCCCTTGGAGAAGAAGGTGAAGATGTTGGACGTGGTCCCGGCCGGGACGGAGCCCATCAGCAGCGCCCCGAGGGCGAGCGGCGCAGCGAACTCCGCCGGCAGCTGCAGGATCAGGCCCAGCACCAGCAGGAAGGCGAGGAAGGGCATGATCGCGAACTGGGTGACCCAGCCGATGATCAGCCCCCAGGGGCGGCGCAGCGCGGACATGAAGTCGCGCGGCGTCAGCCCGGCGCCGAGACCGAACATGATCACGAAGACCAGCCCGACGAGCATGACCTGTTCGAACTGCGTGACGACCTCATGGTCGGGGTCAGGTGCCTGCATGACGGCCAGCGACAGCGACATGATCGACATGGCTACACCCCCACCGATCCGGAAGCTGCCCCTGGTTCGGGGTCCCCCACATCGGCCGGCACCGTGGCCACTGCCCCGCGCAGTTCCTTGCGCAGGATCTTGCCGATCGGGCTCTTCGGCAGTTCATCGACGAACGTCACGCTGCGCGGCACCTTGTAGGCCGTCAGGTGCTCACGGCAGTGGGCGATGATCTCGGCTTCTGAGGGCGGGGGATCCTCAGCCACGACGTAGGCGCGCACCGTCTCGCCTGTCTTCGAGTTGGGCACGCCGACCACGCCGGCCTCGATGACACTCGGCAGTTCAGCGATGCGCTCCTCGACCTCGTTGGGATAGACGTTGAAGCCGCTGACCAGGATCATGTCCTTCTTGCGGTCGACGATCGTGAAGTAGCCCATCTCGTCCATCTCGGCGATGTCGCCGGTGTGCAACCAGCCGTCCTTGAGGGTCTCTTGGGTCTCCTCCGGCTGCTGCCAGTAGCCCTGCATGATCTGCGGACCGCGCGCGATCAACTCCCCCGGCTCCCCGGGCGGCATCGGGTTGCCGTCCTCATCGACACACCGGACCTCGGTCGAGGGCACCGGCATCCCGATCGTGCCGTCCTTGACCGTTCCGCCGAGCGGGTTGAAGGTCAGCGCCGGCGAGGACTCCGTCAGCCCGTAACCCTCGACGATCGGCGTGCCCGTGACCTCCCGCCAGTGCTCTGCGACGGAATGGTGCAGCGCCATGCCGCCCGCCGCCGAGGCACGCAGGTACTTCGGCGGGTACTCGAGGAACCAGCGCTCATGTAGCAGTGCGTTGAAGAGCGTGTTCACCCCGGTGATCCACGTGATCTGGTAGTTCTCGAACGCACGCTTGAGGTTGCTGGGGGGGCGCGGAGAGGGGATCAGGATGTTGCGCGCGCCCATGTAGTAGAAGCCGATGAGGTTCACGGTGAACGCGAAGACGTGGTAGAGCGGCAGCGCAGTGAGCACCGTCTCCTCACCGGGGCGGATGGCCGAGCCGCACATCTGGAGCGTCTGCAGCGTGTTGGAGACGAGGTTGCCGTGCGACAGCATGGCCCCCTTGGAGACGCCGGTGGTGCCGCCCGTGTACTGGAGCACCGCCAACGAATCGAGGTCGATGCCCTGGAGGTATCCCTCGACGTCGGAGCCACCCTTCCGTCGCGCGCGACCCGACTCCAACGCTGCGAGCAGCGAGGTGTGCTCGACGGTGATCGGTTGCACCATGCGGCTCCAGTAGCGCTGCGTCGCGCGGATGATGCCGGCGACGACTGCGGGGAGGAACTCGGAGATGCGCACGGTGACCACGGTCTCGATCTGCGTCTGCGGGAGCACCTCCGGCAACCGGTCGGCGAACATGTCGATGATCACCAGCGCCCGCGCACCCGAGTCCTTGAACTGGTGCGTCATCTCAGACGCCGTGTAGAGCGGGTTGGTGTTGACCAGCACACAGCCCGCCTTGAGGATGCCGAAGGCCACCACCGGGTAGCTGAGGCAGTTGGGCATCTGCACGGCGACACGGTCGCCCTGTTCGAGCCCGACCACCTCCCGCAGGTACACCGCGAAGTCGTCGGAGAGTCGCTCGACGTCGCCGTACCGCAGGGACCCGTTCATGCCGTTGGGCATGCAGTGCGTGAAGGCGATGGTGTCGGTGTAGCGGGCTGCCGCCTGCCGCAGCAGATCGGGCAGGTTGCGGTAGGGGACCTCGCCGATCTCTGGCTCGGTACCGGGCGGATAGTGCTCGAGCCAGACGAGTTCGCTCATGGTCGACCCCTTGACAGTAGGGCGCAGACACCGGACCGCGAGCGTCCCGAAGTCTGGTGTACCAACGCCGACCACCGACCGTCCGCCAGCGGAGTATAGGCGGCACGGAAGCGAACGACCCGAACGCGATGACGAACATGGCGGCACGGTGTCGGAGACCCGTCGAGTACCAACGGCACGATGGCTGGCTCAACCGGACGAGGCCACCGGTCGCCGGAGTCCAGACAGGGACCCGCACCGCTGTGCAGAGCACAACACTATTCCATGATCTTCGCCGCCCGCATGGTGCTCTCCGTGTCCGTCGCGGTGATGATCGTGGCCTTCGCCATCGCAGGCCTCGTCCAGGCAGAGAGCCCGTTCAGGGCTCCTGACGCCGAGGCGTCGGTCGCGGATGGTGCTGGCCGCACGGATGCGGCGGGATCGAACGCGGATGCAGCCGAGGCAGCCCTGTTGGTACGGGTGCAGCTGCCAACGTCGGTTGTACCCGCCAGCTCGCGTCAGGTTCGGATCGGGGTCGAGGATCGACCGGTCAGGACCGGGATCGCCGAGCGGTCGGCTTCCCCCGATCAGTGGTTCCTGATCGAGCTCGACATCATGGCTGCTGACGGAGCCGATGGCATGAGCTGGATCACCCCGAACCGTGCCCTCCTGCACCGACGGTCGCTGTCGAGCACACGGTTCGACGTGAGCCTTGGGCACGATGTCCCCTGCGGGCGCGACCTCGGTGAGCTCCGGGTGCGGGTCCGCAGCCTGACCGATGGCACGCCGACCGGTGAGACGGTCGTCAGCCTGCCACCCGTCACCTGCGACGATCCACCCGCCACGGCACCAGAGAGCGTCCATGACACCGAGACGGTCTGCGGTGGCACCGTGCAGGAGACCCGCAGGGTGCCGCGCCTCGAAGCCGACGGGGGCGTCGCGACCTGTCGCCTCCCGCGCGCCCCTCGACCGGCTCCCCGGCAGCCAGCGAGCGAGCCGGCCGAGGAGGACGAGAGCGACGACGTGGCCGACGAGGACGACACGTCGGACAGGGACGACACGACGGACGCGGACGACACGACGGACGACTCCGAGGCCTCGGATCCGGATCGGTCGGACACGGCTGACGACAGGGACGACGCCGATGGCAGCGATGACGCCGACGGCAGCGGATCGTCCTCAGATCGTGACGAGCCGCGCGAACCGGACGAGGACGAGGCACCAGACTGAGCGTGCGGTCCGATCAGGAGGCGACCGGCGCGGCGCAGCGAACCGACCACCGGTTCCAGGTAGGCCGCGAGGGTCGGCCGTGGGACGAGCGCTGAAGACTACGCTCTCCCGGGCGGCACCGTCCCCGGACCATCGGACGGCTGGCGCTGCAGCGACACCAGCAGCGTGAGGGATCCGAGGTCCTCCGGGGTCGCGGCGGCCCGTGCCGAGGGTGCGGTACGACTGCGCGTCGCGAACTCCTCGAGCAGCGCAGCCAGTCGGGCGACGAGTTCCTCGACCTCCTCGGGATCCAGGCTGAGGCCAAGCCGCGACAGCGTGATCTGGTCATCGTCACCGGCACGCAGGAGTTCATCAGCCATGACCTGACGCAGCGCCGGTGTGCGATCGTGACCGCCATCGAGCGACCAGGATTTCCCCGTCGAGCGATAGGGCTGTTCGCGTGATCCTCGGGGCCCCGGCCGAGGCTCGTCAGGCCGCAGGAATCCCTGGTCGAGCAACTGCCGGACGTGGTAGAGGACCGTGCCGGGGTTGGCCGCGAGGATGTCGGCCAGTTCCTTGTTGGTTCGGGCACGATCGCGACAGGCGAACAGGATCTTGAGGCGCAACGGGTGACCCAGCGCCCGCGCCTCGGCTGCGGTCGGCGCACGCCGGCCTGTGGGTGCGGTCTCGCGCCGTTCATCGTCATCGCTCATGGCCACATCATACGCGGTGGCGCACGTTGGGTTGACTTCTCTCAACCAGTCGTGCCAGACTCCGAACTGTCTGGTCGACGATCCTCAACCAGTGGGACGATTGCCCTGACCGCTATCTCGGCACCCGGTCCCCGCTCACCGCCGGAGCTGAACGTGACGGAGCCCACCCCGCACCAACCGGTCCTCAGCCACGACACCGGCACGTCGTGGTGGCAGCGACGCACCGGCGGCCTGGACGCCCGGTACTGGAAGCTGTGGGGGGCCGTCGCGAGCTCGAACTTCGGCGACGGCCTGGTATCTCTGGCGTTCCCGTGGTTGGCCTCGCTGCTGACCAGGGATCCGATCCTCATCGCAGGAGTCGCGCTGGCCACCCGGCTGCCGTGGCTCCTGTTCAGCCTGCAGGCCGGGGTGTTGGGTGACCAGTTCGACCGACGGCGACTCATGGTCGGTGCCAACACCGTCCGTGCGGTCGTCGCCGGCGCCACGGCACTGGCCGTGGCCATGGACGCGATGTCGCTACCGGCGCTCTACCTCGCCGCGTTCGTGCTCGGCATGTGCGAGGTCCTGTTCGACAACACCTCCCAGGCGATCCTGCCGGCGATCGTCCCCCGGGCGAAGCTGGAGCGCGCCAACGGCACGATCATGGGTGCCCAGATGGTCATCGCCGACTTCGTGGCCCGGCCCATCGCCGGCGCACTGGTCGGGCTGACCCTGTCGTTGCCGTTCGCGATCGACGCGGTCACCGCCGCCGCGTCGGCCGCCCTGGTCGCGGCCATCCCGGGCACGTTCCGCTCGACACCGACGGCCGGCCCCGGGACCGAAGTGCCCCCACGCCCGAGGATGCGGACCCAGATCGCCGAGGGGCTCCGGTGGCTGTGGCAGCATCGGCTCCTGCGCACCCTGGCACTGGCACTGGCCGCGTTGAACGGCACGAGCGCCGCGGTGTTGGCCACCTACGTCCTGTTCGCCCAGGAGATCCTGCTCCTGGATGGCTTCGGGTTCGGGCTGCTCCTGGCGGCAGGCAGCGTGGGCGGGCTGCTGGGCAGCTTCCTCGCGCCGAGCCTCACGCGGCGGCTCGGCTCCGGCCCGTCGCTGTTCCTGACGATCACCCTGCCGATCATCACCTTCGCGATCACGGCCGTAACGTCCAGCGCGATCGTGGTCGCCACGTGCTTCGCGGTGTTCGGGTTCACCGCGATCCTCTGGAACGTGGTGACGGTGTCGCTGCGCCAGGTGATGATCCCCGATCAGATCCTGGGACGTGTCAACAGCGTCTACCGCTTCCTCGGCTGGGGGGCGATGCCGATCGGCACGATCCTCGGTGGCGTGCTCGTCAGCGTCATCGAGGATGCGGCGACCCGGGAGTTGGGCCTGCGGTCCCCGTTCATGGTGGCCGTCGGCGTCCATATCCTGCTGTTGATCGTCGTGGCCCCGAAGCTGCGCACCCACATCATCGAACAAGCCAAGGCCGACGCTCCGGGCGCCTGACGGCACCACAGACGACCCATCCCACACCGCCCGGCACCGACGGAGCCACGATGCCACTCCCGCTGCGCACCCGGCTGTTCGGCTGGCTGCTCCCCCGCATCCCGGGCGGCACGGTGGCCGGTGCATCGGCGGAGCGGATCGCGGCGATGCAGGCACGCGTGATCCCCGACACCCCGATCACCCGAGCTGTCAAGGGCGGTGTGGCGGACGGGGTGCGACTCACCGAGGACCAGGTTCCCGGGGCGGGAGGCCTGCTCCGCGCCCGGATCTACCGCCCGGTCGGTCACGACGGCGATCTCCCGGTCGTCGTGCACTTCCACGGCGGTGGCTGGGTGCTGCGCAACCTCGAGGTCAGCGACTGGTTGTGCAGTCGGGTGGCCAAGGGCGCACAGGTCGTGGTGGTCTCGGTGGACTACCGCCTGGCCCCGCAGCACCCGTTCCCTGCCGCGGTCGAGGACGCGGTCGCGGCGACCGGGTGGATCGCCCGTCATGCGGCGAACGTGGGTGGTGACGCCACCCGCATGGCCGTCATGGGTGACAGCGCCGGTGCGAACCTGGCCGCCGTGGTCGCCCTCGCCGCACGCGACGCCGGCGGGCCGGAGTTGCGCCTCCAGATCCTGCTCTACCCACCGACCGACCTGACCGGCGCTTCGCCGTCGCTGACCGAGGATCCGGACGCGTTGATCCTCACACCGCTCGGGCGGGACACGTTCCTGTCGCTGTACCTCGGTGCGGCTGATCCGGCCGATCCCCGCGCGTCACCGCTGCTCGCCACCGATCACACCGGGCTGCCGCCGACGCTGATCCAGGTCGGCGACCGGGACCCGCTGCGTGACGATGCGTCCCGGTACGCGGCCGCACTACGGGCCGCGGGTGTCGAGGTCCGTGGGACCATCTACCTCGACGCCGTCCACGGCTTCCTGTCGTTCCCGGGGGTCGTGCCGGCCGCCCGCCAGGCCCTGTGGGAGATCGTCAACGAGGTGCGGCGCCATCTTCACCCCGCAGGTGATCTCAGCCCCGCAGACGGGGGATCAGACGGTCGAGCATCGTGAGGCAGGCCTCCAACTGGGCGATGGTGACGTACTCGTCGGGTTGGTGGGCGACCTCGATACTTCCCGGTCCACAGACCACCGCGGAGATGCCGGCCTGCTGGTAGAGCCCGGCCTCCGTACTGAACGATGCGACATCGACCTGCACATCGTCGAGGAGACTGGCCACCAGGTCGAGCGCCGGTGACGGGCGTTGTGACTCCAGCCCATCGACGGCACCGATCGCCTCCGTCTGCAGGGTCACCTCGGGGTGGTCGGCGCGCATCTGGACGAGCAGCTGCTGTTCGTACGCGGTGACCTGCTCGATGACGTACTCGGCCTCGGCCCGGCGGACCGATCGGAACTCCCACTCGAAACTGCACTCTCCAGCGACGACGTTCCGTGCGGTTCCCCCGGTGATCGTGCCCACGCTGATGGTCGCCTCCGGCGGATCGAAGGGGCTGTCGGGGATCGGTCGACCGGCCATCTCGGCCCGGAGCGCCAGCAGTCGGTTGACGTAGCGCGCGGCATACTCGACGGCGTTGACCGCCCTGGCGGGCATCGAGCCGTGCCCTTCGACCCCGGTGATCGTCGTGGTGTACTCGAAGCAGCCCTTGTGCGCGTCGACGATGCGCAGTTCCGTCGGCTCCCCGACGATCGCGACCGCCGGACGGGGCCCGGTCCGCAACAACTCCTCGATCAGCAGTGGCGCGCCGAGGCAGCCGACCTCCTCGTCGAAGGTCAACGCGATGTGGATCGGCACCGGCAGATCCGCGGCCGCGAACCGCGGGGCCATGGCCATCGCACAGGCGATGAAGCCCTTCATGTCGGCGGCCCCACGACCGTAGATCCGCTGGTCACGACGCGATGCCACGAACGGAGCACCGGTCCAGTGCTCCGCATCCGCCGGCACAACATCCGTGTGGCCCGACAGCACCACACCGCCGTCGACCATGGGCCCGATCGTGGCCAGCAGGTTCGCCTTCTGCCCCCAGCGGTCCCGGGTGATCGTGGTCTGCGCACCCGCCTCGGTCAGGTAGGCGTCGGCGTAGGCGATCAGATCGAGGTTGGATTCGGAGGTGACCGTCTGGAACCCGATCAGATCCCCGAGCACGAGCAGCGTCGCCTCACGCAGTTCCATCAGGCGACCGCCGCGTTCAGTTCTTCACCAGCAGTTCACGGGGAACGTTGGCCAACGGCTCGGCCGGTCCCTGCTCGCGGATCAGGATCGTCTCGGTGATCTCGATGCCCCAGTCGTCCATCCACAGTCCGGGCATGAAGTGGAAGGTCATCCCCGGCTCCAGGATCGTGTTGTCGGTGGACCGGAAGCTGATCGTGCGCTCGCCCCAGTCCGGCGGGTAGCTCAGACCGACCGGATAGCCACACCGGCCCTCGCGTTCGATGCCAGCGCGCTCGAGTGCCGCGTACAGTGCATCGGCGACGTCACCGGCACGGTTCCCGGCCCGCGCGGCGTCGAGGCCCGCCTCCAACCCGTCGATGATCGCCGCCTCGGCGGCGAGCACGTCGGGCGGTGGCTTACCGAGGAACACCGTCCGACACAGCGGTGCGTGGTAACGGCGGTAGCAGCCCGCCACCTCGAAGAAGGTGGCGGCACCCAGCTCGAAACGCTGATCGTCCCAGGTCAGGTGCGGGGCGGACGCGTCCGCCCCGGTGGGAACCAGCGGGACGATCGCCGGGTAATCACCGCCGTAGCCGTCATCGCCCGCCACACCGGCGATCCCGGCACGGAAGATCTCGGCCACGAGGTCGCTCTTGCGCAGACCGGGCTCGATCATCTCGAAGATGTTGCGGTGCATGCTCTCGACGATGCGCGCGGCCCGGCGCATGTAGGCGATCTCCTGTTCCGACTTGACCGCTCGCTGCCAGTTCACGAGGCCGGTGGCGTCGACGAACGTCGCGTCCGGGAGGCCGGCCGTGAGGTTCAGATGCGCGGCGGCGTTGTAGTAGTAGTTGTCCATCTCCACACCGATGGTGGCGGCCCCGAGGCCGAGCTCCTTCAGGATCTCGGCGAGGTGCTGGTGCGGGTGGCATTCGTCGGACTGCACGTAGTCGTCGGAGTAGCCGAAGATCGAGTCGCGTTCCATGTAACAGGTCCGCCAGGCGCCCTTGGAGTCCATCTTGCGGCCCCACCAGCGCGGGTCGGCGTCCATCGTGACGATGACGGCCTGGTGGGTGTAGAACGACCAACCGTCGTAGCCGGTCAGCCACGCCATATTGGACGGGTCCGTGGCGACCATCACGTCCAGTCCCCGTTCCTCCATCCGGGTTCGCACCCGTTCGAGTCGTTGCCCGTACTCCTCGACCGTGAAGGGGAGTTTCGTGTGTGCCCCGGTCACCATCGGAGCGCCGACGACGTGCGCGCCGGCTTCGGTGACCGCTTCCGGATCGGACATCCGTGACCTCGAGTTATCCTTCAGTCGTGCAGGGCTGACGGCCGATCCCGGCTCGTCAGTGTTCAGCGACCGCACCCAGGAACGACCTGGTGCGCTCGTGCTGGGGGTTGCTCAGCAGATCGTTGGGGGGGCCGTCCTCGATCATGCGCCCCGCGTCGAACATCAGGACGCGGTCGGCGATCTCCCGGGCGAAGCCCATCTCGTGGGTGACGAGCATCATGGTGGTCTTGCCCTCCTCCGCGATGTCGCGCAGGACGTTGAGGACGTCGCCGACGAGTTCAGGGTCCAGGGCGGAGGTGACCTCGTCGAACAGCATGACCGAGGGCTGGGTCGCCAGGGCCCGGGCGATCGCGACACGTTGCTTCTGCCCACCCGAGAGCTGCCCCGGGGTGTGGTTGGCGTGCTCGATGAGCCCGACCTTGTCGAGCAGTTCCATGCCGATCTGCTGGGCGTCCTTCTGTGACTTCCCGTGGACCTTGACCGGCGCGAGCATGATGTTCTCGATCGCGCTCATGTGGGGGAACAGGTTGAAGTGCTGGAACACCATCCCGATGTTCGAACGCACCCCCCGGATGTGCTTCTCGCTGGCCTCCTTGAGCTGTCCGGAGCTGGTCTCTTCGTGGTAGAGGTGCTGTCCGCCGACCTGGATCGTGCCCGAGTCGATGCGCTCCAGGGTCATCGTCACGCGCAGGATCGTGGTCTTGCCCGATCCGCTCGGGCCGATGATCACGACCCGTTCCCCGGGTTCGACGTCGAGGTCGAGCTCCTGGAGCACGGTCAACGATCCGAACGCCTTGTCCACACCGCGCATCCGCACGCTGGCGGCGCCCTTCGGTGAGAGGTCCTTGTGGTGGTCAGTCGCGTTCATAGGCGATGCGCTCCTCGAGGCGGCGGACGAGCCAGGCTGCGGGCAGGCTGACGAGCAGGAACCCGACCCCGATCAACAGGTAGGGCTCGACGGGACGGAAATCGACGTTGCGGATGGTGCTGGCCATGAACAGCACCCCACCGGTGCTGAGCACGGCATCGCCGATCGGCACGTCCTTGAACGCGGCGACCAGGTAGTTACCGAGCGTCGGCAGGACGTTCGGGACGGCCTGCGGGATGATGATGCGGGTCCACTTCGTCAGGGGGTCCAGGTTCAGCGCGGTGGCGGCCTCCCACTGCCCCTTGGGCACGCTGTTGATGCCGGCCCGGTACGCCTCCGAGGCGTAGGTGGCGTAGTGGATCCCGACCACGATGAACAGGATCACCAGCGCGTTCAGGGAGACCGCCGGGGTCGCGCGAACCAGCACCTGCGCGAAGAACATCTGCACCAGGATCGGGGTCGACCGGACGAACTCGATGAACGCCACCGCCGGGTAGCTGACCCACCTGGACTCGGACCGCCGCAGCAACGCGAGCACCAGGCCGAAGCTCGCGGCGATCAGGAAGCCGAGCACGGTTGCCCGAGCCGTGACGAAGAGTCCCTGGAGCATCTGGGGAACGAGGTGGAAGAAGTACGACCAACTGAAACTCACATCCCCTGGCGGAGTGAACTCCGAGCGGAACCGCGCCGACGGCGTGTCCGCCACGGCCAACAATGTCAGCCCGAGGAAGACCAGGACGACGGGGATGACGATGTCGGGTCGGCGGTACCACTTGTGGTGCTGGGCCAACTCGAACGAGACGACGTCACCGGGCGCCCCGTCAGCATCGGGCTCCTCGGCGGTCGGCTCGGTCCGTGTGGTGTCGGCCATGGCTCTAGCTCCCTGCCGCGTGGGTGGTCGCGATCGGGAGCGCCGCGCGTCCCTCGCGTTGCTGGAACCGCTTGTCGAGGGCCCGCTCACCGAACCGGAACAGACTGTTGATGACCTGCGCCATCACGAAGTAGATGACCAGCACGTTCACGTACAACACCGTCACGCCGATCACGCCTCCCGCGAGCATGGAGGATTCGAGGTTGCCCGTCGCCCGCATGAGGTCGAAGCCCCCGGCGACCGAGACCAAAGCGGTCCCCTTGAGGATCTCGATGGTCAGGTTGCCCATCGGTGGCAGGATGATGCGCATCGCCTGAGGGAGCACCACGTAGCGCAGGCGCTGCGTCGGGTTGAGGTTGAGCGCGATCGTCGCTTCGGTCTGGCCCTTGGGGATCGACAGGATCGACCCCCGGATGATCTCCGCGCCGTAGCCACCCATGTTGATCCCAAGGGCGATCGACGCCATGACGATCACGGGCTGCCCGCGTACCCAGGGGAAGATGTCGCCGAGGAGGATCGGGATGGCGATCACCAGGATGAACAGCAGGATGATCGATGAGATCCCGCGGGCGAGTTCGACGAAGGCGAACGAGACCCCGCGGACCCAGCGACGCTCGGAGAGGCGTCCGACGCCGACGATCAGCGAGAGCACCACGCCGAGGACGAACGCCTGCGCGAGCAGTTGGAGGGTCGCCCGTGCGCCGACCATGAGACTGCTGTACTGGTTCGGGCTGAGCAGCCAGTCCTCCACGGACGTCCTTTCCCGGTTGCCGCGTCACCGATCCTGTCAGCTACGCCAGGGTCCTGCGACACGATCGTCTGCTCTGGTCGCGCGGATCCACGCCCGTCCCGGACAGACGTCGGACCCCGGCGCAGACTAGGTGCCGGGGTCCGACGATGTGGCGATTTAGTCGAGGAAGTCCTCGAGCGTCAGCGTGTTGGCGAGCTCGACGTCGTCCTCGGTGAAGTCCTCGTACGCGGTGATGATCTCCATCGTGGTGCCGTCCTCACGGAACTGGTTCAGCACGTCGTTGAAGGCGTCACGGAAGTCCTCGTCAGCGAAGCCGTGGCCACCGCATGGGAAGACCTCGTTACCTTCCTCGTCGACGGGGAAGAAACCGGGAACGGCCTCCATCCCATCACGCGCGGCGACCTGGGTCTGCACGGTCGCGGCGGTTCCGGTCACGACGTCGACCTCACCGGCCTCGAGGGCGCGGTACATACCGTCGATGTCACCGAAGACCTCGACCTGCCCATCCGGGACACCGGCATCCTCGAGGTAGTCAACCTCGACGGTGCCGGATGCGACCGCGACGATGACGTCCGGGTTCTCGACGAGCGACTCGTAGTCGACGATGTCGAACGGGTTGCCCTCCTCGACGGCGAGCGACTCCGGGATGCAGTAATCGGGGTCCGAGAAGAAGATCTGCTCGGCCCGCTCCGGGGTGATGTACATCCCGGCCGTGATCATGTCGAACTGGCCGGCCTGGAGCCCACCGATGAGTTCCCCGAACTCCACGACCTGGGCGTCCATCTCCTCGATGCCGAGCTCAGCGAGCACGGCGCTGGCGACGTCCGGGGCGATACCGGTCACCTCGCCGTCATCGCCGACGTAGCCGAAGGGCACCTCGTTGGCGACACCGACGGTGACCGAGCCCTCCTCCTGCAGTTCAGCCAGCAGACCGGTCGCCTCGGGGGCGTCATCGGTCTCCTCGGTGTCCACGGGTTCGTCCACGACGTCTTCGCCGCAGGCCGTGAGCACGAGTGCTCCGGCAGCCAGCAGCGCGAACAATGGTCGTCTGATCTTCACGATGGTCCTCACTTGTTGTGAACGGTCGGCGTCACGGTCGGTTTCGATGTGTTGACCCTGCACGGTGCCACCCGGTTGCCGCGCAGCGACCGATCGGATGCCTGGCGGATGCGACGGGGTCACCGTCCCCACGACACCCTACGGTCGCCGTCGTAGCGTGTCCAGCCTGTATCCCGACGGTATGCATCGCACCCGCACAGGGCGTAGAGTCGCGGGACCGCACGCGTCCGTCGGGAACCCTCGTGCCAACGACCAGCCACAAACCCACCCCCGTGGAGATCTATTCCGACCTCCGGGAGCGCATCTGCCTGTTGGACATCAGCCCCGGCACCCGCCTGACCGAAGAGGCCCTCGCCACGGAGTTCGGCGTCAGTCGGACACCCATCCGCCAGGTCCTGAACCGACTCGATCACGAGCGGCTGGTCAAGCAACGGGCCGGCGAGGGCGCGACGGTGGCCACCGTGGACATCAAGGAACTGCGTGACGTCTGGGCCGTGCGGCTGAAGATCATGGAGATGATCGACGAGTTCATCCGTGTGCCCGCGCCTCCGGCGACCCTCGAGGAGCTGTCCCGGATCAAGGCGGACCTCGAGGACGTCCGCCGCTCGCGGGACATCCGGAAGCTCGGCGCGCTCTACAACCGGTACCACCAGACGGTCATGACCGTCTTCTCCAACGAGACCCTGCGCTGGATCCACGATCTGCTCTACCACCAGACGGCACGGGTCTGGCTGCAGTTCCTGCCGGAGATGGATCTCGACCGCGAACTCGACCTGATGCGCGACGAGCTCGAACAGACCATCGACGCCATGCAACAACCCACCGGCCACGCGCTCGCCGAGGTCCGCACGACCCACATGCGCCTACTGCTCGGCCGGTTCAACGACCACGTGTACGGAACCCACGGTTCGCCGTCCCCGACCAACATCTGACCCGCACCGCACCACGCCACCGTTCGAAGGACCTGCCATGACCACAGCATCCAACGCCCACGACGCTCCCGGCACGGTCGCCGTCTGGGGTGGCGAGGTCCACCCCATGGCCGATCGGGCCACCCAGGTCCCGGTCGTCCACAGCGTGTCGTTCGGCTACGACGACTTCGATGACTGGTTGGCGGTGGCCAGGGGAGAGCGCGAGGGCCACATCTACGGCCGCAACACCAACCCGACCGTGGACGCCTTCGAGGAGAAGGTCCGGCTCATGGAGGGCGCGGAGGCCGTCACATCGGCGTCCACCGGCATGGCGGTGATCAGCGGGACCCTGTGGACCTTGCTCCGACCGGGCCAGCGCGTGGTGAGCGTCAAGGACACCTACGGCGGCACCAGCAAGCTGTTCACCGAGTTCCTCCCCGAGTTCGACATCGACGTGCAGCTCTGCGACACCACGGACTCGGAGGCGGTGGAACGCGCGATCGCGGACGGGTGCGACCTGCTCTACCTCGAGACACCCACCAACCCGACGCTGAAGATCATCGACCTTCCCCGTCTGATCGCCGCCGGGCAGGCGGCAGGAGCGGTCGTGGTCGTGGACAACACCTTCGCGACGCCCATCAACCAGAACCCGATCGCGCTCGGCGCGGACCTCGTCGTGCACAGCGCGACCAAGTTCCTCGGGGGCCACGCGGACGCGCTCGGCGGGGTCGTGGTCGGACGCAAGGACCTGATCGAGCGGATCTACCACTACCGCGAGATCAACGGTGCGACGCTGCACCCGGAGGCCGCCTACCTACTGCTGCGCGGCATGAAGACCCTGCATCTGCGTGTCGAGCGCCAGCAGGACAACGCGCAGAAGGTCGCCGAGTTCCTGGAGACCCACCCGAAGGTGACCGTGGTCAACTACCCGGGTCTGCCGTCACACCCGCAGCACGAGATCGCCAAGAAGCAGATGCGGGGCTTCGGCGGCATGCTCAGCTTCGGCCTGGAGGGTGGCCTGGAGGCGGTCGCGCGCTTCTTCCCGCAGTTGCGACTCTCCCACGCTGCGGCCAACCTCGGCGCGGTGGAGACCATCGTCGGACCGCCGTCGACGACCAGCCACGTGGAATGCACCGACGAGGAACGTGCGGAACTAGGCATCCCCGAAGGTCTCGTGCGCTACTCGACCGGGATCGAGGACGTCACCGATCTCATCAACGACCTGCGTCAGGCGCTGGACGCGGTGTAACCGGAGGGCGGCCACGGCCAGGTCCCCGATCGAAAGGTCGACGGACATGACAGCGATCCACATCCTCACCGAACCCGATCTGCGTGCCGCGGTCGGGCTGGGCGACGACGAACGCATGGCGATCGAGGCCGTCTACCCGCTGATCAGCTCGGGGCGGGCACAGATGCCACCGATCATGCGCATCGACATCCCGGAGCGCCGGGGTGAGATCGACATCAAGTCGGCCTACCTCCCCGGCTACGGCGGTGTCGCCGTGAAGGTCTCTGCCGGGTTCTTCGACAACCCGTCGATCGGCCTGCCGAGCCTGGGCGGGCTGATGATCCTGCTCGATGCGCGGACCGGGATCCCGCGCGCCGCGTTGTTCGACAACGGCTACCTGACCGACCTGCGGACGGCCCTGGCCGGTGCGGTCGCAGCCGACCACCTCGCGGTCCCTGGTGCGACCGTTGCGGCGGTGCTCGGCGCCGGCGTGCAGGCACGGTTGCAGCTCGGGGCGCTTTGCCAGGTCCGCCCGATCGAGCGGGCCCTGGTCTGGTCGCGCAGCGCCTCCGAGGCCGCGACGTTCGCCGAGACCATGAGCGGCGAACTGGGATTGCCGGTGGCTGCGGCGCCGTCACCGGCCGCAGCGGCGCAGGACGCGCAGGTGCTCGTCACCACCACCCCCGCGACCGAACCGCTGGTCGATCTGGGCGTGCTCCATCCGGGGCTGCACGTCACGGCCGTCGGGTCCGATGCCGAGCACAAGCAGGAGGTGGCCGCCCAGGCGATCCAGGCGGCCGACCTGGTGGTCTGCGATCACCGGGGGCAGAGCACCCGGCTGGGCGAACTACGCGCCGCGGTCGCCGCTGGCTTCGATCCCGGGGAGGCGGTCGAACTCGGGCAGATCATCAGCGGCGACAGGCGGGGACGGCGATCCCCTGACGCCGTGACGATCTGCGACCTCACCGGGACGGGAGCGCAGGACACCGCGATCGCGTCACTGGCGACGACGCGGTGCCTGGAGGCCGGGGCGGGGATCCGTGTCGATACCTGAGCTGCCCGTCACGCTCGCCGACGTCGCGGCCGCCCGGTCACGGATCGCGGGCATCGCGGTCGCAACACCGGTCATCCCCGCCATGCCGCTGCCCGGTGCGGGCCGGTACTGGCTGAAGCTGGAGAACCTCCAACCCACCGGCAGCTTCAAGGTCCGAGGCGCCGCATCACGGCTCGGCACACTGGATCCGGCCGCCCTGGAGCGGGGGGTGGTCACCGCCTCGACCGGGAACCACGGCCGCGCCGTCGCGCACGTCGCGGCCGCACGCGGGGTTCCCGCCACGATCTGTGTGTCGGTCCACGTCCCCCCGGGCAAGGTCGCGGCACTCCGCGCGACCGGCTGCGAGGTGATCGTCGGCGGGGATTCGCAGGCGGATGCGCTCGTCACCGCCGACACACTCGTCGAGCAGCGCGGGATGACGCTGGTCCACCCGTTCGATGATCCCCAGGTGATCGCGGGCCAGGGGACGATCGGGCTGGAGATCCTCGAGCAGGTGCCGGCGACCACGACGGTGGTCATCCCGCTGTCGGGCGGCGGACTGGCCGCCGGGATCGCCGTGGCCGTCAAGGCCACCCGCCCGGACGTGCGGGTGGTCGGCGTCGCCATGGAGCGCGCTGCCGTGATGGCGGCCAGCCTGGCTGCCGGGCGACCGGTCGAACTCCCGGAGGAACCGACCCTGGCCGACAGCCTGCAGGGCGGGATCGGCCGCACGAACGCGACGACCTTCCCCATCGTGCGGGCGTTGGTCGACGAGGTCGTCCTGCTCTGCGAGCAGGAGATCTGGGACGGGATGCGGTTCGCGTTCGATCAGCACCGCCTCATCCTGGAGGGCGGCGCCGCCGTGGGGATCGCCGCGGTCCTGGCGGGCCACCTCGATGTCGCTGCCGACCAGGACGTGGTGCTGATCTGTTCGGGCGCCAACGCCGAGGTCGAGCACATCATCGCCCTCGCCCAGGGTCGGGCGACCCCACCCGCCTGATCGGCGGAGGCCCCCCGGCGGGTGGTTCAGTCCGGGATCGCGGTGGTGACGGCCTCGATCAGGGCGGAAGCCGCGCGGTCGATCTCCTCGGGGGTGTGCGCGGCGGAGACCTGGGTGCGGATCCGCGCCTGCCCACGCGGGACGACGGGGTAGCTGAACGCCGTGACGTAGACCCCCAACTCCAGGGCCCGTTGCGCGACCGCGGTGGCCCTGGCCGCGTCCCCGACCATGATCGGCGCGATCGGGTGTTCGCCGGGGAGCAGATCGAGCCCGGCATCCTCGAGCTGCGAGCGCAGCCGCGCCGCGTTGTCGCGCACCTGCTCGCGCAGGGCCGATGAGCCCTCCACCAGGTCCAGCGCGGCGAGCGACGCCGCGACGATCGGTGGTGCCAGGGAGTTCGAGAACAGGTAGGGGCGCGAGCGTTGCCGCAGCAGCGCGACGACCTCACGCCGTCCGCTGACGTACCCGCCACTGGCCCCACCGAGCGCCTTGCCGAGCGTCCCGGTGAGAAGATCCACACGATCGGCGACCCCGAAGTGCTCCGGGGTCCCCCGGCCGCCGTCACCCACGAACCCGACGGCGTGCGAGTCGTCGACGACGACCATCGCGTCGTAGCGGTCAGCCAGCTCGCAGATCCCGTCCAGCGGCGCGAGGTAGCCGTCCATCGAGAAGACACCATCGGTGACGATCAGCCGCCGCCGTGCGTCACCGGCCTCCTGCAAACAGCGTTCCAGGTCGCCGAGGTCGCGGTTCGCGTAGCGGTACCGCGCGGCCTTGCACAGCCGGATCCCGTCGATGATCGAGGCGTGGTTGAGCGCGTCGGAGATGACCGCATCCTCCTCGCCGAGCAGCACCTCGAACAGCCCGGCGTTGGCGTCGAAGCACGAGCTGTACAGGATCGTCGCCTCGGTCCCCAGGAACCCACTGAGCCGCGCCTCCAGCTCCGTGTGGATCTCCTGGGTGCCACAGATGAAGCGCACCGAGGCCATCCCGAACCCCCACCGGTCCAGCGCGGATTGCGCGGCGGCGAGCAGGTCAGGATGGTCCGCCAGTCCGAGGTAGTTGTTGGAGCACAGGTTGATGACCGGGCCCTCGCCCACCTCCACCGTGCCGCCCTGCGGCGAGGTCAGGATCCGTTCGGCCTTGTAGGTGCCCTCGTCGCGCAGGGCGTCGAGTTCGGCTGCCAGCTCGGCGCGTAGCCGGTCGTCCATCACTATCTCCTGTGTCGCTCAGGTGTCGGTCCAGTCCAGCAGGACCTTGCCGGCACGTCCGTCGGCGGCGGTGTCGAACGCCTCCTCGAAGTCTCTGTGGGAGAAACGGTGGGTGATGACCGGCGAGATGTCCAATCCGGACTGCAACATCACCGTCATCGCGTACCAGGTCTCGTACATCTCGCGCCCGTAGATGCCCCGGAGCGTGAGCATGTTGAACACGACCGTGGTCCAGTCGATCGGGAAGTCCTCGGTGGGGATGCCGAGCAACGCGATGCTGCCGCCGTGCGACATGTTGGCGATGATGTCGTGCATCGCCGAAGGCTGTCCCGACATCTCCAGCGCGACGTCGAAGCCCTCGGCCATACCGAGCTCGCGCTGCACGTCGGCCAGGGACTCGTTCCGGACGTCCACCGCCCGGGTGACCCCCATCGCGACGGACTGCGCGAGGCGGTCGGGGTTCACATCGGTGATGACCACATGACGTGCACCGGCGTGGCGGACCACGGCCGCGGCCATCTGCCCGATGGGACCGGCGCCCGTGATCAGCACGTCCTCGCCGAGCACCCGGAACTTCAGGGCCGAGTGCACGGCGTTGCCGAGCGGATCGAAGATCGCCGCAACGTCGTCGGGCACATCATCGGCATGTCGCCACAGGTTGGTCATCGGCAGCGAGATCAGTTCCGCGAAGGCACCGTCCCGCGTGACACCGATCGTCTCGGTGGCCGCGCAGAGGTGGCGACGACCGGCCATGCAGTTGCGGCAACGTCCACAGACCAGGTGCCCCTCGCCCGAGACGCGATCTCCCGGCGCGAAGTCGTTGACGTTCGCGCCGACCTCGACGACCTCACCGACGAACTCGTGCCCGACGGTGAGTGGTGTCCGCACCGCCCCCCGGGCCCAGTCGTCCCAGGCGCGGATGTGCAGGTCGGTCCCACAGATCCCGGTGGCCGTGACACGCACGAGCACGTCGTTGATCCCGACCTCGGGCTCCGGGACGTCCTGCAGGACCAGGCCCGGCGCAGATTCGGCCTTCACCAGCGCCTTCACGTCAGGACCTCCCTGACCTCCACGACCTCCGGGGCGGCGTCGATCAGGCGAACGCGGCGTCCAGCGTGATCTCGACACTGTCGGCCAGCGCGCCGGACACCGGGCAGCCGTCCTTGGCTCCCTGCGTCGTCGCGGCCAGGCCGTCGTCGTCCAGGCCGGGTGCGGTGACCCGCACGGTGATGGCGCTCTTGGTGATCCCGGTGCCGGGCACGAACGTCACGGTTGCGGAGGTCTCGAGCTTGTCCGCGGGGGTGCCGTTGTCCGCGAGGGCCTTCGACAACGCCATCGAGTAGCAGGACGCGTGGGCGGCGGCGATCAGTTCCTCCGGGCTGGTCTTGCCACCCGGCTCCTCGGCACGCGCGGGCCACGACACGGGCGCGTCGCTGACCAGGCCCGACGAATCGAGGTTGACGGTGCCGGAGCCTTCGAAGAGGGTGCCGGACCAGACGACGGAAGCGGTGCGATCAGTCATGGTGGTTCCTTGCTCATGGTTGTCGGGACCCACGACCATAGTCGCCACCTCCCAGCCTGCTGTCCGCGTCCGACCATCCAGCCACCTGACCCAGCCACCTGACCAGGAGCACCACCCGTGTCCGATCCCCGTCCGAACCTCCTGTTCATCATGGCCGACGATCACGCGGCCCACGCCATCAGCGCCTACGGCAGCCACCTGACCAAGACCCCCGGCATCGACCGGTTGGCGGACGGCGGCATGCGGTTCGACAACTGTTTCTGCGTGAACTCCATCTGCACGCCCAGCCGGGCGGCGATCCTGACGGGGACCTACAACCACACCAACGGTGTCACCGGGCTGGACACCCACTTCGACGGTCGGCAGACCACCTTCCCGAAGCTGCTGCAGGCCGCCGGGTACCAGACCGCGGTGGTCGGTAAGTGGCACCTCGGGCACGGCGGGATCCACGACCCGACCGGGTTCGACTACTGGGACGTGCTGCCCGACCAGGGCGACTACACCGACCCGGAGCTGATCCGTTGGAAGGCGGGCGAGACGACCGACCCCGAGGGAGAACGCCGCGTGGTTCCCGGCTACGTCACCGACATCATCACCGACCTGTCCCTGGACTGGCTCGCGCATCGCGACCCGGACCGCCCGTTCATGTTGAAGCTCCACCACAAGGCCCCGCACCGCAACTGGGAGCCGGCACCACGACACGCGCACCTGTACGAGGACCTCGAGGTCCCGCTGCCGGCCACCTTCGATGACGACTACTCACACCGGGCCAGCGCCGCCCGCAACGCACGGATGCGCATCGACCGGGACCTGAAGCTCGAGGACCTCAAGGTCCCGACGCCGGAGGGCCTGTCAGCCGCGGAGGCGAAGCGGTGGAAGTTCCAGCGCTACATCAAGGACTACCTGCGGTGCGTCGCCGCGATCGACGAGAACCTCGGCCGCACACTGGACTGGTTGGACGCGGAGGGCCTGACCGACGACACCGTGGTGGTCTACACCTCGGATCAGGGGTTCTTCCTGGGCGATCACGGCTGGTACGACAAGCGCTTCATGTACGAGGAGTCACTGCGGATGCCGTTCCTGGTGCGCTACCCCCGGGAGGTGCAGGAGGGTGCGGTCAACACCGACATGGTGCTCAACGTCGATGTCGCGCCGACCTTCCTCGAGCTCGCGGGGGTGGGGATCCCCGCTGCGATGCAGGGGGTGAGCTTCCGCCCCCTGCTGCAGGGCCGGACGCCGGACGACTGGCGCCGGTCGATGTACTACCGCTACTGGATGCACATCGACCCGGACCACGCGGTGCAGGCCCACTACGGCATCCGCACCCACCACTACAAGCTGATCCGTTACGACGGCGACGGCCACGGTCCGGAGTGGGAACTGTTCGACCTGGACGAGGATCCGGGCGAGATCCACAGCGTGTACGACGACCCCGGCTACGCCGAGGTGGTCGCCGAGCTGACCCAGGAACTCTGGCGACTCCAGGCCGAACTCGGCGACGCGCCCTGAACGATCAGGCGATCTCCAGCACCTTCACGCCCCACAGCGCCGCCAACGCGCGCAGTTCATCGCGGATGTCGGCGTAGACGAACGCGTAGTGGTGCTCCAGCCCGTGGTCCATGATGGCGGCCAACATGCCGTTGGCGTCGCGATCGAACCGGCAGACACCGGACGTGCCGGAGAAGCTCGCCGGTGCCTCCAGCATCTCGCCACCCGCGATCACCAGCGCCAGCCCCTCCGGGCTCTGGTGCAGCCGCGCGATGGTGATGCGGCCGGGCTTCAACGGGAACTCGTGGACCAGCGGCTTCTGCCGGTTGGAGTGCAGTCCGGCCTTCGGGCGCGCGCCCGGGTCAGCCATCGACAGCGGCGCGAGCCCGCAGTGCCACAGCACGCCGGTCTC
>SLHP01000094.1 GCA_007136095.1 Nitriliruptoraceae bacterium
GCGACCGGGACACGCGTCTCGCTGAGCGACAGCGGACCCCGTTGGCCCAGGTCATCGCGGAACAGGGTCGTGTCGAGCGAGCCGTAGGGCACCTCGGTGCCCTCGATCTCCCCGATCAGCGCGGCCAGGCGTCTGGCGAGCGGCACGCCGCGGGTCTGGATCCCGAGCAGGACCAGGCGGTCCGCGCCGTGGTTGGCTTCGAGCAGTTCGTGCGCGAGCCGCTTGAGGACCCGGGACACGTCATCCGAGGTGAGCAGCTGGCTCATGGGCGGCGCCGCTGCGTGTCGATGCGGGCGCAGGTGTGCAGGCTCATGTCGAACTCCTTCCCGGCCTCACAGGACCGGTCCTTAAAGGAGACGGTGGCGGATGACCACCGGGCAGCCGCAGGTTCCGGCTGCTGGACGAGACCGTAGCACCATCGTGGCGCATGGCACCGACCGTCCGCCCCGACCCCCACGTCCCGTCCCCGTCACGGCCCGTCATCGGCGCAACAAACCTGCACATGCGCCGGTTTCCTGCGCCAACCCCGCCCAGTCGACACCGCCCGACACCCGAAACCTGCACATGCGCCGGTTTCCTGCACCAGCCCGCCCTCCGGCTGGGCTGCGGGGGTCTGCGGCCGGAGAGCGGACGGACCTACCCTCGAGTATGGACGGGTCAACCGCGGGTCGCGCCGACGCCGATCACGGTGGCCAGGCCGAGGGCGCTGCGTGGGGCGTAGGCGGTCCGCCACAGCCCGCCGTGCGCGGCGGCGTACGCCTCCTGCTGCCAGGGAAGCTCCTGCGCCGGCCCGCCATCGGTGTGCAGGTCGTGGACCAGCAGCGCCGCCATCAACGCGTTGGTCGTGGGTGGATCGAACACCTCGATCCCGAACCGGTGCGCCCCGGCGTAGGCCGCCGCCAGCACCCGGTTCTTGACGACCGACCGGGTGCGGGTCGACGGCGCGACGTTGAGGGAGACGGTGGTGCCGTCGGCACGCGCGGCCGTGGCCCGCCAACGGTGGATGCGTTTCGCCAGGGCATAGTTCGGCCCCTGTTGCGCCACCAGAGCGTCGCACAGCCCGGGCGACACGTCCGGGGCGTAGTTGCGCTTCAGGAGCCGGCCACCGCTCAACGTCCGGAGCGGCCGGCCGAGCAACCTGGCGGTGGTCGAGCGGTCGGCATAGGCCGCTGCCGAGGTAGCGACCACCTCCTGCGGCACCCCGAATGCGTCGGTCGGTGTGGCCAGGAACGCCAGCGCCGCGTCGGGACGCATCCCGAGGACCCGCTGCGCGACGACGTCCGCGGCGACCGTGACCCGCACGTGCGTGCCACCGTCCGCGTAGGCATAGGTGCCGATCACCGGGACGCCATCGAGGACGGCGACCCAGTCGGCGGCCGCGGCAACCTCACCGATCAGATCGAGCCCGGCGTGACGTGCCACCTCGCGGTCGCTGCTGCTGTCCGCGTCGATCGTGCCTGATCCGTTGGCGTCCACCTCGGACAGACCGGCCGGATCGACCGGGATGAGGAGGCGACCGGCGCGTTCGCGCGCGTCGGCGATCACCCGATCCCAGATGGCGCGTCGCGGCAGGTCTACTGCGGCGACGGTCGCACCCCAGCTCAACAGTGAGCGGAGCGGGCCGATCTCGGCGCCAGCGCCGAGCACCGCGACCGTCCGACCCTCGAGGCGCAGCCAGTCGGGGTTGGCCAACACCAGGTCGATGGCCTCGACGACGGTGGGTTCGATGATGCCGTCCTCGACCCAGGTGGCCAACTGCCGGCGCAGCCCGTCGCCGACCAACGTGCGGCCGCGGTAGGGAACGGCGAGTTGTTGCTGCGGATCAGCCTGTCCGTCGACCGCGACCGTCGCGAGGTTGCGGTCCGCCGGTGCGTCCCTGAGCGTGGCGAGTGGTCGATCGCCATCCGTGCCGGTGAGGACCATGCGCTCGTGCACCGCCTGGAGCCCGTCGGCGGCGATGGTCCGTGCGACCTCGGCGTCATGCATGCCGGCTTCGGTCAGACGCCGGAGGTGGCGCAGGTAGCCGGACCGCCAGTTGGTCTCGCGCTCCGCCGCGGTCGAACCGGTGGGATCGACCGACCGCAGCGCCTCGGCCACAACGGCTCGCCCCAACGCCGAGGTGGAACGAGAGCCGTCGTCCTTCCGCGGGAACTCGACCCTCCCGGCGCGGTCGTCCGTGGCGTCGTCGGTGTCAGGCGAGTCCTGCGCGTCTGGCGTGTCCGGCACGGCCATCTCCTGGTCGGTGGATGTGGAGTTGCGGCCTGGCGGCTATCCCGTAACGTTGACTATATGCAACAGTCGTGAGAGGTGGGCCATGTCCAAGCTGCAACAGCAGATCGAGCGCCGTCGGACGGAGAGCAGAGATTTCGCCCGAGGCTACGACCGTGCCTCACACGAGATCCAGCAGGCCAACGACTTCATGGACGCTATCGCCGAGCACTTGGAGAGCAAGGGCCTCTCGAAGGCGGACCTCGCCCGGCTCGTGGACAAGAATCCATCCGCTGTGCGCAAACTCTTCCTCGGCGGGGCCAACCCGACGCTCGACACAGCCTTGCGGGTCGCGGCGGCACTCGACCTCGAGATCAGGGTCCAGCCGAAGCGCAGCCTGATCGAGGCCTGATCACAGACGCGACGAGCCGATGACCGCTCGAAGGCCTCCCACAGGTTGCGAACCCGTTGGTACGTGCTCAGGCATCGCCCTACCTGGCGGCACCTCCGACGGCCGCAGGTTCGGACACCGGCTGGGGACGCGAGGTCGCCCGGCGGATGATGCGGTGGATGAAGCCGAGCTTGGCGATCACCGGCGGCGAGAGCACGAACGGGTACAGGTCGTCCTCGCCCATGCTGCGGTTCACCGCGTTCAGCGCGTAGCTCAGTGGGAGCCAGGTCTCGACGATCGGTTCGATGTCATCGGTGTCATCGACGTCGAGTTCGACGGGATCGGCCGCCAGCAGGTCCGTGTCGTGGGCAGGTGGCGCAGGCCCGTCGACGCGGAGCCGGAACGCGGCCGCGCTCTGCAACACCCCGCGGATGTGGAGGTAGTGGGCCATGGTCTCGGCGAAGTCCTCGGCCGGATGCATCGTCGCGTACTCGCTGACGTACTGCTCGTCCCAGCCGGCGGGTGCGCCGTCGCGGTAGTGGCGGTCGAGGGCCGCCTGGTAGTTGAGCGTCTCGTCGCCGAACAACGCCCTCGCATCGCCGAGCACGGCGTCGTCGATGAGCACCGTGAACAGGTAGTGGCCGATCTCGTGGCGGAAGTGCCCGAGCACCGTGCGGTAGGGCTCGCTCAGCTTGGTGCGCACGTTCTCACGATGCACGGCGTCGGACTCCGCGAGGTCGAGGGTGATGACCCCGGCGGCGTGCCCGGTCGTGACCGGTTGTGCGGTGCTGGCGAGCAGGTCGAAGGCGACGCCGGTTCCCGTGGCCTCGTCGCGGGGATGCAACGGCAGGCCGAGGGACAGCAGTTGGAACACCAGTCGGCGCTTGTCGTTCTCCGCGGAGGCGAAGAGGCGCAGGGCGTCCTGGTCCCAGTCCGCTGGCCGGGTCCGCGTCAGGGCACAGCTCGGGCACAACGATGCGCCGGTCCCGTCGGTGTGCGTGGGCCGGTCGTCGAGGAGCCAGTTGCAGTTGGCGATGGTGCGGTTGGCGCAGCGCCGAGCCGGGTCATCGACCGCGACCAGGGTCAACTGTTCGGCATCGAAACCGAGCTCGGTCTGACAGCGGACGCAGGCGGTGTTGGCGAAGAAGACCAGCTGCCCACAGTGCGGGCAGGTGAACGTGTCCAAGGTGTCGACTCCTACGCCGGCGACAGCACGCCGCCCAGTCCACCTACGGTACGTCGTCCGGTGAGAACCAGAGATCGTGGCCCGTCCGGACAGCCCGCTGTCCGAGCCCACCGGGTGGGACGAGGTCGCGGTGATCTCTGCCCGTCATCATGCGAACACCTCAGGAGCCAGGATGAGTCAGCCAGTCACGGTCATCGCCCGGATGCAGGCCAAGCCGGACCGGGTCGACGAACTACGGGCCGCGCTCGATGTCATGATCGCCGCGACCCGCCAGGAGGCCGGCTGCACGGTCTACGACCTGCACGTTGGAGCGGACGATCCGACCCTGTTCATGTTCCATGAGATCTGGGAGACCCGCGAACATCATCAGGTACACGCCCAGACCGACCACGTCAACGCCTTCCGCGAGCGTGCGAGCACCCTGCTCGACGGCACCATCCAGGTCGACGTCGTCCACAAGGTGGAGTAACGGGTGGGAGCTGGTGTTGGGCCAGTCGTAGAGTGCTCCTCGCGGACCTCGACGCAGCACCCGGCCAGGCAGATCGGGGCCTTGCATGACTACACAGACCAGGTACGATGAAGCATGATGAGTGCTCACGGAGACCCGTCCGAGAACGCGCCGCTGCGCGTGCCGATCACCGCTGCTGCTGAGCGGGGAGTGTCCTGGTTGAACGAGCAGGCCACCGATCGGCGTGTCGTGCTGACGAAGTTCGGACGACCAGGGGCGGTGGTCGATAGTGCCGAACGGCTCGATGAAACCGCGCGAGTGGTCCGAGAGGCTCAGCGTGAGGTTGTCGAGCAGATGTGCGAGGTGGCGGCCGGACGCGCCGGCCAGACGCACACGCTCGACGCGGTCTGCGAACGGCTTGGGATCGATCCCGATCGCGTCCATGAGCGGGCCCGCCAACTGGCTCGCTGAGTGCGACGGGGCGAACGCTTCCCGGCCGACGCGGCCGAGATCGGCCTGGCCGATGTCTTCGTCGAGCAACTCGTCGACCTGACCGCGCAGCAGCGCGAGGACGTGCTCGTCGACCTGGTGCGACTGTGTGACGACCCCGGCGGCAAGCATCCTCTGCGCGCGCCGCTGGCTGGGTGGAACACCCTTGAGGTGCTCGGGGGTCACCAGCGGGTCGTGTATCGCGCGTCGATCGTCGACGATGTCGGGCTCATCGAGGTGCTGTGCCTGGGGCCGCGGACCGACTCCGAGGTGTACGACATGGCCATCGGACTGCGTGACGCTGGCTTGCTCAGCGAGGAGGAGCTCACCGGCCTGTGGGATGCGCTGGCGATCCTCGATGTTGTCGCCGAACAGGTCGGCCTGGACGGCTGGGACTTCGTCCCCGAACCGGCACCTGAAGGGATGCGTCGTGCAGCGATCGCGTCGGGGCTCCTCGATGCAGAGACCGCTGCGCTGCTGAGCCGCGACGAACTCGAAGCCGCCATGAGCGCCGGGTGGGGACCCCATGGACCCGACCCGGCGGCTGCGCTCGTCGCAGCCCTCGAGCGGGCCCGGTCCCGCGCGGTGCCGATGAGCGATGATGAGGCAGCCACCATCCTCTCCGCTCGTGCTCGGGACCGCTGCGGCGTGATCCTTCCCCGCGCTCAGCGTCCATGTGTGCGGCGCACGGGACACCCAGGCCCGCATCGCAGCGGATGATCTCACGTCGTCGACGCCAACGGCCGATCGGGCCGAGGCTCCCCGATCGACTCTTGCGCCGGATCACAACGCCGAGCGAACTCGCATCACCCTGCGGTCCGTCAGTTGGAGGTGCGGACGGCCTGCCACTGTCGGACGTCCAGCGGCAGGTTGGTCGTCTCTGCGACCCTTGTGCCGAGTGGTTCATCGGTGAACCCTGGGCCGCTGAACGTGCCGGTCCAGTGCGTGGTGATGGTCACCGTCCGTTCCGCCGCGGTGTTGTAGACGTGGGTGATCTCTCCGGGACCGCCGGGGTACGGAACCCCCGTGTCGGTGGTCACCGTCGTCGCGCCACCGTCATCCCAGTCGATGTGATGTTCCGGCGTCGCGGTGATCCTCAGCGTGCCGAGGCCGTCAGGCAGCGTCTCACTGGCGGTGAGTTGCTCCGGCGCGTCCAGTTCGAGGTACGAGGTCAGGCCGGTCAGCATGTAGCCCGGCGCGACCTTCGCCGCGGGAGCCTGGATCTCGAGCCCGACCCAGACGCTCTGGGCGAGCCCCTGGACATCGACCCCAGCGCCATCGTTCTCGCACAGCGGAAGGCTCAATGCCCCCATGATCGGGAAGTCGGTCTGGAAATCCGGGGACATGTACTCCTCGCCAGCCGCGAGGCGGCTGCGGATCTCCGCTGCCTGCGCGGGACTCACGAAGGTCCCGAGCGGTCCCTCGACCCACTGTGCCACGAGGTTCACGCACGCCGTGCCATCCGCCTCGTATCCGACAACGATCCGGTAGGTCAGCGGCGGCAGATCCACCGGTCCAGGGGTTGGTGTTTGATTCTGGTTACCGGGGACCTCGACCGTCTGCCCCGCGCAAAAGTCTTGGGTTGGATCATCTCGACAGTCAACTGACTGCGCGCTGGCGACCGATTGCCAGCCCATCACGCAGATCACTACGGCCGCGACAACCAGAGACCGTGAGAATTGGCCGCGATTAACCACAGACATCGAATACCTCTCCGGTATCCGGAACCCGGCCAGCGAAACGCCAGAGTGTTCCCGCTTCCTCAAGGAGCGCCATGCGTGGGGCGATCCCCACGTACCAGCGTCCGCTCAGTGGCACCGTATAGAGGGCTTCAGCTTCCACCTGGACGGACGCGGAGACACAGTCCACTTTTACCGTGAGCAGTTCTTCAACAGTGGTGTCGATGGCCGCCGGATCATCGACGAACCATCCCTCCTCCCAGAAACGCACGGTGTCCAGGATCATCACAGGTTCGAGTTCGACAGTCGCTGCTGCGGTCGCCTTTCGCAAAACGGACGCGTAATTGTCATCCCCGAAGTCATCAACTCCTTGGTCACCAACGGCTCGGACCAGAAGGGCAAAGTTCTCGTCGAGGACGCGGAGGACCTCATTGACGTAGGCCTCGTCGATGACGGAGATGTCCTCGACGGGCTGGTCGATGGGGAAGCCGTCGTAGGCGTCCGAGTCCTCCGGCGGTTCGGGGTCCGGCTCGGGTTCAGGCTCCGGTTCCTCGGGCTCCGGTTCTGGATCTGGCTCGGGCTCGGGTTCCGGCTCCGGATCCTCGTCCTCAGCCGTGATGTCGGGCAGTCCGTCCCCGTCATCCGCCGAGCCGTCGTCCGACCCGTTGCTGCAGGCGACCAAGAGCAGCGCTACGGCGAGCCCTGCCGTGCAGCGCTTCCAACCAACCGCCCTGACCACCGAACCCCCGTCCAGCCAACCGAACTCTTCACAGCATCTCGGTGCTGCCCATGCAATGACACTAGCCCGAC
>SLHP01000199.1 GCA_007136095.1 Nitriliruptoraceae bacterium
CCGTCCGAGCCGAGCCACCGAGGTCCGCTGTGACCACACGCCTGATCGCTGTCCGACTCCCCCCTGCGCGGTTCGGGGAGGCACTGCGCCGCGCGTGGGCGGACGGCGCCGCGGTCCTGCCGCTGCCGTGGAATGCCCCGGACGCGTCGATCGAGCGCACCCTGCGCTCCCTGCAACCGACGGAACTCTTGACCAGCGACAGCGCGGACCAGCCCACCCCGCTGCCGCTCGGGCAGGGCCACGACGACCTCCCCGACGACGCGGCCCTGGTGATCGCGACCTCAGGCTCGACCGGCCCCCCCAAGGGGGCCGTGCTCACCCACGCGGCCCTGGCGGCATCCACGTCCGCCAGCATCGCCCGGCTGGGGGCCACGGCCGGGGACCGGTTCACCCTGGCGCTGCCCGTGCACCACATCGCCGGGGTCCAGGTCCTGCTGCGGTCGTGGGCGTGCGACACGGACGCCGAGGTCCTGGATCAAACGACCTCCGCCAGCCAGGCGATCAGGGATGCCACCGGCGATCACCTCTCGCTGGTTCCGACCCAGCTCCGGCGGTTGCTGGATGCGCGGGTCGATCTGCGCCGCTGGCGCACGATCCTGCTGGGTGGGGCGAGGGCCGAGCCCGAGCTCCTCGCCCGGGCGGCCGACGAAGACGCCAACATCGTCACGTCCTACGGCATGACCGAGACCTGCGGTGGATGCGTCTACGACGGGTACCCCCTCGACAACGTCGAGGTTTCACGTCGCGACGACGGCCGCATCACGTTGCGCGGCCCGGTGCTGTTCGCGGGGTACCTCGGCGATCCGGAGGCGACCGCGACCGCTTTCGACGATGACGGCTGGTTCGTGACCGACGACCTCGGCACGCTGACCGATGACAGCCGGCTGGAGGTGACCGGGCGCAGTGACGAGGTGATCATCTCCGGCGGCGAGAACGTTCCCGCAGGCGTTGTTGCCGACACGTTGCGCAACGATCACCGCATCCTCGACGCTGTCGTGGTCGGGGTTCCCGACGATGACTGGGGGCAGTTGGTCGTCGCCGTGATCGTCCCGACCGACCTCGCTGGCCCACCGAGCCTGGCAGAACTCACCGCTCTGGTCCGTCGGCAGCTGCCCGCGGCCTACGCGCCGCGGCGGCTCGTGGTCGCCGACCGGTTGCCGCGCGATGCCATGGGCAAGATCACCGCCGACTCGCTGGCCCCGTTGCTCCGCGACGGCCCGGACCGGTGAGCACGGCCCTTCGGGATCGAACCGCCCGTGGTCGGGTGAGCCTGGCGTCCCGGAACGGCATCCCGTCAGCTGGACAGTTCCATGACCATCACCGGATCGGTGGTGGGTTGAGGTGAGCCACCGGCGGGTTCGACCGTGACACCGATCGCCGCAGCGCTGGCGAAGTCGCCCTCGACGATCTGGGTGACCGTCGCGCCGTTCTCCACATCGAAGAGCCCGACCGGGACAGCACCGTCATCGCCGTGCACCCACAGTTCGTAGGTGTGCTCGTGCGGCGCAGGGTCCAGGCCTGAGGCGACGAAGACGGCCTCACCGCGTTCGTCGGAGACCACCAGCCGACTGTGGACACCCTCCTGCTGGTAGGAGACCGTCTGGACGTCCGGGGCAGCCAGCAACTGCTCGATCCGTGCCGACCGGCTCTGTACCTCATCGAGCTGCTCGGTCGCCTGCGAGGCGATCGATTCGGCCTGCTCCAGCCGGTCATTGACCGACCCGAGTTGGACGCCCATGGCGACCACGGCGATCACGGCCACGGCGGCGGCCGAGGCGGTGATCCAGGTGATCCATGCCGGCGGCGGACGACGCCGATCGGCCAGGGAGACGACCTCGGCCTCGCCTCCAGAAGCTGGCCGCTCCTGACGGGTCCGGTCGACCTCATCCAGGACGCTGGCCTTGAGATCGGCGGGCGCCGGCTCGCTGAGCAGTCCTCCGAGCTTGGCAGTGGTCGTGAGGAACTCGTCGGTCTCCCGGGCACAGGGGTCACAGGTGTCGAGGTGCTCCTCGAACACCACCCGCTCGTCCTGTGGGAGTGCGTTGAGCGCGTAGGCGCCCGTGAGGGTGTGGATGTCCGGATCGTTGCTGGTCATGCCGTCACCCCCATCTCATCTCGTAGGCGGACGAGACCGTCTCTCATCCGGGTCTTGATCGTGCCAAGTGGTGTGTTCAGGATCTCCGCGACCTCGCGGTAGGTGTGTCCCTGGTAGTAGGCCAGTTCGACCGCTTCTCGCTGGAGGTCGGTCAGGACCTCGAGCGCCGTTCGGACCTGTTCGTGTTCGAGGCTCACCTCGACCTGCTCACTGACCTCGTCGAAGGATCGCCCACGATCTCTGTGGCCGGCCCGCTCGGTGCGGTCTCTTGAGGTCTGTTCGGAACGGACCCGGTCGATGGCTCGGCGATGGGCCATGGTCAACAGCCAGGTGCGCGCTGAGCCACGATCAGGGTCGAACCGGGGGGCCAGTCGCCAGACCTCGACGAAGACCTCCTGGGCGACCTCCTCGGACTGCGAGGGGTCACGGACGACGCCTCGTACGACCCCGTGAGCGATCGACGCGAAACGGTCGTAGAGCGCGCTGAAGGCCTGCCGGTCACCACGTGCGACCGCAAGGAGCAGGTCATCATCCGTGGACTCGGACTCGTCCCGGACTGCCCGCACACGCGGGGAATCCTGGTCCATCCAGGGCCCTCTCGTCACCGTTGCCGACTGCATGGTGTCGCATCACTTCCGGGTCCGAACGCCCTCTCGTGAGCGCGTCTCATCACCCGCAGGTTCGGCGACCTCACTCGTGCGGTTGCCTGCACGCCCCGTGCAGATTAGTGCGCGGGTGGGCGACCCGGAACGGGCATCCCGTTCACAGTCCGGCGTAGGAGTGCAGCCCGACGATCACGTAGTTGGCGATCAGGTAGGTGCCCATGAGCACGACGAACGACCACACCCCGATCCATGCCGCACCGCGGCCCTTGACCCCTTTGGTCGCGCGGGCGTGCAGGTACCCGGCGTAGGCGACCCAGGTGAGGAACGCGCCGGTCTCCTTGGGGTCCCACCCCCAGAAGCGACCCCAGCTCTGTTCGGCCCACATCGCACCCGCGATCGTCCCGACGGTCCACATCACGAACGCGAAGGCGATCGTGCGGTGGGCGATGCCGTCCAGGGTTGCGGTCGGGGGAAGCAGCGGCACGAACCAGCGCGCGATCAGCGCTGCAGCGACCATCACCAGGTTGATCGTCAGGAACCGGGTCAGTCCCTCCGCCAGCGTGGCGGCGCTGTAGACGAACACCCACGACACCAGACTCGTCCCGAGGAAGGTGCCGATGACCAGGCGCGGAACCGACACGCCGGCCCGCAGTGCCGCCCGGTACTCGGCGTCGTGATCGCGGCCGTCGTCGACGGTGGCATCCAGGCGGTCAATGGTCCGACCACCGATACCCGAGGTCTCATCAGCGACATCGAGGTCACCCGCACTGGCCGCACCGACCGTCGAGCCCTCCAACTGTCGTTCACGCTCGCGCGCGACGGCGAGCTCCCCGGTGTCGCGCAACAGATAGAGGCTGTTGAAGACGAAGCCGGCCGCGAAGATCCCCATCGCTGCGACCAGGAGCGAGACGTGGAAGGTCCGCCACCAGGTGTCGAGGATCGGCATCAGCGGCCCAGGCTCGGAGTACATCAGCAGCGCCGACGCCAGCACCAGGGCCCCGCCGAGCAGGACGAAACCGTTGAGTTCAGGGCGCTTGCGGATCACCTGCATGTAGATGAACCCCGTGAGGACCCCGACCAGGGCCATCAGGGAGGTCACCTCGAACATGTTGCCCAGCGGCAGACGCTCCTGGGCCAACCCACGGACGATCTCGTGCGCGATGTGGGTACCGATCCCGGCGACCGCCAGGACCAGGCCGACCTTGCGGGCACGCATCCCCCGTTCCCGCTCCTCACGCCGACCCACTGTGGTCGTCAGTGCGTACAGGTAGACGAACGCGGCGGCGAGGTACAGCGACAGGGTCACCGGGGAGTACAGGACCCGGGACAGGTCCGCCAGCTCGGTCGGGGTCATCGTGGCATCACCTCGGTGGCGCTGTCGCGGGCTGCGGCTGCGGGATCTGCACCGGACCGCGGGGCGCGGTCGTCGGGGTCGGTGGTGTCATCCGGCGGGACACCGACCATGCGGATGAGCTCGGTCACGAGGTCACCGTGTTCCTCCTCGAACTTCTCCGGCCGTTGGAACGCACGGCCGAACACGGTCACCAGCGTACGTTGCTGCCCCGGCGGTCGGACCGCCATCACCCACACGCGTCGGCGGTAGGCGTACAGCGCGGGGATCAGCCCCGCCACCAACAGGGCCGAGCCGACGAGCAACCAGGGGATCTGGGGCCGGGAGCTGACCTGGAAGCCGACCCAGCGCCGGAGTTCGGGGAAACGGATCGTCACGCCTTCGACGACGACCTCATCCCCCGGACGCAGGAACGCACCGCCTTCCGACTCCAAGCCACTGGTGTCCAACTCGTTCACGGTCTGCTGGGTCGCCCCGAGCTGCAGGTCACCGCGCCACTGGCGCACCACCAACAGTGGCGCCTCATCCCAGGGTGCTCCCGTCAGCGACGGCCCACCGTCCCCGTCGGGGGCGAAGGGGTAGAAGAACACCTCCAAGCCGACGTCGGGATCGGCGGCCGGCGCCTTCACGGCGCTGCGGAACCCACCACCATCCGCGGCGACCGCGGTGAGCAGATCGTCGTAGACCATCTGGCCATCCACCTCCACCTCGACGCGTGGGGCGTAGCCCCAGTCGAGCTGGTGGATCTTGAACCCGTCCACGGTCAGGGGCTGGTTGCCCTCGACCACGTCCTGGAAGGGCTCCCCATCGGCGGGCGTGATGGTGACCGTCGACCGGAACGTCGTCGGTTGCCCGGCACCGGGCGCCAGTGGGTCACGGATCCAGTCGATCTCGAACTCATCGAGTTCGAGCCGCCAACCGGCGTGGTCGGCTTCGCTGAACCAGCGGCCAGGCTGGTAGTTCCAGTACGAGATGGCCGTATCGGCGAAACCACGATCACGCTCGACGACACCGCGCTGCCCCTCGAAGGTCAGCAGTTGGCCGAAGACGATGGCCGCGAGCAGCACGTAGAAGCTGAGGTGGAACAGCAGACTGCCGCCCTCCCGGGACCACAGGCCCTTCTCCGCAGCGACCTGACTGGGCGCGGAGCGTGCGCCACTGGAGGCGTCCAACGGACCGCCCTCAGCCTCGGGGTCGTGGCGACGGATCCGCCAGACGCGGCCACCGAGCAGCTTGGCTGCGGCCGCATGCACGTCGGCGGGTGCCGCGTCCGTCTGGAAGGACGCCGTGATGTCGCTGCCCCCGACGGTCTTGACCACGGGGGGCTTGCTCCTGCGCACCAGACGGATCCAGGCGCGGATGCGGGGGATCAGACAGGCGGTCAAGCTCAGGAACAACGCCAACAGCAGCGCGAGGAAGGCCGGGGAGCCGTACACGTCGAAGGCACCGACCCAGTCCAGCACCGCGCTGACCGTGGCACCGGGTCCCTCCTCCCCAAGGCGCCAGGATCGGACGGTCGTCGGGACGTTGGGCTCCTGTGGCACCACGGTCGCGACGGCCGTCATCAACGCCAGGACACCGAGCAGCATGAGCGCGGTCCGCATCCGGACGAGCCAACGCCACCCCATGACGATGGACTCCCATGCGAAACCGAGCGGACCCTGCGGCTGGCGTCGCCGCGAGGGGCGACGCACGGCAGGGTTCGCCGCTGGCGGGGGGGCAGAGTCGGGGGAGCTCACGGGCTGCAGGGTACCTCTGGCCGGATGGGGCCCAGCACGGGCGTTGGCGTCAGATCGGGGGTGTGAACCCGTCGATCATGGGGCGGAGCAGGAAGATGAAGCGGTCCCACAGGCCGGTCGCCAGCGCCAGGCCGACCAGCATCAACATGCCGCCACCGACGGCCTGCAGGCTCCGGGCGTTGCGGCGCAGCACGGTCAGCGCCCCTGAGAGCTGCCGGAACATCAGCCCGAAGAGGATGAACGGCAGCCCGAGCCCGAGTGCGTAGACGAATCCGAGGAACGCACCACGGATCGACACACCGGAGGTGACGCCAGCGGACATGGTCAGGATCGCACCGGCCGCAGGCCCGAGGCAGGGCGTCCAGCCGACCCCGAAGACGAAGCCCAGAGCGGGCGCCCCGGAGAGGCCGCCCGTCGGCGAGCGATCAGCCACACGGAGTTCCCGGGTGAGACGCCCGAACGCCATCAACCCACCGAGGCCCATGACGACGAGTCCCATCACGATCCGTGCACCGGTGGAATGGAACAGGAAGTTCACCAGGCCGGCGGCGAAACCGAGCATAACGAAGGGGACCGCGAAGCCGATCACGAACAACAGCGATCCGAGCGCGACCCGCCCTCGTGCCCGGGCATCCTGGTTCGCAAGATCCTGGCCCGAGAGTCCGGTCATGAACGACAGGTAACCGGGCACCAACGGCAGCACGCAGGGCGAGGCGAAGCCGACGAGTCCGGCGGCGAGGGCGATCCCCGCCGCCGCCAGAAGGTTGGCGTCGAGGATGATCATCCGGATCGTCTCACCCATCGGTCACGACCCCACAGCGATGGCGTCGGCCATCCCGATGATCTCACTGGTTCCAAGCACCCCGAAGATGCGCCCGGCGACCCGGCCCTCCTCATCGATGAACACCGTGGACGGGATCGTCCGAGGGCCGATCCCACGGAACTCGGAGGCGTAGTCGTTGGCGGGGTCGTAGAGCGACGGGTAGCCCACGTCGAACTCACGGAGGTGGGCGACGGCGTTGGTCTCGGAATCCTCGATGTTGACCCCGAGCAGGGTGGCCTCGCCCCCGGGCAGCACGTCGAACGCCTCGTTCAGGTCGGGTTGCTCCGCTCGACACGGGCCGCACCACGACGCCCAGAAGTTCAGCACGACGACCTGCCCGCGGAAGTCCTCGAGCGACAACTCCTCGCGCGGGCCGTCGGCGTCGATACCCGGCAACACCATCGTCGGTGCCGCGACCCGCTCTTCAACGGGGACGGGACAGACCCCGGAGCGCACGCCGGCGACGGGGTCGCAATCGGCCGCAGAGGACGAACCCGAGCAGCCCAGCAGGAGCAGCACGGCGCCTAGAAGGGTCAGGCGAGCGACCTTCACGACGACCTCGAGGTCGGGTGGTGCGGGAGCTTTCGGGCGATGGCTACTGGGCGACCGGCACCGCCAGGCGCTCGGGCTCCTCGGCCTCGACGGACTGCAGTCGCTTCTCACGCATCTCCAACCGGTCCAGCCACGCCAGGCTCAGCAGGAAGAAGACCAGGGAGATGACCGTCCAGAGCATCGACGGGAACCACTCCATGCCGGGATCGTAGAACGCGAACCAGGACACCTCGTCACCGACGGGGACGGGATCCAGAGGGACGCCGTCATCATCCAGGAAGTTGGCGAACGTCTGGAACTCGACGGTCGCCAGGCGGGTTCCCGTCGCCGCGTCATCGATGAGCCGGGGGTCACCGACCGCTTGCGACGTGAAGATCTGCGGCGCAGGACCGGCGGCCCCGTCCGGTTGGTTGGCGGTGGCCTCCTCCTGGAGTGCGGCACGGCGATCCGCGCCGATCTGCGCGATGCCGTTGTCGTCGACCGGCAGGAACTGCTCCTGCATCCGGTCGACGGCCTGACCCGCGAGCCCTTCGAGGTTGGTCAGCCGCAGGTCGGCGCGCTCCCCCTCGTCGGGGAGGTCGACCCCCAGGTACTCGTGGACCGGCTCGAACGCCGCGGGGTCCTCGTCGCTGGTGAAGAAGTCCGCACGCTCGGAACCCTCTTCGAAGGCGTACCACTGATCGACGTAGTGGTCGGAGGACTGGCCCGGCAGGTGGTTGATCCCCAGACCCGGGGGGATGCCGGGGCCCCCGAACCACCAGAACACACCGAGGACGAGCGAGATCCCGAACCAGGCGACGCCGGTCATCGCGCCCGCCTTCTTCGCGCCGTAGTTGGACCACAGCAGCAGGTAGACCGACCCGACGAAGAACAGGATGCCGAGGGGGACGGCCAGGATCGACGCCGGGTGATCCGGCGGGATGGCCTCTTCGACCGCGAGGAAGATCCCCATCTCGACCGCGAGGAAGATCTCCATCAGTCACTCCCGTTCTCGTCAGCCCTCGGCGGGCCGATCTGTGCGAACCGCTCTCCGGTCAGTTCCTGGAACCCTTCGATGTGGTCGATGATCTCATCCATCGCCTCGGGGGTCAGGATCTGATCGAACGCTTGCATCGGTGCTTCACCGGGCACGTTGCGCCCGTTGTTGAGCACGTGCTTGATGACGTCGCGTGCCACCTGGGCCGACTCCTCGTCACCAGGCTCCCAGCCGTAGCGCTCGAACACGTTGATCAGCTGCGGCCCGACGCGACCCTTCCCGCCGACGTCATGACAGCGGACGCAGTGGTTGGCGTACAGGTCGTCACCCGACCGTCCAACGAACGCCTGGGCATCCGGCTCGGGCACCTCACCGGTCTGCACCGACAGGATGTAGGTGATGATCGCGTCGAGTTGCTGGTCGCTGTAGACACCGCCGCTGGCGACCCCGAAGGCCTGCATCGGCGTGCCGTCACGACCGTGGACGAGCGTCAGTTCGATGTACTCGCGGACGTCTTCGACGATCTCTGATTCCTCGTAGCGGGCGACGATGTTGTCGAGCGCCGGCGCCGGCCAGGGCGTATCGATATCGGGGTCCGGGTGCGGGGCGGAACCGCCACCGAGGTCGACCCCGTGGCAGGAGGCACAGGCGTTCTGGTACTCGACCCGGCCGTCTGCGACGTCCTGCTGGTAGAAGTCGTCGATCCGGCCCTCCATGCGGTTGGGCTCGATCAGCCAGTACAGGGGCAGGAACAGCGATGCGAACACCGCGAGGGCGACACCCCACGACATCGCCCGCTCCATCCCGGTCGTCTCGAGTTCCTCGTCCGAGTGGTACGGACGCATCGCGAGCGGGATATCGGCGTTGCGTTTCGGACCCTGCCGTCTGCCCGGACCGACGAGGAAGTACGCCACGCCGAAACCGACGAGCGCCACGACGAGGATGATCATGGGAACGGACGCGCCGCTCCCCCCACCCTCGACGAGCAACAGGATGTCAGGCATCAGATGCGCTCCGGTGCTCATGCGTCGACACAGTGCGGACCCTCGGGCGACTGCTCGAGGATGTTGGCCGTACGGGCCGGCCCGGTCAGTTCCTGACCCAGGTCGACGACGAACTGTCCGTCGCCGTTGATGAAGGAGGCGTAGCGGTCCAGCCCGCGCGGCGCCGGCCCACCCGTCCACTCACCCAGCCGGTTGTAGCGCGACCCGTGACACGGGCACTCGAACCATTGTGATGATTGACACCACGGCACACCGCAGCCCAGGTGCGGACAGGACGAACTGTTGAGCGCCATCAGACCGACGTCGTCGGACAGGATCGCCTGGTGGTGCTCGCCGTAGGCGGCATCCGCGCCGGAGGCCGACGGGTCCCAGACGATGATCGAGATCCCTCCTTCGGGGACCCGGATCGGTGCACGCTCGTTCTGGATCTCGTCGGCCAGGTCGTTGGCGTTGCCGAGCGGCACCTCACCGAACAGCCCTTCGGGCGAGCCCGGCCACAGGAAACCCAGCGATGCCAGGCCGAACCCGCCGAGTCCCGCGCCGACCGAGCCGATCAGGCTGTAGCGCAGGAACGTGCGGCGTTCGACCGGCTTGAGGCCGGGTCGGCGCTTCGCATCTGCCATGACGTTTCAGACCTCTCGTGAGGAAGGTTTCAGAGTACGAACCCGAGCCCTTGGACCCAAGGCCACACCCACTCGTAGCCGGCCCCCCGGATGAAGGAGCCGATGATGGTCAGGATGCCCCAGAAGGCGAGGAAGAACGTGAACGCCATGTTGGCGAACTTGCGGTTCTCCGGCTTGGCCGACGGGTTCTTGTCGACGTACGGCAACGACATGAGCAACAGCACGGCCGCACCGACGATCGTGATGCCGGCCACCGCCGGGTGGAAGTAGGCCAGCAGTTCCTGCAGCCCCATGAAGTACCAGGGCGCCTTGTTGATCGCCGGGACCTCGTTGACGTTGGCCAGCGAGCCCAGGGGCGCATCGAGGAAGAACGAGGCGACCAGCAGCAGGGACCCGGCCGCGAGCAGCGCGACGAACTCGACGAGCAGCAGATGCGGCCAGGTGTAGACCTTGTCCTGCTGCTTGGACTGCACCTGCTGGATACCCGCCGGAGGGACGAGGGCGAGCAGTCGGTGGGTGTGGTCGCTGGCCGCGGGGACCCCCACGGATCCGGAGTCGCCTCCGTTGCCGAGCGAGGCCGACACGCGCGCGGCGCGCTCCTCGGGCGTCAGGCGTCCGCCGCCACCGCCGTCGGCGGGCGCCGCGGTCTTGGTCGCGACGCCGCCGCCACCGGAGCGCGACGAACGGAACTCCTCAAGGGCCTTGGTCGCCTCCTCGGCCGGCTTGGGGCCGAGGGTCGCGCCCTCCTCGATCTTGGACTTGCGGACCGCGGCCGCCTTGGCCTTGGCCCGCGCGATGCGTTCACTCTTGCCCTCACCGATGAGGCGGTCGTAGACCTCCTGGTCCATCTGGACCTCGTCACTCATGCGCACACCACCTGGGTCGGCCGGCTGGCTTCGGTCATCGCGTGGCTCCTCATCGCTGCAGTCATCACAGCGGGCCCGAGATGCCGCCGTCCTTGCGGATCCGCCAGAAGTGGACCGCGAGGAAGACGACGGTGATGAACGGGACGAACAGGACGTGCAGGACGTACCAGCGCAGCAGGGTCTCGGGTCCGATCTCGAGCCCCCCCAGCAGCACGAACGAGACCTGGTCACCGAAGACCGGCGAGAAACCAGCGATGTTGGTGCCGACCGTGACGGCCCAGAGCGCCAACTGGTCCCACGGCAGCAGGTACCCGGTGAACGACAGGAACAGCGTCAACAGCAGGAGGATGACACCGACGACCCAGTTGAACTCGCGCGGCGGCTTGTAGGCACCGTGGTAGAAGACGCGGGCCATGTGCAGGAACACCAGGAAGACCATCGCATGGGCGCCCCAGCGATGGAGGTTGCGCACCAGGGCGCCGAAGGTGACCGTGGTCGACAGCTCGCGCATGTTGAGGTACGCGATCTCGGCCCCCGCACCGGCCGCCGGGGTGTAGAAGAACATCAGGAAGATGCCGGTGATGGTCAGCAGGATGAACATGAAGAAGCTCAACCCACCGAGGCAGTAGGTGTAGGTCAGCTTCAGGCCGTGCCGCTTCACCTTCACGGGGTGCAGGTGGTAGAGCACGTTGTTCATCGCCGCGAGGGCCCGGTCACGGGACGTGTCGCGGTAGCCCTTCCGGTAGATCGATCCCGGGCGGAAGATCGACTTCCAGATGACGTTGTCCTGAACCGTGCCCCTGACCTCCGAGTAGCTCGGTGGCTTGGGCGGCTTCGGAAGCTTCGGCACCTCGTCGTCCCTCTCGTGAGTCTGGCGTGCCCGTCTGGACGGGCACGGCTGGGTCTGTCTCAGCCGTCGGTTCGGCCGAGCCAGAGTGCGTCGGATGGGCACCGCTCGACACAGATCGCGCAGCGCGTGCATTCGTTGTCGTCGATGATGAACACCGCGTGCGACTGGGACGCGAGCGTCTCGAGCGCCGGGCTGTCCGCACCCTTGATGATGTTGGGCGACATCATGTAGATGCACTCCCAGGGACAGACATCCTCACAGGCGCGACACAGGATGCACAACTCCGGGGTGAGCCCGATGTGTCGCTTGGGCTTGACCCGCTCCTGGAGCCACTGGGCATCGACCTGCTGCACGGTGTAGTCATCGTACATCAGGGGGTGTTCGCCCCGGTCGGTCTTCCCCATGTGCTCCTCCTTTCCCGGTCACGTTGTCATGGTCGTGTGTCGTGGGCGGTCCGTTGCCGACCGGCCGTTCAGGCCGGCCGGATTACTTGTAGCCACCAGCTTCCGGCTTCACCTCGCCGCTCGCCAGGGTCTTGGGCAACTTGCGTTGGATCCGCAGACCGAGCCAGATGGTCACCGCGATCCCTCCGAGCATCAGCCCGGTCAGCACGCTCTCCGTGACGACCTCGTAGAAGTTGGAGGCGATATCCAACCGGTAGTCCTCGGTCACCAGCGCAGACTCCGCCGGGATGTCGATCCCCACGGTCTCCGGGATGATCGTTCCCTCCAACAGGTTCGAGTTGGAGGAGGTGAACTGGATCCAGGCGTGCGGCAGGACCCCGTGGATCCACCACATCAGCGAGGTGGCGGCCAGCACCCCCATGGACGCAGAGACCCACTCGCGCTTGCCGTAGGTGATCTTGGCCACCCACAGCGGCAACGCGAACATCGGTCCGATCCACAGCAGGGTGATCGCCCCGCCCACGTAGCCGCGGCCGATGTTGTCCGGATCTCCGAACTCGTAGACCGCCCGGAACACCTCCGGCAGGGTCGCGAAGAACTCTGCGAACCACTGGAGCACCGTCACGTCCCTTCTCGTTCCCTACCCCGCAGGGCCGGGATCTCGGTCTGAGCGGGGTGTCCGTCGGTCTCCACAACCGCCATCGACCCTGTCTGTCCGGCCAAAGGTACCAACCGCAGCGAACACCCAACAAACGTCCGGGGACCTTCGTCACCCGGAACGCAACCCGAGCGCACCTGGCGGACCCTCAACGTCGCCCCACGGCATGGGCGGCGACACCGACCGCGTCCTGCACACGCTGCATGGCGGCCTGATCCAGGGCCATCGAGGTGAACAGCACCTCGTAGCTCGACGGCGCCAGGTAGACCCCCTGGTCGAGCATCGCGTGGAAGAAGGTCGCGTAGGCGTCGTGGTCGGCCGCCGCGACCTCGTCGTAGTGGGTCGGCGCGGCGGCAGCGAACACGACACCCGCGAGCGTGCCGTGGTGCACGACCTGCGCGGTCACCCCGGCCTGCGCGAAGGCGTCGGTGAACGCGGTCACGATCTGCTGCGTGGCGCCCTGCAGGCACTCGTAGACGTCATCGGTCAGCAGCTTCAGTTGCGCGTTGCCGGCCGCCACCGCGACCGGGTTCCCCGACAGCGTGCCGGCCTGGTAGACGGGACCATCGGGTGCCAGGTGGTCCATCAGATCCGCCCGACCACCGAACGCCGCCAGCGGGAACCCCCCGCCGACGACCTTGCCGACCACCGTGATGTCCGGCACGACACCGTGGACGGCCTGCGCGCCACCACGGGCCATGCGGAACCCGCTGATGACCTCGTCGAAGAACAGCACGGCACCACTGCGGTCGGCCTGTTCCCTCAGGAACGCCAGGAACCCGTCGGCCGGTGGGACGAGGTTCATGTTGGCCGGGACGGGTTCACACAGGATCGCGGCCAGATCGTCGCCGTGCCGGTCGATGGCGGCCGTCACCGCATCGCGGTCGTTCCACGGGACCAGCACCGTGTCGGCGGCGGCGCCGTCGGTGACGCCCGGAGAACCCGGGATACCGAGGGTCGCCACACCGGATCCGGCCGCGACCAGCAGGGCATCGGAGTGCCCGTGGTAGTGCCCGATGAACTTCAGCAGCTTCGCGCGGCCGGTCGCACCGCGGGCCAGCCGAACGGCGGACATCGCCGCCTCGGTGCCCGAGTTCACCAGCCGCACCTTCTCCATCGACGGCACCGCGTCGATGATGGCCTCCGCCAGCTCGATCTCGCCGAGGGTCGGCGCACCGAACGACGACCCGCGCTGCATGGCCGCCGTGGCCGCTGCCACGACCTCGCGCCGCGCATGGCCGAACAGCAGCGGCCCCCACGAGTTGACGAGGTCGACGTACCGGTTGCCGTCGACGTCGATCAGGTCACCGGACTCGCCCCGGTCGATGAACCGGGGGGTGCCTCCGACGCTCCCGAACGAACGGACCGGAGAGTTGACCCCTCCCGGGATCACGCGCCGCGCGCGCTCGAACAGTCCAGCGGAGACCTCAGTACCCAACGGTGCGCCTTCCGATGATCGGACGATCGCCAGGGTACGGACCGCCCACCACCACGTGGGACATCACGTGGGACGCACGTGCTCGAAGATCACGTTGTCCGCGACCTCGCGGGCACGCCGCAGACCGGGTTCGTCGGTCACGGTCCAGGTCACGACCACACCGCCGTCCTCACGCCACCGGTCGACCGCCGGGTGCGGAAGGCTCTCCAGGTGGTAGCTGACGGCCACCGGCCGGATCGACGGCACGTCCTTCAGTTCCGACATCCGCCGCAGGACCATCGCCTGCACCCCGGAACCCTCAGGGGTCATCGCGGTCATCACCCGCACGACGTGCCCGGCGTTGCGTCGGAGCCACCGCAGGGCGAACGGATTGAAGCTCGCGACGCAGACCGGACCCGGGTGGTTTTCCAAAAGACCGGCAACCGCCGCCTCCAGTCGGCCCGCCCGCAACCTCGAGGTCTTGAGCTCGACCATGGTCGGCGTGTCCCGCACGACGTCGAGCACCTCTGCGAGCGTCGGGATGCGCTCATCGACCCCGACCAGGTTGACCTGCGTGAGCTCGGCGGCGGTCAGCGCCGAAACCCTGCCGCCGATCCCGGCCACCCGGTCCAGGGTCTCGTCGTGGATGACCACCGGCACGCCGTCACCGCTGAGGTGTACGTCGAGTTCGACCCCGTACCCGGCGGCGACCGCGGCTTCGAACGCCGAGGTGGTGTTCTCCATGACCCCGGGCCCGTGCAGGCCGCGGTGCGCGAGCGGGACATCACGCAACCACGACGGCACCCCACCCTGCGGGGGGGCCGTCTTCATGACGCGTTCCGGGCCAGCTCCAGTGCCGCGTACGTCAGCACGACATCGGCGCCGGCACGGTGGATCGACGTGACCGCCTCGCGCATGGCGGCGTCACCGTCCAACCAGCCCCGCTCGGCGGCGGCCCGCAACATCGCGTACTCCCCGGAGACCTGGTAGGCCGCCAGCGGTACGTCGAGGTTCCGACGGGCATCGGCCAGGACGTCCAGGTAGGGCATCGCCGGCTTGACCATCAGCACGTCCGCCCCTTCGGCCGCATCCAACCCCAGTTCGAGGACCGCTTCGCGGCGGTTGCCCGGGTCCATCTGGTGCGACGCTCGGTCCCCGCCGACCATGCCGGATTCGGCGGCCTCGCGGAACGGGCCGTAGAAGGCTGAGGCGTACTTCGCCGCGTAGGCCACGATGCCGACATCGCCGTGGTCGGCGGCATCCAGTCCCCGCCGGATGGCCGCCACCTGACCGTCCATCATCCCGGACGGCGCCACGAGATCCACCCCGGCGTCCGCGTACGCCAGCGCATCGCGGACGTAGAGCTCGACCGCAGCGTCGTTGTCGACCAGCCCATCGTCACGCAGCGGTCCACAGTGCCCGTGATCGGTGTACTCGCACTGGCAGACGTCCGCCCAGACCACCAGCCCATCCCCGACCGCGTCACGGATGGCGCGCGCGGCCGTCGGCACCGGGCCGGCCGGATCCCAGCCCGACGAACCCAACGCATCCTTCGCGGCCGGGATCCCGAACAGCAGCATGCCGCCGACCCCGACATCGCGGGCCTGTCGCGCCACATCGGTCGCCGACGCGATGGTGTGCTGCAGGACGCCGGGCATCGACCCGACGGGTTCCGGATCGTCCAGGCCCTCCTTGACGAACACGGGCAGGACGAGCGCCGCCGGATGCAGGCGGGTCTCGGTGAACGACCGTCGCAACGCGGCGGTACGCCGCAAGCGGCGCAGGCGCGTGCTGGGGAAAGCGCTCACGGGTGACCTCGGGACGGGGCGACCGGCAGGCTAGTCACCGGGCCGACGCAACCGGGACGAGCATGGTGGTGGGTTCGGCCCACACGCCGGCCGAACCCACCACACTCCGCGTCGGCACGCCACATCAGCTGTCCCCGCCGGGGCCCAGATAGCGCCATCCGACGGCCACCGCGGCCGCCGCCAGACCGAAGGCGAGCGCGGTGCGGGCCTGCTGGCCCCGGTCGGCAGCTGCCTGCTCGGTCGCGACCCGGGCGTCGGCCGCCACCAGGCGTGTCCGCGTGTCCGCACCCGGTGTCGTGGCGGGGTGTCCCGGTCCCGGGTCGGGCACCGACCCCGCGCGGGCCCGGCGCGGGATCGGCGGTGGACCATCGTGCGCAGGACGGGCACCCCGGTCATCCTCTCCGCCGTCATCGCCCGGGGTGCCATGATCCTCGGTATCGGACGGGGGTTGCAGCGGCCCCCTGCGGTGCTCGACGAGCACGGCGGACAGCTCCGCGCCGTAGAGGTAGAGCCGCCCGGCGAGGTAGAGCAGCAGGAGCAGCGCGATCACCCCTCCGAGCGCCCCGTACAGCGCGTTCGCGCCCTCCACCTGCCCGCCGACGTACGTCGCACCGACGGTCTTCAGGACAGCCCAACCGATCGCCCCGACAACGGCACCGGGTACCAACTGACGCAGCTCCATCGAGGTCGTGGTCGACAGCATCCGATAGGCGGCCAGGAACAGCAGGAAGTCGAAGACGAACGTGATGAGCAGCGCGATCGCGATGGTCACCGGCCGAGGGATGGCCTCCGGTGTGATCCCAGCGAGCGACGATCCCGCCACCGCCAGCAACGCGGTGATCCCGAGCACCACCAGCGAGCTCAGCTTCTTGACCCACCCCATCACCCCGGAGACGACGTCACCGCGGAACACGACCCGTGTCGCCGCCATGGCGGCGGCGATGACCTTGAGCCCGGTCAGCAGCAGGATGACGGCACCGACGAGACCGAACGTGCCACGGTTGTTGACGACCGTGTCGACCAGCGAGGCGACGCCGGTATCGGCCTCGCCGTCCCCGAGGGTGGCATCGAAACCCGGGAGCGCTTCGGTCAACGCCAGGGCGATCCGCGCCTGATCGGCCGGATCGGCGTAGATGAAGCCGGCTGCAGCGACCGCCAGCAGCAGCAGCGGGACGAGCGACAGGAACCCGAAGAAGGCGATGGCGGCCGCGAGCTGGTCGGCGGCGTCGGCCCTGTAGCGCTTCTGCACCGCCAGGGCCGTGCGCACCACCGGGTGGTCCTTGATGCTGCCCACGGCGACCTCCTCGGATGGGCATCGGAGCGTAGTGACACGCCCATCGTGCTTCAGGCCCGGTGGGCCGCCCGGGCGAGGGCACCGACCAGTCCCTCGATCGTATGGGGGTCAGCCTCGGCGGCGACCGTCAGCCCCAGTGTCCCACAGGCGGCGGTCGTGACCGGTCCGATGGAGACGATCCCGACGCGGTCGAGGACCTCCCCGGCCAGGGCGACGAGGTTGCGGGCCGTCGACGGGGAGGCCACGGCCACCAGGTCCACCCCACCCTCGCGCAACCGGCGCAGCACCGCGTCCGGGAGGGCCGCCGGTCGGGTGGTCCGGTAGGCCACCACCTCGACGGGGTCGTAGCCCTTGTCCCGCAGCAGCTGCGGCAGAACGGTGCTGGCGATGTCGGCGCGGGGCAGCAGCACCCGACCGGACCCGTACGGGACCGTGTCACCGAGCGCCAGGGTGGTCGCGACCGCGGGCACCAGATCGGGGCGCAGGTCCAGCTGTTGCTGGAGGGTCCGTGCGGTCCCCGGGCCGACGCAGGCGATCAGGCTCGCCGCCCGGACGGCTCGGCCGTCCAACCCGCCCGCCTCGAGGGCGGCCGCCACCCCACGGACGCCGTTGGGCGAGGTGAAGCACACCCCCTGGAACCGACCGGCGGCCAGGTCCTGCACGGCGCGTGCCAGACCGGCCACATCGCCGGGCTCGATGCGCAGCACCGGCGCCTCGATGGGCACGCCACCCGCGGCCCGGATCCGCCGTGACAACGCAGCGGCCTGGGCCTGCGCCCGCGGAACCAGGATGCGGACGCCCGTCAGCGCATCGGACGCCAGCTCCGTCACCTGCGTCATGCTGCGCCCTCCTCCTGGTGATCGGGACGGTGGGCCCCGGCGGTCAACGTGATCGGCCTAGTCGCCGGACGCGTCGGTGCGCGCGAGCGTACGGTCGGCTCCGTCATCCAGGAGGGTCGCGGCCATCGCCCGACCGAGCTTCTCGGGCTGATCGGCGGCGGTCTCGTGTGAGGCCCGGTGCAGGCGGGTGCCGTTGGGGTCGGCGACCATGCCCAGCAGGACCAGCCGGTCGTCACCTGCACGACTGCGTCGTACCTCGGCGTGGGCACCGATCGGTGCGGTGCAGCCGCCCTCGAGCACCCGCAGCATCTCGCGCTCGGCGCCGACCTCGGTGCGGGTGGTGGCGTCGTCGATGGTCAGCAGTGCGACCCGGGTGACATCGTCGTCATCCCGGCACTCGACCGCCAGGGCACCCTGGGCGGGAGCATGCAGCATCTCGCCATGTTCGAGCGGAACCGCGGTGAGCCCCGTGACGTCGGGCCGAAGCCGCAGCAGGCCGGCGACCGCCAGCACGATGCCGTCGAGGTGTCCGTCGGCGACCTTGCCCAGCCGCGTGCCGATGTTGCCCCGGATCGGCTGGACGAGGACATCGCGGCGGTGACGCATGAGCTGGGCGCGACGACGCACCGACGAGGTGCCGATGCTGACCTGGCGGTCCCTGGGCAGCTCCGCGAGCCGCCAGCCCTCGGCGGTGACCAGCGCGTCACGGGGATCGACGCGGTTGGGTACCGCACCGATGGTCAGACCCGGCGCGGGCGTGGTGGGCAGGTCCTTGTAGGAGTGGACCACCATGTGGCAGTCACCGGACAGGACCGCCTGACGGGTGTGGTCGACGAACAGGCCCTTGGCGTCGAAGGCCTCGATCGCGCGGTCCGGATGCTGGTCTCCGGTCGTGGCCATCGGGACCAGTTCGCAGGAGCGTCCGGTCGCCGCGGTCAGCGCATCCGCCACCTGCTGGGCCTGCACCTGGGCGAGCGCGGAACGGCGGGTCGCGATCCGCCAGGGACCGCGTTGCGGGGTTGCGACCACCCGTCAGTCGTCGAGGTCGAAGAGATCCCGCAGCGCGTCGGCGTGCCGTTCGGCGTCACCGGCATCCGCGAGATCCTTCAACCGGATCGTGGGACCGTGGAGCAGCGTGTTCACCAGACCGCGGGTCAACGCGTCGACGGCTTCGCGCTGGCGGTCATCGAGTGAGGCGAGCTTCTTCGCCAGGCGGTCGTGCTCGTCCTGGCGGACCGACTCCGCGTGGGACCGCAGGTCACGGATCGTGGGCTCGATCAGGCTGGCCCGGGTCCAGGCGAGGAAGCGGGCGGCTTCATCGTCGACGATCGCCCGCGCTTGGGTGATCACCTCGCCGGTCGCTCCACCGTCGATGAGTTCGCGGACGGACGCGACGTCGACGACCTCGACCCCATCGATCCCTGCACAGGCTCGATCGACGTTGCGTGGCACCGCAAGGTCGAGCAGGACCAGAGGCCGGTCGGGCCCACGGTCGGCCATGGCCCGCACGACCATATCGGCGTCGATGACGGGTTCCGCGGCACCGGTCGTGCAGATCACCACGTCGGCGGCGGCGATCGTGTCGGACAGGGCATCCGCGGCGACGACCGACCCGCCGACGCGTGCCGCGAGGCGTTCCGCCTTGTCCGGGCTGCGGTTCCACACGTCGACGTTGGCGGTCTCGAACGCCAGGAGCCGATCCGCGGTGAGCGCACCCATCTTCCCGGCACCGACGAGCGCGATGCGCTGCCCGGTGAGCGGACGGCCGCGACGGCGTTGCACGGCCTCGAGGCCCACGTCCACCATCGAGGACGAACCCTCGGAGATCGCCGTCTCCGACCGGATCCGGCGACCGACGTTGACCGCCTGGTTGAAGACCCGCAACAGGACCCGGCGGGCCGTTCCCTGGGCGCGTGCGACCTCCATGGACTGCTTGACCTGCATCGCGATCTGGCGCTCGCCGACGACCAGCGAGTCGAGTCCGCCGGCCACGGCGAACAGATGCGCGGCAGCGCGGTCATCGTGGAGGTTGTACTGCAGCACGTCGAGGTCCTGCGGGTGGATGTCACCCCGCTGCGAGAGCCACCCGTGCAGTTCGTGCAGCCCGGGGTGGAACTTCGTCACCGACGCGTAGACCTCGACCCGGTTGCAGGTGGAGAGCACCGCCGCCTCGCTCACGTGTTCCAGATCGGTCAGTGACCGCAGGACCTTCGGCAGTTCATCGACCGGCACCGCGAGTCGTTCCAACAACGACAGATCGGTGCTGCGGTGACTGCACCCGATGACGAGGAGGGACATACGGAACGGCGCCTTCGTCCGTGGAGGCGGCGCGATCGATCGATGAAGATCCGCCGGCGCATACCTGCGCGTCGCAACTGTATCGGCCCGTGGAGGTCGGACCCAAGGCCTGCAGGCCTGCGACCCATGGGCGCGCGGCGAGCCAGCCCCGCACCGGCGGTCCGGGTCTCAGCCGGCGGCGGACCGGGGCTCGTTGATCTGCTCGTAGAAGGACAGGATCTGGAGCTCCGTGGACAGGTCCACGGTCCGGCAGGTGACGTGGTCCGGCACCGTCAGGTGCGTCGGCGCGAAGTTCAACAACGCGGTGACGCCGGCCTCGATGGCCTCGTCGGCGACCGCCTGCGCGGACGCCGCGGGGACCGCGATGACCGCGAAGGTCACCCCACGTTCACGCACGATCGCACCGAGTTCCGAGGCGGGTTCGACCTCGTGGCGCCCGACCCTGGTCCCGATCCGGTCAGGTTCGGCGTCCAACAGCGCGACGACCCGGAACCCACGCCGGTCGAAGCCGTCGTAGCTGGCCAACGCGCTCCCGAGGTTCCCGACGCCGACGATCACCACCGACCGGTCGTCGACGAGTCCCAGCACCTGCGAGATCTCGGTCGTCAGTTCCGGGACGGCGTACCCCACGCCCCGGGTCCCGTAGGTGCCGAGGAACGACAGGTCCTTGCGTACCTTCGCCGAGTTCAGGCCCGATCCCTGGGCGAGTTCATCGCTCGACAGGGTCGAGGTCCCCACTTCCGACGCCTCGACGAGCACCTGGAGGTAAAGCGGGAGCCGGGCCACCGTGGCTTCGGGGATCCGACGATCGCCCATGCCCGCTCCACTCGTCCGGATCGCCGACGCAGGGTGCGCGGCGCGCTCCGAAGGCTACGGCGCCCGGGCTAGCCGCCCAACTCGGTGGAACGCCGCGCGTCACGCACCGCCGCACGCACCACCCCGGCGGCCACCTCCAGTTCGGCGACCTCGACACCGTCGACGACCACCACCGGCACCCGCACCCTGTACCGGTCGATGAGCTCCTCGGACGTGTCGACGTCCACGTGCCGGACGGTGGCGCCCGCGGCTTCCCGGGCGACGAGCTCCTCCGCCCGTCGACACAGCCCGCACCGGGCACGGCCGTAGACCACGACCTCGGGCACGTGGCCACGGGAGCCGGTCCGATCCAGCCACGGGAGCCACGCCCGACCCGGTCGCGGGAGCCACGCCGGCAGCCGGACGCGGGGTGCTCGGTGGCGACGGGACACGCCCTAGCCGTCCTCGCGGAGCTCGACCCGTCGGATCTTGCCGGTGGCCGTCGTCGGCAGGGAGTCCACCACCTCGATGCTGGTGGGGTTCTTGTAGCGGGCCAGGTCCGTGCGGCAGTGGGCCTCGAGGTCCGCCACATCGATCGTGACGTCGGGAAGCGGCACGACGTAGGCCTGCAGGGTCTCACCGGTCAGGGGGTGCGGCGCGCCGACGACGGCTGCCTGAGCCACCTGCCCGGAGGTCAGGAGCACGCGCTCGACCTCGCGCGGGTAGACGTTGAAGCCGTTGACGATGACCAGGTCCTGCAACCGGTCGACGAGGTAGAGCATCCCGTTGGCGTCGCGCATGCCGACGTCACCGGTACGCAGCCAACCGTCCGGGGTGAGCGCGGCGGCGGTGGCCTCCGGGTCGTTCCAGTAGCCCTGGAAGACGTTGGGGCCGCGGACCCAGACCTCGCCGTCGTCGCCTTCACCGACGTCGCGCCCGTTGGCATCCACCAGGCGCAGTTCGACACCGGGCAGTGGCTGGCCGACCGACCCCGGGACCGGCACCGGCGACATCGAGGTGGCGGTCACACTGGGACTGGCCTCGGTCAGGCCGTAGCCCTCCTCGATCGTGAGGCCGGTGAGTTCGTAGAACGAGTGGATGATCGGGACCGGCAGCGGCGCGGCACCGGAGATGGCCAGGCGCACCGTCGACAGATCCGCGGTGTCCAGCAGGCCGGACTGCAGCCACGCGACGTACATCGGTGGCGCGCCGAGCACCACGCTGACCTGGTTGGCCTCGATCGCGTCGATGACGGCCTTGGGGTCGAAGCGTTCGACCAGCACCATCGTCGCGCCCACGGTGATCGACGCACCCAGCCCGACGTTCAGCGAGTAGATGTGGGCCAGCGGGAGGACCAGCAGGATGATGTCATCGTCGGTGATCTGGAACCGACCGGCCAGCGTCTGGTCCTGGTTCGCCGCGAGGTTGCCGCGGCTGAGCATCGCGCCCCGCGGCCTCCCGGTCGTCCCGGAGGTGTAGACCAGGGCCGCGAGATCGTCCATGTCGCGCTCGACCCGGGCAGGCTCGGCGTCGGTGGCGGTCAGCTCACCCCACCGTGGCACCTCGGGGTCGAGGTCGTCGAGGTCGGCCACCACGACGTGCCGGACGTCGGGCAGTTCGTCACGGAGTTCGAGCAGCGCCGCAGCGCGCCCCGGACCGACGATCAGCACCGTCGCACCGCTGTCGTTGATCCCGTAGCGCAACTCATCGGGCGCCAGTCCGGTCAAGAGCGGGACCATCGCTGCGCCGGCCCGAAGCACGGCGCAGGCCGCCTCCACGAAGGTCGGTGTGGTGCCGAGCACCAGCGCGACCCGGTCGCCGGGGCCCACCTCGAGGGACTGCAACGCCACGGTCGCCGCATCGACACGTTCGTGCAGTTCGGCATAGGTGCGCTGCCCTCCACTCCAGCGCAGGGCGATGTGGTCCGGGTAGGTCGCCGCGGTCTCGCGCAGGCGTGCAGCGACGTCGACGATGTCACCGGATCGGAACGCCTCGGGCACCGGACCACCTCCCTGCCCCGGCTGACCGCGATGGTCCGGGACCCGGGCAGCGTAGTTGAGGGACGGCAGGGCATCGTTCCGAGCATGTCGGGCGGCGATACCTCCGCCCGTCGCGAGGTCAGGGCGCGGCGCGGGGCGGCG
>SLHP01000076.1 GCA_007136095.1 Nitriliruptoraceae bacterium
ACGAGCACGGACGACTACGAGTTCCAGATGCTGTACGGGGTCCGTACCGACGTGCAGCAACGCCTGATCGACATCGGTGAGGGGTTGTGCATCTACGTCCCGTTCGGCGACGCCTGGTACGCCTACTTCGTGCGGCGCCTCGCGGAGCGACCTGCCAACATGATGTTCCTCGTCCGGGCCCTGCTGCCCTGACCGACGGCCAACGACCACCGACGACCCTCGACGACGACCGAGCACAGGATCAGCAGACATGACGGTTCCCACCCCCAGCAACGAACCCATCCGCTCCTACCTACCGGGCAGCGCTGAGCGCGACAGCCTGGCGGCCAAGGTCGCGGAGATGGCCGCGCAGACCGCAGAACTGCCGATGCGTATCGGCACGGACGACGTCCGATCGGGTGAGACGTTCACGCAACTCTCGCCGCACCGGCACGACCTGAAGCTCGCCGAGGTGCACGGCGCCCGTCGGCAGGACATCGTCGCCGCGATCGAGGCTGCCGAGGCGGCGCGTCCCGACTGGTCGCGCTGGTCCTTCACCGATCGTGCGGCGGTGTTCCTCCGGGCCGCGGATCTACTCGCCGGCCCGTGGCGTGATGCGATCAACGCCGCGACGATCCTCGGGCAGTCCAAGTCGGTCCACCAGGCCGAGATCGACGCGGCCTGCGAGCTGATCGACTTCCTGCGCTACAACGTGCAGTTCGCGCAGGAGCTACTGGAGGACCAGCCCTACTCCCCCGCCGGGATGTGGAACCGGATGGAGCACCGTCCCCTCGACGGGTTCATCCTGGCCGTCACACCGTTCAACTTCACCGCGATCGCCGGCAACCTGCCGACCGCACCCGCCATCGTCGGCAACACCGTGGTGTGGAAGCCGTCGGAGAAGCAGGCGCTGGCTGCACACGTCACGATGCAGGTCCTGCGTCAGGCCGGCCTGCCCGACGGGGTGATCAACCTCGTGCACGGTGATGGCGCGTTGGCCGTCGAGGTCGCGACCGAGGACCCGCGGCTCGGAGGGATCCACTTCACCGGGTCGCACGCCGTCCTGCGGTCGGTCATGAAGCGCGTCGGGCAGCAGATCGACGTGTTCCGTGGGTTCCCGCGGATCGTCGGCGAGGCCGGCGGCAAGGACTTCGTCCTGGCCCACCCCTCCTCGGTCCCTGATGAACTGGCCGTTGGACTCGCCCGGGGTGCGTTCGAGTACCAGGGCCAGAAGTGCTCGGCCGCCAGCCGCGCCTACATCCCACGGTCGCTGTGGCCCCAGGTCCGGGACCGTCTGGCCGACATCACCACTGAGATGGCCGGCTCCATGGGCGATGTCGGGGACCTCGGCACCTTCATGGGTGCGGTCATCGACGGGGGATCGTTCGCCCGCCAACGGGACGCCATCGAGCAGGCACGCACCAACAACGTCGAGGTTCTGGTGGGGGGAGGAACCGACGATTCCGTCGGCTGGTTCGTGGAGCCGACCGTCCTCGTCACCGACGACCCGCACTACGACACGATGGCCCGTGAGCTGTTCGGACCCGTGCTCACCGCCTTCGTCTACGACGACGCGGACTGGGAGGCGACCATCGATCTGGTCGACACGACCAGCGACTACGCACTGACCGGCGCGGTCTGGTCCCAGGATCGCACCGCGGGTTACGCCGCCCTGGACCGGCTCCGCGATGCGGCGGGGAACGTCTACTACAACGACAAGCCGACCGGATCGGTCGTCGGCCAACAGCCGTTCGGTGGCGCCCGATCTTCCGGGACCAACGACAAGGCGGGCTCGAAGCTCAACATGGTCCGCTGGATCAGCGCGCGCGCCATCAAGGAGACGTTCGACCCGCCGCGCGACTGGCGCTACCCCCACCAGGGCTGAGCCGCCGCGCCACCGACACGGCCGCTCAGACGCCCATGACGTCGACGAGTTTGGTGCGCAGGCTCAGCACGGCCTTGGTGTGGATCTGACAGATGCGGGATTCGGTGACCCCCAGGACGTCGCCGATCTGCGACAGGGTCATGCCCTCGAAGTAGTAGAGACCGAGGACCGTCTGCTCGCGCTCGGTGAGACGGGTCAGCGTCTCGCGCAGCAGGTGCTTGGTCTCCTCGTCCTCGAAGGATTCCTCCGGGAGCGCCGCCGTCAGATCCTGCAGTGTGTCGACGAGGGAGATGCGGTCACCCGAGACGTCCAGGGTCTCGTCGAGCGCCGCTATGGAGGTCATCGAGACCCGTGTCAGCGTCTCCTGCAGTTCCTCGAGGGTCCATCCCAGGTCATCGGCCAGTTCCTCGTCCGTCGGCGTGCGGCGGAGGTCGGACTCCAGGCGTTGCATCGCCGCCTCGAGCGCACGCGCCTTCGCGCGCACCGAGCGGGGCACCCAGTCGATCGAGCGGAGCTCGTCGATGATCGCGCCCCGGATACGCGTGACCGCGTAGGTCTCGAACTTGAAACCCTTCGACAGGTCGAACTTCTCGATCGCGTCCATCAGCCCGAAGATGCCGTACGAGACGAGGTCCGCGTGTTCGACGTTGGCGGGCATACCCACCGCGACGCGTCCGGCGACGTACTTGACGAGCGGGGCGTAGTTGATGATGAGTCGTTCACGGACGTCGGCATCACCGGTGTCGCGGTAACGCTCCCAGAGCGCTTCGACCTCGCGCTCCACCCCGACCTCCGTTGCTCGCATCATCACACGCCGATCAGCCTGCGTGCCGTCGTCCCCCACCGATAGCGCCGACATCCTAGCCCTCCTGACGTGCAGCGTGGTTGGCACGGGCACGGGGGTGCGCCAGGGTGTGCACCTCACGCAGCCGACCACGGGACAGATGCGTGTAGCGCTGGGTCGTCGCCAACGACGCATGCCCCAGGAGTTCCTGGACGACCCGGATGTCCGCGCCCGCTTCCAACAGGTGGGTCGCGAACGAGTGACGCAACGTGTGGGGCGTGACGTGCCCGAGCCCGGCCACCCGGGCGGCTCGCTCGACCGCGGTCCGCGCGTCGCGCGTCCCGAGTCGGTCCCCCTTGGTGTTCAGCAGCACCGCGTCGGTCGCGATACCCGAGGCCAGCTTCGGACGTGCGTGCCCGAGGTAGTCGCGCAGGGTGTCGACGGCCGGCTCCCCGAGCGGGACGATGCGCTCCTTGTTGCCCTTGCCGAGCAGTCGGACCAGACCCTGCGGCAGATCCAACGCAGCGAGGTCCAGACCGGTCACCTCCGACACCCGGCCGCCGCAGGCGTAGAGCAACTCGAGCAGAGCACGGTCGCGACGACCCACCGGGGTCGTCGGATCCGGTGCCACGACCAGACGGTCGACCTCATCGATCCGCAGGACGCGAGGAAGGTATCGCCCCTGCTTCGGCGAGCCGAGCAACGCCGCCGGGTCGACGTCGACGATCCCGCGACGGACCAGCAGGGCGAAGAAGGACCGGGTGGTGGATGCGCGTCTGGCGATGGTGCTGCGCGCGTACCCGCGTTCGCCGAGATCGGCGAGGTAGCGCCGCAGGACGAGGGCTTCGACCTCTGCCGGGTCCTCGATCCCCCAGTCGCAGCAACTGCGAGCCAGGTCCAGAGCATCGCGCCGGTAGGCGTCGACGGTGTGCCGGCTCCGGCCGCGCTCGTGTTCGAGGTGATCGACCCACGTGTCGACAGCACCGGCCCAGGCCGGTGCGATCTCGCCGGAACGCGCCGGTTCGCTGGGATCGAACACTCCAAGAGCCTCGTCCACGCCGTTGTTGGTGTCAAGCGTTGTGGCTGATGAGGGACAAAAGTCCCAGAAAGTAGTTAGTCAAACACGTTCAGCAATCACACTCGCCACAGGAGCAACCTGCACGGAACCGACCGCCGACCGGGGCCCGGTCGCGGATGCGTGTCATCCGACGTCCGGTGGTGCCCGCCGCAGCCGGATGCCGTCAGCCGCCTCGGCGATCTCGCCGTTGACCGTCGCCCGCGTCAGGGCCGCCAGCAGACCACCGACCGGCACCTGCGCCGTGCTCGCCAGGTCCTCGAGCCGCACCGGTCGAGGCCACGCACGCACCAACGCCGCATGGACGGTCGGCGGGAGCGTGGTCACGCCCGTGGCCCCGCCGCCCGCTGCCCCATCGGCGGGTGCAGCCGCGCCCGGCCGGGCCTGCCCGTCCGCAACGGCTGTCGTGTCACCGGAGGGTTGGGTCCTGCTCGGTGACGCCCCCAGCGACTCCAGCAGCTGCGCCGGCGAACAGCAGGGGCCGGCACCCTCGGCCAGGAGTCGATGCGGTGCGGCCGACCCGGGGGCCCGGACGTCGCCGGGTACCGCGAGCACGGCGCGCCCCCGCTCCGCGGCAGCCCCGGCCGTCAGGAGCGATCCGGACCGCTCACCACCCTCGACCACCACGACCGCTGCCGCCAGTCCGGCGACGATGCGGTTCCGGGAGCGGATCTGGTGTGCCCGGGGGGGCTGGTGCGGCAGGGCCTCGCTGACCAGGGTCCCCCCGTCTTCCAGGAGCTGGTCGAACAGCCCACCCGCACGAGCGTGCGACCGGGGGTAGTCGACGCGATGCCCACAGCCGAGCACCACGGTGGTGCCGCCCGGACGTCCGACCGTCGCCCCGTGTGCCGCGGCGTCGATCCCGGTCGCTCCCCCGGAGACGACCCGGACCCCCGCGTCCGTGACGGCTTCGGCCAGCCACGCGGCGATGCCGCTGCCGTAGCTCGTGGCCCGACGGGCGCCGACGATCGCGACACCGGGGTCGTGGCCGGGTGCCTGTCCCCGCCAGGCGAGCCAGACCGGCGGGTCCAGTTCTGGCCACCCCTCCGCCAGGCACCGGGGGTAGGCGGGGTCGCCGACCAGGGCGACCCGGACCGCATCCCCTCGCCAGGCCCCCAGCAACCGTGCAGCCACCGGGCTCGTGGTCGCCGTCGGGGGACCGGCGAGCGCGGCGACACGCGCCGCGATGGGCCCGGTCCGATCGCCGTCTCGATCACGACGCCGGAGCGCATCCGGGTGCGACCGGGGCTGCGCGCTGAAGGCCACGATCGCCGCGAGCTGATGCGGGTCCGTGCCCTCGGCCGCCACCTGTGCCGCGACGGACCGCAGGCCCGCGAACGCGCCGCTCATACCCCCACCGGCGCGCTCAGGCGGTAGGCGAGGGCCTCCTCGACGTGTTCCGGGGCGATGACCTCGACCGCCTCCAGATCCGCGATCGTGCGGGCCACCCGCAGGGTCCGGTCGAACGCCCGCGCCGAGAGGGCCAACCCGTCGATCGCGCGGACGAGTGTGGACATGGCGCGCCCCGAACAGCCTGCGCGGAGCTGGTGGTCCTGCAGGTCGCGCGCCAGCATCCCCGCGCCCCACCGTTCCGCGCCACGCTGCCGCGCCTCGAGGACCCGGGCGGCGACCACCGCGGTGGACTCACCGTCCGCAGCACCGGCCAACTGCCTCCGATCGACGGGCTGGACCTCGATGTGCAGGTCGATGCGGTCGAGCAACGGTCCGGACAGCCGGGCGCGGTACCGCTCGATGCGGTCCGGGCGACAGGTGCAGGCACGCCGGGGGTCGCCCAGGTGCCCGCAGGGGCACGGGTTGGTGGCGGCCACGAACAGGACCCGCGAGGGGTAGCGGACCCGTGACCTGGCGCGCGTGATCGTGATCTCGCCACGCTCCAGCGGCTGGCGCAGGGCATCCAGGATCCACCGGGGCGTCTCCAGCAGTTCGTCGAGCAGCAGCACACCCCGATGCGCGAGCGCGAGTTCACCCGGACGGGCGATGCCGCTGCCCCCGCCGATCAGCCCTGCGGCCGAGATCGAATGGTGCGGCTCACGCAACGGTGGGGCCAGCGACAGCGGTGCATCCGGTGCCCGCTCGCCCGCGACCGAGTGGATGGCGGCCACCTCGAGCGCCTGATCCATCTCCAGCGGCGGCAGCAGCGCGTGCAGCCTGCGGGCGAGCATCGTCTTGCCGCATCCCGGCGGTCCGACGAGCAGCAGGTGGTGGCCTCCGGCGGCCGCGATCTCCACGGTGCGTCGCGCGACCGGTTGGCCCCGCACGTCGCGGAGGTCCAGCGTCGACGCCGGCACCTCGGTCGGCGTCGGCAGGCTCTCGCGTGGGAGCCGGTCGCCCCGGAGCAGCGCGACCACCTCGGTGAGGTCGCGGACCCCGACGACCTCGAGGTCGGTGACGAGCGCCGCCTCGCCCGCGGCAGCTTCCGCCACGAACAACCGACCGGTGCGCAGATCACGGGCGCCGACCGCGGTCGGCAGGGTGCCCGGCACGGGACGGATGCTGCCGTCGAGGCCGACCTCGCCGCAGGCACACAGCCCGGCCAGCGAGGCGGCCGGGATCTGCTCGGTGGCCGCGAGCACCCCGATGGCCAGTGGCAGATCGAACCCGGAACCGACCTTCGGCAGATCGGCGGGCGCCAGGTTGATCACGATCCGCTCCTGTGGCCAGCGCAGTCCACTGCGCTGGATCGCCGTGCGGATCCGGTCCTCCGCTTCGCGCACGGCCGTGTCGGGCAGCCCGACGAGGCGCATCCCCGGTAACCCGGTGGCCCGCGAGCACTCGATGCGCACCCGGTGCGGCGTCAGGCCGACCAGCGCCACGGCGTGGACCAGCGCCAGCACGCCGTGGGCGCCGCTCACAGCGCATCCAGCAGGTGGGTGAGGGTCGGGTGCCGCCCCAGATCCACCGCGATGACGTCCAACCGCACGCGGTGGTACGGCAGCGCCGCGTCGCGGAGGAACGCACCGGCCAGCGTGCGGACCTTGGCGCGCTTGCGTGGTGACACCGCCGCCAGCGCCCCACCGAAGCGATCAGCGTCACGCCGGGTCTTGACCTCGCAGATCACGACGCAGCCGAGCGCCTCGTCCACGGCGACGAGATCCAACTCCCCACGGAGTTCACCTGCGGACAACCGCCAGTTACGCGCGATGATCGTCAGCCCGTCGTCGGCGACCAGGTGCCGGCAGGCCAGGTCCTCGCCGAGTGCCCCGAGCGATGCATTCCGCCGACCGGCCCGCGCATCGGCCCCGCCGGCCAGCCGGGTGGTGCCGGGTTCAAGGGTGCAACGATGTGTGGTGTCCATGCCCGGACGCTACGTGCGGGCACCACGACCCGGCCGATCGGTCGGCCCGGAGCTGTGGAGAACCGGTCGGGACCCGGCTTGTGCCGGGACGCGGTCAGAAGACCCCGACCGCCCAGAGGATGGCGCCGACGATGACCACCACCGCGATGATCAACATCCAGATGTCGTTGCGCTTGTCATCGCGATAGCGGCGCGTCGCGTCGAAACCCATGCTGCTCACTCCCCCAGGAAGTCGGGAAGATCGTGGTCCTCGTGGGCGAGTTCCTCGATGTTGACGTCACGGAAGGTCAGCACGCGCACGTTCTTGATGAAGCGTGCGGTGCGGAACATGTCCCACACCCAGGCGTCCTTGAGGTCGATCTCGAACCAGAGGTCGTTGCCCTCGTGGGGGCGGACCTCGACCTCGTTGCAGAGGTAGAACCGCCGCTCGGTCTCCACCACGTACCGGAACATCCGCACGACGTCGCGGTACTCGCGGTACAGCGCGAGTTCGAGATCGGTCTCGAACACGTCGAGTTCATCGGGCTCCATCGGGGGACTCCATCGGGACTCCGGGCGGCACTCCGGGCGGTTCGTGGGACGACCCGTCGAGGCGGGCCGCGTGCGGGATCGGATCACAGGTGGCGAGGGTAGCGGTGAGCGGCACGCCGGTCGGGGGTGTCCACATGCCCGGCGGCGTCCTGTCCACCGACTACGGTCGCGCCATGGCATCGAGGCACCCCACCGGCCGTCGCACGCGTCCACCGGTCCCTGGCATCCGGTCCGAACAGCCGTACTGGGACACCGGTGCCGTCGTCGCGGGCATCGACGAGGTCGGACGTGGTGCGTGGGCCGGTCCGCTCACCCTCGCCGCCGTCGTCCTGCCCACCGACCGGCGGATCTACAAGCTGCGCGACTCCAAGGTGCTGTCCCCGGAGGTCCGTGAACACCTCAGCGGCCGTCTGCACGGATTCGCCACCGGCGTCGGGATCGGGCACGCCAGCAACGCCGAGGTGGATCGCCACGGCCTGAGCGAGGCAACCCGTCGCGCTGCCCGTCGAGCCGTCGAGGCGCTCCCCGTCGAGCCGGACGTGATGCTCATCGACGGCACCTGGGACTTCCTCGCGGACCTCGGGACCCACAACGAGACCATCCCACAGGGTGACGGTCGATCCGCGTCCATCGCGGCCGCGTCGATCGTCGCGAAGGTCGCCCGCGACCGCATCATGGTCGACGTGGCCGACCAGCACGCGCCCTACGTGTTCGCGTCCAACAAGGGCTACCCCTCACCGGACCACGTCGCCGCGCTCGAGCGCCACGGCCCCTGCGCCCTGCACCGACGATCCTGGGCACCGATCGCCGCGCTCGATCACCCCAGGCTGTTCGAGACCACCTGACGGGCGGCCTCGGGGTCCTCGGCCTCGGACTCGACGGGGTCGGCATCGCCGGGATCCGGCTCGGAGCCATCGGCATCGGGGTCCGGATCCTCGAGCACGTGCTCGACGCCGGTCAGCGAGTCCCAGTTCTCCAACGGCCAGATCACCACCACGGCGCGGCCGACGACCGACGCTTCGCTGACGAAGCCGAGCGACCGCCGCGAGTCGGACGAGTTGGGTCGGTTGTCACCGAGGAAGAACAGTTCGTCGTCGGGGATGGTGACGGGCCCGTAGTTGTCCTGATCGCCGAAGACCACGTAGGGCTCGTCGAGCGGGGCGCCGTTGACGAAGACCTGACCGTCCTCGATCCGGACCTCGTCACCCCCGGTCGCGATCACACGCTTGACGAAGTCCCGGGCTGACGTCGGGATCACGCCGAGGAACTGGCCGACCGCGCGGACGAACCGATCCCCACCGCTCGGAGGAGCGGTCAGGGACTCACCCTCGCCCTCGAAGACCACGACGTCTCCACGCTGCACGTCGCGGAACCGGAAGGTGACCTTCTCCACGACCATCCGGTCGTCGATCTGCAGGGTCGGTTCCATCGAACTCGACGGTATGAAGAACACCTGCAGCACGAAGGTCCGCAGCAGGAACGCCAGCAGGAACGCCACCAGGATGAGGATCGGCAACTCACGGAAGAACGCTCCCGCACCGCTGCCCGACCCGTGCTTGGTGTCGTCCGAGGCCACGGGCGCACGCTCATCGGCAGTCCCTGCGTGACCAGCCGCAGCTGCCTCGTCGGTCGGTTCAGCGGGTTGCTGCGGACCGGCGGTCCCGTCACCCGCCACCGGCGGCGTCGAGGACCGGTCCTCCGTGCCCGACGCGGCAGGTGCCGACGACTCGGGCGCACCGTGGGGCGACCGCCCCTGCTCAGGGCGTCCCATCGTGGCCTTCGGCCAGAGCGGTGGCGGAGGTTCGGGGCGAGCGTGGGGGTCTTCGCGTGGGTCCATGGAGAACGGCAGCCTATCCGGCGTGGTGCCCCGGACCGGGCGCCTCCCGATCGACGAACGCAGCGTCAGGCGCGGGCGATCTGCGACTCGCGCTTCTCCTTGATACGCGCCTTCTTGCCGACGCGGTCGCGCAGGTAGTACAGCTTGGCGCGGCGGACCCGGCCGCGACGCGCGACCTCGATCCGCTCGATGACGGGGCTGTGGAGCGGGAAGGTCCGCTCGACGCCGACGCCGAAGCTGATCTTGCGCACCGTGAAGGTCTCACGCAGGCCACCACCGCGGCGAGCGATGACCACGCCCTCGAACACCTGGACGCGCGAGCGGGTGCCCTCGACGACCTTGACGTGGACCTTGACCGTGTCGCCAGGCCAGAACTCCGGGATGTCATCCCGCAGGCGGGACTTCTCGACGATGTCGACCTTGTTCATGGTGGGACTTCCTGCTCGCGAGGTGGAGGTGACGCTCGGCGTGACACTCAGGGGCGCACGGCGACATGTGGTGACCGGTGGGGTGACGGCACCGGGACCGGAGCGCGGCCGTACCCGAGAGCCACCGACATGCCTGCTCGGTACGTGAGCGGTGGACACGTGGTGAGCGTGGCGAGACGGGCGACTGGCGCTGCGGCGCGCGAGGATACGGTCAGGAGGCGTGCAGGGTCAACCTGAGCCCCCGTCAGCGCACGGGGGATCGGGTTCACCCAGTAGATCCGGCCGGCGGCTCCGGGTCAACGCCAGCGCCTGATCGTGGCGCCAGCGGGCCACAGCGCCATGGTCGCCGGAGCTCAGGACCTCCGGCACACCGTGACCGCGTAGATCGGCGGGGCGGGTGTACTGCGGGTACTCGAGCAACCCGTCCGCGAACGACTCATCGGCGGGCGATGCGTCGTTGCCGACGATCCCGGGACGGAGCCGGGTGACCGCCTCGATGATCACGGCCGCTGCGACCTCACCGCCGAAGAGCACGTAGTCACCGATCGACACCTCGTCGGTGGCGACCAGGTCGTGGACCCGCTCGTCGATGCCCTCGTACCGACCGCAGAGCAGCACGAGGCGGTCCTCGGCGGCCAGTTCACGTGCCATCGCCTGGTCGAACCGACGACCGCGAGGGGTCAGCAGGATCGTGCGCGGGCGTTCGCCGCCGGCGACGAACCGGGCGCCAGCGGGCGGATCGGTGCGTCCCGCTGTGGCTTCGGGCGGGAGGTCGTTCCACACCGCTTCCGCCGCGGCGGTCAATACGTCGGCGCGCATGACCATCCCAGCCCCGCCGCCATAGGGGGCATCGTCGACACTGCGGTGGCGGTCCGTGGTGTAGTCGCGGAGATCGTGGACGCGGAGGTCGAGTCGGGCGTCCTCGTTGGCCCGGCCGAGCAGCGACGTCGTCAACGGGCCGTCGAACCACCCGGGGAAGATCGTCAGGATGTCGATGCGGGGCGCGGTCATGTGTCCGGATCGTCGTCGGGACGCACGACCTCGGCGTCGCCCGGATCGAGGAGGCCGGCCGGGGGGTCGACCAGGCGGAGGCGTTCGGTCCCATCCGCGGCTTCGTCGACCTCCACGAAGTCCTCGACGGCCGGCAGCAGCCAGGTCTCCCCGTCCGCGCGGGTGACCTCCAGCAGGTCGTAGCCCGCGGCGTCGGGGAGCTCGATCAGGGCGCTGACGGTGCCAAGGTCGGCGCCACCCTCGTCGACCACGGCCATGTCGATCAGCTCGTGGGCGTAGTAGGTCTCGGACGCCGACAGGTCGGCCGCTGGCGCCTCGATCAGCTGGCCGCGCAGCAGCTCGGCAGCGTTGCGATCGGTGACGCCGGCGAAGCGCAGCAGCAGACGTCCCTGGTGGGGGCGGCTGGCCTCGATGCTGGTCCGGCGACCATCGAGGTGGACCTCGGCGCCCGCGTCGAACCGTCCGGGTACGTCGGACAGGACGTGCACCGAGACCTCACCGCGGATGCCGTGGGCCTTGACGATCCGCCCGATGGCGACCAGGTCGTCGCTCACATGCCACCTCTCAGGGGGTGGAGGGCGGGATCGTCAAGGGGCGGAGGGCAGCCGATCCGGACCGGATCCGTCAGTCGACGATCTCGACGGTGACGTTCTCGTCGTCGAGGGAACCAGCGGCCTTGACGAGCGTGCGCAGCGCCTTGGCGGTGCGGCCGCGCTTGCCGATGACCTTGCCGAGGTCCTCCTGGTTGACGTTGAGCTCCAGGACGGTCTCACGTGGGTCGTCGTCAACGTCGATCCGGACATCGTCGGGGTGGTCGACGAGCTGCTTGGCGACGAACTCGAGGACGTCCTCGGACCTCATGCGTCACCCTCCGCGGCCTCGGCGGCCTTCGCCTTGGCCTTCTTCGACTGCTTGGTCTTGACCTCGGAGCGGTCGCGGCCGGTGTCGCCGGGCTTGAACTGCTCCCAGACGCCGGTGATGCGCAGGAGCTTCTTCACGGCGTCCGACGGCTGCGCGCCGTGGGACAGCCAGTGCAGCGCCCTCTCCTCGTCGATGCGGACGAAGGACGGGTCCTCGAGGGGGCGGTACTCACCGAAGATCTCGATGAAGCGCCCATCACGCGGAGCACGCGAGTCGGCGGCGACGACGCGGTAGTACGGGCGCTTGACGGTGCCTTCGCGGCGGAGGCGGAGCTTGACGGCCATGAGGGGTATCCCTTGGTGAGCCGCGCGGGGTGTTCTCCGCGGCGGCGGATGGAGCCGATCCGTACCTGCACGGGCTGCCTCGGTCGTGCACCGATCGGGTCGACATCGGCCGGTCATCTTCGACGGGGTCGATGCGGATCGGAGGGCGGGCAGCCGGTGTGGCGGAGACCGGCGAGGCGGTACGCAGCAACAGGGGCCCGGGGCCCGAGGTGCTGCCATGCGGGACAGGCTACCGCAGCGGTCACCTCCGGCGCCATCCCGAGCCGCGTCAGCGGCCCTTGCCACGCTTGGGGGACGGCTGCAGACCCTGGAAGCCACCGAGCCCGCCGGCCCCGCCGCCGCCTCCCATGCCCGACTGCAGCTGACGCAGCGCCGCGGCCTGGGCCTGACGGCCCTGCTTACCCTTCGGCGGCTTGCTGCCCTGCTGCCCGGACATCTTGGCGGCGCTCTTCATCACCTTCTGGACCTGTTCGAACTGCTTGACCAGCCGGTTGACCTCGGTCACGGTCGTGCCGGAACCGGCGGCGATCCGCTTGCGGCGGCGGCCGTTGAGCACCTTGGGCTTGTTGCGCTCCTCCGGGGTCATCGACCGGATGATGGCCTCGATGCGGGCCACCTGCTTGTCGTCGACATCCACATCCTTCAGCTGCTTGGACATGCCCGGCATCATCCCCAGCAGGCCCTGCAGCGAGCCCATGCGCTTGAGCATCTGCATCTGCTGCAGGAAGTCCTCGAGCGTGAACTCCCCGCTGAGCAGTGCCTCCTCGGCAGAGGCCGCCTCCTGTTCGGTGTAGGTCGCCTCGGCCTTCTCGATGAGGGTCATGACGTCGCCCATACCGAGGATGCGCGACGCCATACGGTCGGGGTGGAAGGCCTCGAACTCGTCGAGCTTCTCCCCGATCGACGCGAACTTGATGGGCTTGCCCGTGACCTCGCGGACCGACAGCGCGGCACCACCGCGGGCGTCACCATCGAGCTTCGACAGGATCACGCCGTCGAACCCGACCCCGTCCTGGAAGGCCTTGGCGACGTTGACGGCCTCCTGCCCGATCATCGCGTCGATGACGAACAGCGTCTCGGAGGCGTCGACGGCCTCACGGATCGCGCGGGCCTGCGCGATCAACTCCTCGTCGATCCCCAGGCGCCCCGCGGTGTCGACGATGACGACGTCACAGCCGGTCTCGCGCGCCTTGTCGATCGACTCCCTGGCCACCGGGACCGGATCGCCGGAGGTGACGGGCGCGTAGACGTGCACGCCGGCACGCTGCGCGTTGACCTTGAGCTGCTCGACGGCGGCCGGGCGCTGCAGGTCGCAGGCGACGAGCATCGGGTTGCGGCCCTTGGACTTCAGCAGCGCGGCCAGCTTGCCGGCCGCGGTCGTCTTCCCGGATCCCTGCAGCCCGGCGAGCATGATCACCGCCGGCTTGCCGGTCAGGTTGAGTCCTTCGGCCGGACCGCCGAGCGCGCGTTCGAGCTCCTGCGAGACGATCTTGACGACCTGCTGGGACGGGTTGAGGGCCTTGGAGACCTCCTCGCCGACGAGCTGCTCGCGGAGCCGTTCGATCATCCCCTTGACGACCTTGAAGTTGACGTCCGCCTCCAGCAGGGCGAGACGGATCTCCTTCAGGGTCGCATCGACGGTCTTCTCGTCCAGGCGACCGCGGCCCTTGACGCGATCAAGGGCCGATTCGAGCTTCGTACTCAGGGTGTCGAACACGGGCGGTCCTGGGGCTGATGTCACGAGCGGCTTGTGACCCGCGAGCGTAGCGGCCGGACCCGATGACCCCGCCGGTCGCCTGATGACGGCATGCCGGCTGAGACGGGTGTGGTCAGCCCGCGATGTCGGTGAACAGGCCCTCGACGAACAGTTCCGGGTCGAAGGGGGCGAGGTCGTCGATCTCCTCACCCAGACCCACGAGCTTGACGGGCAACCCCAGTTCGCGCTGGATCGCGACGACGATGCCTCCCTTGGACGAGCCGTCGAGCTTGGTCAGGACCACACCGGTCAGCTCGACGGCCTGCATGAAGGCACTGGCCTGTGCGATGCCGTTCTGACCCGTGGTCGCATCCAGGACGAGCAGGGTCTCCTCGAGCGGGCCGGCCTGCTTCTCGAGCACCCGCTTGACCTTGCCGAGCTCGTCCATCAACGCGGACTTGTTGTGGAGCCGGCCGGCCGTGTCGACGATGAGCAGATCGGCAGCGCGCTCGGTCGCGGCCGCGTAGCCCTCGAAGGCCACCGCCCCCGGGTCCGCCCCCTCGTCCTTGCGTACCAGGTGGGCACCGGTGCGCGTCGCCCAGATCCCGAGCTGCTCCGCGGCGGCGGCGCGGAACGTGTCCGCTGCGGCGAGCACGACCGTGCGCTGCTCCCGCTGCTCGATGGCGGCCAGTTTGCCGATGGAGGTCGTCTTACCCGTGCCGTTGACGCCGGTGATCAACCAGACCGTCGGCCCGTCATCGGTCGCGCGCGCCAGTGACCGGTCGTCGCTCTGGAGCGCCGATCGCAGCTCCTGCTTGAGCAGGTCCGTGACCGCCTCCGGGGTCGTGGCGCCCTCCTCGCGGCTCCGGCGCTTGAGCTCCTCGACGATCTCGGTCGTGGCGGTCACCCCCACATCGGCGCCGATCAGGATCTCCTCCAGTCCCTCCCAGGCGGCGTCGTTGACCCCGCGACCGAACAGGTCGGCGACCGACACGCCGAGCACGTTCCGGGTCCGCGCCAGGCGACGGTTGAACCGCTCCCCGAGCGACAGCGGCGGTTCCTCGACCAACGCCTCCGGGGTGTCGGGCACCTCCGGGATGGCGACATCGAGGTCGTCATCGACGGCCTCGTCAGGGACCGGCAGGGTGTCCGTGCTTCCGGCCGTCGAGCTCTCGGACCGGTCGGGGGGGTCGCCATCACGCTTCGACGAGCGACGCGTCGTGGTGAGCAGGCCAGCTCCCACGAGCACGATCAGCAGGCCGACGACCGCAACGACGATCGGGATGCCATCGAGAGCTTCGAGCACGGTGTGGACCTCGGGTCGGGGTGCCAGGACGAGACCGCCCGGGCACCGGGGTGGGATCAGCCGACGGGCGAGGGCGCCTCCGCCGATGCGCCGGCCCCGTCGGGATCATCGCTCGGGTCCTCCAACGCCTCGGTCGGGTCGTCGCTGGCGCGTTCCTCGAGCTGTTGGCTCTTGGCCGCCTGATCGCGGAGCCGTTCGGCGACGACCTTGGTCACCGCATCGGGACCCATCGTGATGCCGTACAGCACGTCGGCGATCTCCATCGACCGCTTCTGGTGGGTGACCAGGATGATCTGGGCATGGCCACGGAAGGAGCGGATGACCTTCAGCAGCCGCTGGAGGTTCACGTCGTCCAGAGCGGCGTCGACCTCGTCGAGGACGTAGAAGGGGGACGGTCGGGCGCGGAAGATCGCGAACACGAAGGCGAGCACCGTCAGGGACCGCTCGCCGCCGGAGAGCAGCGACAGCCGCGTCACCTTCTTGCCGGGCGGTCGCGCCTCGACCTCGATGCCCGCGGTCAGCAGGTCATCGCTGCCGGTGAGCACCAGTCGTCCATGGCCGCCGGGGAAGACCGTCTCGAAGGTCAGCTCGAACTCACGTGCCACGTCGTCGAATGCGGCCTTGAAGACCGCCCGGATCCGATCGTCGACGGCGTCGACGATCTCCGCGAGATCCCGCTTGGAGCGGCGCAGGTCGTCGAGCTGGTCGGACAGGAACGCGTGCCGTTCCTCCAGGGCCTTGAACTCCTCGAGCGCCAGCGGGTTCACCCGGCCGAGCAGACCGATCTTGCGGACCAGGACATCCTCGCGTTCGGCGAGCTCGTCGGCGTCGTAGGAGCCGGCGTCGGGGTGGTCCGCACGTACCTCGTCCGGCGTCAGTGACAGCTCGCTGCGCAGACGCCCCTGGAGGGACTCCAGTCGGGAGGTGACGTCGGCCCGGCGCATCTGGGAGGCGTGCCGGTGCTCACGGAGCTCGTCGAGCTGCGCGACGACCTCGGCGAGGTCGTCGCGGGCCTCGGCCAGCTCCGCACGCCTCGCGACGACCTGCGCCTGCAGGCCGTCCCGCTCGGTCGCGGCCTCGGCGGACGCCTGCTGCAGGGCGTCGAGCGCCTCGCGGGCGACGATCGCCAACTCACCGCACCTCTCGATGCCGAGACGCCGCGCCTCCCGACGCCGCGCGGCCTGCGCCAGCGCTGCCTCGACCTCGTCGGCTTCGCCCCGCAGCGCCGTCTCCTGCGCTTCGAGGTGGCGGACCTGCTCGCTGGTCCGCTCGAGGGTGACGCGCGCGTTGAGCTCGTGTTCGCGTGCCACCTCGACGCGGTCGTCGAGGTCGGAGGCCAGTTCGTCCGGGCCATCCTCGATGTCGTCGGGGTCGTCGGCGGGGCCTCGACCGTGCAGTTCGGACAGCGCGACCCGGTCGCGTTCGAGTACCTCGTCGAGCTCTTCCTTCTGGGCGGCGACCACCTCACGCTGGGTCGTGAGGGAATGCAGTTCCTTGTTCAGGCGGGCGAGCCGTTCGGCCGCACCGGTGATGCGCGCGTCCGACTCGTTGATGCGCTCGGTCGCGCCCTTCAGCTCGCGACGCGCCTCCTGCAGAGCCGCGGCGGCCGCCTCCCGCTCGGTCGCGATGCGTTCGAGGTCCGCCGCGAGTTCGTTGGCGCGGGCCTCGGCCTGGTCGGCGGCCGTGGCGGTCAGCACGGAGGACCGTTCGTCCGTGCCGCCCGCCCGGAAGCCGTGCGGACCCGCCAGGTCGCCCTGCGGGGTCACGAACGTCAGGTCGACCTCGCGGCCGTGGAGCAGGACCGCGGTGTCCCAGTCCGGCACGACGTAGGTCCGCGCCAGCACCTGGCGCAGCGCCGCGGTGACGCCCGCGTCCGCCTCGCCGTCACCGGCCGGCTCCAACAGCTCGGCGACCGGTCGGGCCCCGGCCGCGTCCAGCCGTTCGCGCAGGTCATCGTCGATCGGAGCCGCGGCGCGACGGTCCTGGCGGGCCGCGAGGACGATCGCGGTGCCGGCCTCGACCTCGCGCAGCCAGGCAACGGCCCGGCGGGCGCGCTCCGAGGTCGTGACCACCACGGCCTCACCGAGTGGCCCGAGTGCGGCAGCCACGGCACCATCGTGGCCGCCGGCCACCCGGACGTGGTCGGCAACCGGCCCGAGGACCCCGTCGACCTCGCCGGACAGCAACGCGGCCCCGCCCCCGTCGGCCTCCTGGAGTGCCGCCCGCAGGGCCTGTGCGCGTGCGAGCTGTGACGCCCGCTCGGCTTCCAGGTCGCGGGACCGGGCGGCCAGGTCGGCCTCCACCGCGGCCCGTTCGTCGACCTGAGCCTCGGCTGCCTCCAGCGCCGTGGTGAGCTCGACCTCGCTGGTGTCGAGGCGGTGGATCTCGTCCTGGACGCCGGAGACCTCACGCTCTGCCTCGGCGATCCGGTTGTCCAGCGTCGACAACGTCGAGGTGACGCGCCCGAGCTCGGCTTCGGCGGACGCGGTCGACCCGCGTAGTGCGGACACCTCGCCTTCCCAGCGCAGCACGCGCTCGCGCTGCTCGGCCCGTCGCCGGCGCTCCGCCTGCAGCTTCTGCTCGTGGGCGCGGCGGGCCAGTTCCGCCTCGCGACGGCCGGCCGAGGCCTCCTCGAGCGCCTCCCGGTCGGTGGTCAGGCTCTGGGCACGCTCGGCACGTTGCTCGGCGATGCGGTCCGCCTGGGTGCGCAGTTCCTCCGGTGGGCGACCGGCGAGCGGCTCCTCGACGTACTCGACGAGGTGGCGTCGCTTCGCCTCGATCAGATCCGAGGTTCCGCGCAGCCGTTCCGCGAGCGACGTGAGTCCGTGGACCGTGGTCTGCGCGGCTTCGACCGCGGGTCCCAGGCGCCCCAGATCCACTTCCAGGGTCGCGACCCGCTCCTGGGCCCGGTCGCGGCGCGCCTCCAGCTCGGCCTGGGCGGACCCGGTCGATGAGTCGTCCTGATCCTCAGCGTCGACCAGCCGGGTGAGCCGGTCGAGCTCCCGGGCGGCGATGCGCACCTTGACGTCGCGGAGCTCGGCCTGCAGTGCGGCATGCCGGTCGGCGGCCTCAGCCTGACGCTCGAGCGGTCGTAGCTGTCGGCGCAGCTCCCGGAGGACGGTCTTCAGCTTCTCGATGTGCCCATCGACCTGATCGAGCTTGCGCAGGGCGCGCTCACGTCGCCGGCGATGCTTGAGGATCCCGGCCGCCTCCTCGATGTAGCGGCGGCGCTCTTCGGGCTTGGCGTTGAGGATCTCGTCGAGTTGCCCCTGCCCGACGATCGTGTGCAGTTCCCGACCGAGGCCGGTGTCCGACAGCAGTTCCTGCACGTCCAGGGCGCGGACGTCCTCGCCGTTGATCTGGTAGGTCGCCTCACCGTCGGTCTGGATCGTCCGCGCGACGCGCACCTCCGAGAAGGCGCCCGCGCTGTCCGCCGTCGCGAGACCCGCGCCCGACAGGTACCCGTCGGTGTTGTCGATGACGATCTCGACGTGGGCCCGGTTGGAACGGTTGCGGGTGGGCGAACCGGCGAAGACCACGTCCGACATGGCGCCGCCGCGGACCTTCTTCGCGGAATTGGTGCCGAGGACCCACGACAGGGCGTCGACGACGTTGGACTTGCCAGAGCCGTTCGGACCGACGATCACCGTGATCCCGGGTTCGACCTCCAGGACCGTCCGGTCGGCGAAGGACTTGAACCCGCGCATCGAGAGTGACCTGAGGAACACGCTTCCTCCACAGGGCGCACGGCGCATCGACGACGGGGACGGGTGCGGTCAGCGTGATGCAGGCCCGCGTTCTGGCGGCAACGCCACCGACGCACGGACGCACGCCACCGAGCCCGCAGCCTAGCGATGCCGACGGCCACCTCGCCCGTGCACACGATGTCGCGGTCCGGGGCAAGGGTCCAAGGTTCCCGGAACCGGCGGCGCGGTCAGCTGTGGGCGGGTTCCCGGTCCTCGGCGGCCGCCTGACGACGGTCACGGGCGGCTTCCGCCTCGGCGAGCGCACGTTCGAGGTCCGCGACACGCTGACGCAGCGCGCGCACCTCGTCGAGGAGTTCCAGGCTCGCTGGTGCGACATGGGAACCCATCAGGGCCTTGCCCATCGTGGTGCCTCCCTCTCGTTCATCCGCTCGTTCTTCAGCCCGTTGGCTGCAGCTCGTTCGTCAGACCGGTCCGCAGCAGACGCCGGTCCGCTGCTCCGATCGGTTCTGGTTCGAGCGGTACGGGTCTGGACAGCTGGGGTTCGATCGCCTCTGGCGCGGTCGGCGGTGCCACGGCCGCCCTCGCGTTTCGAGCATCCTTCACAGCGAACCCGCCCGGCATGACGACGCCGCGCGCCTCATTGGCTTCGACCATACCGCAGCGCACAGCACGTCGTCCACCGACCTTCGGCCCGATCCGGGATACCCGGCGTGGACCCGCCGCCCCCGTGACGTCAACCGGAGCGGATCTCGAAGCGGTGGTGACCGGCCGGCTCCACGTCAGCGCCCTCGACCTCCGCGACCCGCGCCGCCGGTGGACCTCCGCCGACGATCCAGTCCTCGACCGCCCGGACGTCGTCGGCGGCCCCCTCCAGCCACACCTCCACCGTGCCGTCCGGCCGGTTGGCCGCCCAGCCGACGACGGAGCGCTGCTTGGCCCGCTGCCGGGTCGACGCCCGGAAGAACACACCCTGGACCTGACCACTGACGGTCAGGTGTCTCGCGACGTGATCCACCATCTCCCCCAACGATCCACCCTCGGGTCAGATCATGCACTGCTCGCAGTGGTAGGTGTAGATGCCCTTCTTGATCCGCGTCCGCACGATCGGCTTGCGGCACCGGGAGCAGGGCAGTCCGGCCCGGCCGTAGACCCGGAGGTGATCGGCAGCCTCACCGTCGTCGTCGATGGCCGCGTCCGCCTCGGTATCGTCCAGCGAGGATCCGGCCGCCTTCATCGCCAGGACGATGACCTCCTGCATGGCGCGGTACAGCCGTCGGATCTCCTGGGTGGACAGTGAGGCCGAGCCGTGATCGTGGCGGAGACCCGCCTCCCAGAGGATCTCGTCGCTGTAGACGGGCCCGAGCCCCGCGATGCGGGTCGGGTCGGTCAGCACGAGCTTCAACGGTCCTGCGGCGTCGGCCAGGAACCGGCCGAACTCCATCCAGGTGGGGTTGTCGTCCAGGGGATCGAGCGCATCCGGCGAGACCCCGGCGGCCTCGAGGGCCGTCTCGGTCGCGACGACCCCGGTGTGGATCGACGGGTCGTTGCCCGGCTCCGAGAGGTGGATCGCACCACCGATCGTGAAGGTCACAACCAGGTGGGTGTCGGGACCCGCCTGCTCGGTCGCGGTCTGCCGGTGGAGGGAGCCGTGTTCCCCCGCATCGATCACCCAGGTCTGGTCCTCATCGAGATCCAGGAAGATGACCGTCCCGCGCCGCCTGGCCGCCTCGACCTTGCGCCCTTCGAGCGCCTTGACGAGTTCGGGCCGGTTGCGGTGGAACGGCCGCACGATGCTGGGCGTCTCGACGATGACGTCCTTGATGCGCTTGCCGACGACCTCTTTCTCCAGGTCACGGCGCAGCACCTCTACCTCGGGGAGTTCGAGCACCGGGTGCGGCCTTCCAGACGTGTACGACAGGGCGTGATCGACAGGGTGTGCGTTGCGGGACGCGAGCCACGGGCGTGACCGTGGATCGGACCGCCGTCCAAACTAGCCGACGGCCCCTCATCGGCGGGTGCCGACGGTCACCCACGGCCCGGATCGCGATCAGACGGCGTCCGGCGTGCCGGTCGCGGCATCGTCGAACAGCCGGTGTGCTTCCCGGGCCGCGCGTTGTTCCGCCTCCTTCTTGCTGCGACCCTCACCCCGACCGGCGATCGCTCCATCGATGGTGACGATCGCGGTGAAGGTCTTGGCATGGTCCGGGCCGGTGTCGGTCAACTCGTAGCGGGGCAGGACCTCGAAGCTGGCGGCCGACAGCTCCTGCAGGCTCGTCTTGAAGTCCAGCGCCGCGTGGCTGGCGGCGACCTCGACCAGGCGTTCGGCGAACAGCCGTTCCACCAGGTCGTAGGCCGTGGCGAACCCCTGATCGACGTAGACGGCACCGATCACCGCCTCGAGCGTGTCCGCGAGGATCGAATCCTTGTCCGCGCCACCCGATGCCGACTCACCCCGGCCGAGCCGGATGAAGCGGCCAAGCGACAGTCCCCGGGCGACCTGGGCGAGGGATTCGGCGCGGACCGCGGCGGCGCGCAGTTTCGCCAGTCGCCCCTCCTGCTCGTCCGGGTGCGAACTGTAGATCTCGTCGGTCACCACGAGCCCGAGCACGGCGTCGCCCAGGAACTCGAGGCGCTCGTTCGTCGGACGACCGCCCTGCTCGAAGGCCCAGGACCGGTGGGTCAGGGCCAACTCGAGCAGGTCGATGTCATCGAGGTGCACGTCGAGCCGGGCCGCGAGCTCCGCAGCCGTCGGAGAGGAACCCGCCGCGAGGTCAGCCACGCCCGCAACCGATGTCAGTCGACCTCGACGACGGTGCGGCCGGCGTAGGTCCCACAGGTCGCACAGACGGTGTGGGGCCGCGTCGGCGCCTTGCAGCGCGGACAGGTCGCGTACGTGGGCGCCTTGAGCTTGGCCCACTGCGCCTTGCGGTGACGGGTGCGCGAGCGCGACATCTTGCGCTTCGGGACGGCCATCGTGAACTCCTTGCTGACAGGTGACGTTGCCTCGCGGGGTCGCGGGGAACGCAGATCGGGTGGTGATCAGTCGGGCGGAAGGTCGAGGTCGGCGAGGGCCGACCACCGGGGGTCGACCGGGTCGCGATCGGCATGACCGCAGTCGGTGACGTTGCGATCCGTGCCGCAGGTCGGGCACAGCCCCTGACAGTCCTCCCGGCACAGGATACGCAGCGGGAGCCCGAGCAGCAGCGCGTCACGCACCATCGTCGACAGGTCGATCGCGGTCGCCGCGTCGAGCAGGTCGTAGCCGGGTTCGTCGTCCGCATCATCCTCACGCTTGGCGGGGTCGATGAACAGCTCGACCACGTGGACCTCGTGGCTGCGACGCTGCGTCACGAGGCACCGGCCGCAGGGCAGGTCGAGCGTGAACCCGAGCGTTCCCCGGACGAGGATCCCGTCCACGACGCTGTCGAGGTGGAGATCGAGGACGACGGGATCGACCAGTGCCCCATCGGCCGTTCCCCACGGGTCTGTCCCGAACGCGTCCGCGTCCACGGCATCACGCAGCGACCGGCTGGCGCCGGGCTGGTCGACGATGTCGGTGATGGGAACGCGCACGGTGGAACTCACAGGCAGACGGGGGCGTGATCAGGATCTCGTCGGCGCACCCTGCGGACGCACACGGTCACGGACGTGGATCGAGGGTGTCGCGGGCGGGCGAACCCACGGTGCCGGCGGTGACCGATCGGACGTGTGGGGCCGGATGCCGAGGTGGCCCGGTGCCGCCCGCCAGGTGCCCTGACGAAGGCATGAGACTACCACAGACCACTGCGGTGACACCCCGCCGTTCGCATGCTCCACGGCTGCGGAGCGTGTGCCGCACCGCCAGCTCAGGCGTCGGCCGGGTCGTCCTCTTCGGTGGCGGCGAGCATCTCGTCGGCCAGCTCGTCCGCATCCATCGAACCGCGCAGCTTGGCCCGACCCCGCTCGACCGCGGACAGGGTCTTGGACAGCACCACCTCGAAGTTGGCGAGTTTGGCATCGACGTAGTCCTCGGCCTCCAGACGGATCTGGCGACCGCGCTCGCGTGCGTCCTCGAGGATGCGCTCGGCCTCGAGTTTGGCGGTCCGTACGACCTCCTGCTCGGAGACGAGGCGGTCCTGTTCGGCCTGCGCATCGGCGACCAGCCGATCCGCATCGGTCTGCGCCCGCTCGAGGATCTCGTCGCGCTCACGGATCACCCAGCGCGCCTGGGTCAGCTCTTCGGGCAGCGTCGCACGCAGATCCTGCACGAGCCCGTCGATGTCGGCTCGATTGAGCATGATCGACGCGGACAGCGGGACCGCCTTGGCCCCGCCGACGAGCTGTTCGAGTTCATGCAGGGTGGCCTCCACATCCAGAGGCACGCCGCGTTGGTCGGACATCAGACTTCCGGTCGATCGAAGGTGGGCGGTTGCGGCGTCGGTTGCCGTGACGCCGAGCCTATCGCTCCGAAGCACCGGATCCCGGGCTCCGGAGGTGGCCGTTCAGGCCGGACCTGGCGCGTCAACTTTCGACCGCAGCGCGGCCTCGACCCCAGGGGGAACGGTCCCGTCGATCGAGCCGCCGAGTCGTGCGACCTCCTTGACGAGCGAACTCGACAGGTAGGAGTGTTTCGGGCTGGTCGACATGAACACGGTCTCCACCCCACCGATGCGATAGTTCATCTGCGCCATCTGCAACTCGTACTCGAAGTCGCTGACTGCCCGTAGCCCCTTACAGATCACGGCGATGGAACGCTCGCGACAGAAGTCGACGAGCAGGCCACTGAACGACTCGGCACGGACGTTGTCCAGTGCGTGCGTCTCCGCGCCGATCAGCTCCAGCCGCTCCTCGATCGTGAACATCGCCCGCTTGTTGGGGTTATCGACGACCGCGACCACGACCTCATCGAAGGTGGCTGCGGACCGCTCGATGATGTCGAGGTGCCCCATCGTGATGGGATCGAAGCTGCCGGGACAGGCCACCGCAACGCTCACGCCGGTTCCTCATCGTCGATGCGCCGCTCCGCTCGGTGCAGCGTGGTGTCACCGTAGCGCCGCGGCGTGCCGGGCAGCAGGGTCGGCGGCCAGGGCGGGGCACCGTCCCGCGAGGTGCGCTCGATGACGACGGTCGCACCCGGGGCGAGGTGGTCCACCAGGGTTTCCAGCACGGTGGCGACCTCGGCGTGCGGGTGGTGGTAGGGCGGATCGGCGAGGACCAGGCCGAACGGACCGCCGGGCAGTTCGCCCCGCAGCGCCGTGAGCACATCCTTGGCCACGACCTCGGTCCCCGGGAGGGCGACCGTGTCGATGTTGCGCCGCAGGACGTCCAGCGCGGGGCGCGCGCGCTCCACGAAGGTCACGCTCGCCGCACCGCGGGAGAGTGCCTCCAGGCCCAGCGCCCCGGTCCCGGCGAACAGATCCAGCACGTGCGCACCCGGCACGATCGGCTGCAGCGAGGCGAACAGCGCTTCCTTGACCCGGTCGGCCGTCGGTCGGATCTCCGCGCCCTTCGGACCCGCCAGACGCCGACCCTTGGCGGCGCCCGCCACGATCCGCATCAGCGTGCACCGACGTGGTGCAGCACGAACGCCAGGACCTCGGCCTCGTCCTTCCACGCGTCGTACCGACCGGAGCGGCCACCGTGTCCGGCGCCCAGCTCGGTGCGGAGCAGGATCGGTCCACCGCCCGTCGCGGTGGTGCGCAGCTTCGCCACCCACTTGGCCGGCTCCCAGTACTGCACGCGCGGATCGTTGAGACCGGCGGTGACCAGCAGCGCCGGGTAGTCGGCGGCGCGCACGTTGTCGTAGGGTGAGTAGCTGCGGATCACCTCGAGATAGTCGAGGTCCTGCGGGTTCCCCCACTCGTCGTACTCGATGACGGTCAGCGGGATCGACGGGTCCGACATCGTCGTGACGACGTCGACGAACGGCACCTCCGCGACGGCGGCGGCGCACAGGTCGGGGCGCAGGTTCAGGGCCGCGCCGATGAGCAGGCCCCCGGCAGAGCCACCCCGGATGGCCAGCCGGTCACGGGCCGCGACCCGGTGCTCGACCAGGTGATCGGCGCACGCCACGAAGTCGGAGAAGGTGTTGGGCTTGGCCAGGAACTTGCCGTCTTCGTACCAGCCGCGCCCCATCTCACCGCCACCGCGGACGTGCGCGATCGCGAAGATCACGCCGCGCTCCAGCAGGCTCAGCCGCGCGGACGAGAACGTCGGATCGATCGAGATCTCGTAGCTGCCGTAGCCGTAGAGCAGGCACGGTGCGGCGCCGTCGAGGGCGACATCGGCGCGACGCACCAGGCTGATCGGCACCTGGGTCCCGTCAGCAGCGGTGGCCCACTCCCGCCACGACACGAACCGGTCCCGGTCGTAGCCCCCGCGGATCGGCTGTTCCTTGATCAGGACCCGCTCCCCCGTGTCGAGGTCGAGGTCGACGACCTGCATCGGGGTCGTCAGCGAGGTGTAGACGTAGCGCAGGGTCCGGGTGTCGAACCCGGCGCTGGAGGCGAGCCCCGCCGCGTAGACCTCCTCGTCCATCGGCAGCACCTCGCCTTCGCCGGTGGCGGGGTCGCACACCCGGATCTGGGTCCGGGCCGCGGTGCGTTCCGAAAGGATCAGCTGGTCGGCGAAGACGTCGGCCGCCTCCAGCCGTACCCCCGGACGGTGCGCGACCAGGTCGATCCAGTGCTGACGTTGCGGGGTCGCGACGGGTGCGACGCACAGCTTGAAGTCGACCGCACCGTCCGCGTTGGTCACGAGGTAGAGCAGGTCCCCACGGTGATCGAGGTCGTACTCGACGCCGTGGTCGCGTTCAGCGACGAGTTCGGGTTCCGCCGCCGGGTCGGTTGCATCCAGCAGGCGCCATTCGCTGGTGACCTTGCTGCCCGCCTGGATCGCGACGAACCGCCGGGACCGGGTCCGCCCGACACCCAACCAGAACCGTTCGTCCGCCTCCTCGTAGAGCAGGACGTCGGCGTCGTGTGCCGTCCCGAGCGTGTGGCGCCACACCTGGTAGGGGCGCCACGCGTCGTCCGGGACCGTGTAGAGGAAGGTCGCAGAGTCCTCGAACCACACGATGCCGTAGGCGGCACGCGGGATCTCGTCGTCCAGGAGCTCGCCGGTCCTGAGGTCCCGGACGCGGATGCGGAACACCTCGGAGCCGTTGGTGTCCACCGCCTCGGCGGCCAGTCGCTGGTCCGGGCTGACCGCGAACCCGCCCAGCCGGAAGTAGTCGTGGTCGGCGGCCTCGGCGTTCTCGTCGAGCAGCACCACCTCGTCGTCCGGTGGTGTCAACGGGTCGACGGGCCGACGATCCTCGCCGGGGAGCCGACGCAGGTCGGTGACGCCCTCCGGCGCCGGACGACGACAGTGGATCGGGTACTGCTGGCCCTCGAGGGTGCGCCGGTAGTACAGCCAGCCGGTGTCCCCGTCGTGGCCGGGGCGGGGTGGAACCAGCATCGGCGCGGACGCGTCGGTCTCCTGGACCCGCCCCTTGATCTCCTCGAACAACCGGTCCTGTAGGTCGCGAAGGGGCTCGAAGACCGCGGCGGTGTGGGTGTTCTCCGCCTCGAGGTAGCTGATCGTGGCGTCGTCGTCGCGGTCCCGCAGCCAGTACCAGGGATCCTCGACCGTGGAGCCGTCGGCGCGGGTCAGCGTGTGGGGGCGCTGCTCGGCGCCCGGAGGGGTGGGCTCGGTCACACGCATCGCTCACAGGTCGGGTGGACGGAGCGTACGCGTCGACGTCGCGCCGGTTGGCGCGGGTACGTTGTCACGGCAGTCGTCGGTGAGGGGCCGCGTGTCGCACGAGGGGCAGCAGGGCATGGACCGGCGACGGTTCCTGGCCGTCGGGGCGACGGGCCTGCTGCTGCTCGCTGGGTGCGCCCGCTGGGTCGGTGACGCGCCGAGCGCGAAGCGGATCGCCTCCCCGACCGGAGGTAGCGCCGGCGGGGCCACGGCCCGCGATCGTGCAGCCGCGTCCGCTCCGACCGGGCCACCGGAGCCCGAACCGGACGTCGACGACCCCCACGACGAGGCCCCGGACGACGACCCCACCGGGGAACCGGACACGCCCGAGGAGCCAGAGGTCGACCCGGAGCTGCTCGATGCCTCGCCGTCGGAGTGGGGTGAGAACGTGTCGGGCGTGCGGACCCGCCTCGCCGACAGTGACGCGATCGCGCTGACCTTGGACGCCTGCGGCGGTCCCGGCGGCGAGGGCTACGACGCGGCGCTGATCGACCATCTCCGCGCCGGGGGGGTGCCCGCCACCCTGTTCGTCAACGCGCGGTGGCTGGCGGCGAACCGGGCGGTGTTCGACGAGCTCGCCGCGGATCCCCTGTTCACGATCGAGAACCACGGCACCGAACACCGCCCGCTGTCGGTCGACGGTCGCAGCGCCTACGGCATCTCCGGGACCGCCTCCGCACAAGCCGCGATCGAGGAGGTACTCGGCTGCCAGCGTCGCATCGAGGAGCTAACCGGGCGCGCGCCACGCCTGTTCCGGTCGGGAACGGCCCACTACGACGACGTCGCGGTCCGGATCGTGCAGGAGCTGGGGCTCGAGGTCGCGGGCTACAGCGTGCTCGGCGACGCCGGCGCCACGTTCAGCGCCGGCCAGGTCCGCGACCAGTTGCTGGGGGCGGGTCCGGGCGCGATCGTGTTGCTGCACATGAACCATCCCGCGAGCGGCACCGCTGACGGCGTCGCCCAGGCGCTGCCGATGCTGCTCGAGCGCGGCCGGACCTTCACCGGCCTGGACGGCGACCAACCTCTGACCTGACACCCCGTCACGGTTCGTGACCGCGGCGCGGTGGCTTCCGCCAGTGGGTGCTGGGAGGTGCACGACTGCACCTCTCAGCACCCACTGCATCCCTCAGCACCCACTGCATCCCTCAGCACCCGCTGCACCTCTCAGCACCCGCTGCAGCGGACAGCGTCCACGGCTTGGCCCCGTCCTGGAACCCTCGTGGCACGCGATGCTTGGTGTGGGGTGCAGAACGGCACCCCACACCAACCATCACCGTCGATGGGCTGGCCGCGGTCAGTCCCTGGCCAGGGCCAGGAAGGCGTCGAGGCTGGCGGGGTTGGCCATCGCACCGCGGTTGACGACGTCGGCGGCGGCCGCGCCCTCCAGCAGCCGTTTGACCGGCACCTCCATCTTCTTGCCGGAGATCGTGCGGGGGATGGCGGGGACCGCGTGCAGGGCGTCCGGGACGTGGCGCGGTGAGAGCTCCGAGCGGATGGCGGTGGCCAGTGACCGGCGTAGCGTGTCATCCAGGTCGCGCCCGGCAGTGAGCGCGACGAACAGCACCAACTCCCCCGGCCCGCCGTCCGGGTCCTCGTGGTGGACGACCAGGCTGTCGGCGACGCCGTCGACCGCTTCGACCACCGAGTAGAACTCCGCGGTCCCCATCCGGACACCGCCCCGGTTGAGGGTCGCGTCGGACCGACCGGTGATGATGCAGGCGCCCTCGGGGGTGACCTCCAGCCAGTCGCCGTGGCGCCACACGCCGGGGAAGTCCTCGAAGTAGGCGGCGCGGTAGGCGCTGCCATCGTCGTCACCCCAGAACCCGACCGGCATGGACGGCATGGGTGCGGTGATCACGAGTTCGCCGCGCTCACCGATGACCGGTCGGCCGCCGGGATCGAACGCCTCGACCCTGGCGCCGAGGCAGCGACACGGGATCTCGCCGGCACGGACCGCATGCAGTGGGGAGGCCGCCACGAACGCCGTGCAGACGTCCGTGCCACCCGATGCCGAGACCACCTGCAGGTCCGGGTGGACGTGCTCGTAGACCCACGCGAAGCCTTCGGGCGGCAGCGGAGCGCCGGTCGATCCGACCTGGCGGATACGCGACAGGTCCAGGCCGTCCCCGGGCGACAGGTCCGCACGCAGACACCCGAGCAGGAACGGAGCGCCGACGCCGAAGACGGTCACCTCGACGTCACTGGCAAGCCGCCACAGGGTGGTGAGGTCGGGATGGCCCGGATCGCCGTCGAACAGCACGACCGTCGCGCCGACCGTCAGGCCGCTGACCAGGTAGTTCCACATCATCCACCCGGTCGTGGTGAACCAGGTGAAGCGGTCGTCGGGGCCGAGGTCGTGGTGCAGGCCGAGCAGCTTGAGATGTTCCAGCAGGATGCCGCCGTGGCCATGGACGATCGCCTTGGGCAGCCCCGTCGTGCCGGAGCTGTAGAGCACGTACAGCGGGTGGTCGAACGGCACCGGTTCGAAGACGGGCCACGTCTCCGCGTCGCCGGCCGCGAGCAGCGACGACCAGGTGACGGCGTCCGGGATGCGCTTGGCGGCAGCTGCATCGAGGTAGGGGATCACGACCGTCGCGCGCAGCGTCGGCAGGGCGGCGCGGATGGCGGCGACCTCCTCGGTGCGGTCCACGGCCTTGTCGCCGTAGCGGTACCCGTCGACGACCAGCAGCACGGTGGGCTCGATCTGCTGGACGCGGTCGACGACGCTGCGGACACCGAACTCGGGAGCGCACGACGACCAGGTCGCGCCGATCGAGGCGCACGCCAGGAACGCGATCAGCGTCTCCGGGATGTTGGGGGCGTAGGCCGCGACGCGGTCGCCCTTGCGGACCCCGAGGTCGCGCAGTCCGGCCGCAGCCTGGGCGACCTGCTCGTGGAGGTCATCCCAGCTGAGCGTGATGTCGTCCCGGGACTGGGACCGTGCGATCACCGCCGGGTCCGGTCCGCGCCGACGCAGAGCCTGCTGGGCGTAGTTCAGGGTCGCGCCGGGGAACCAGTCCGCACCCGGCATCCGCTCGTGTGGCAGGACCGCTGCCGGTGGATCGTGGAAGGTGACGTCGAACTCGTCGACGATCGCTGACCAGAAGCCTGGCAGGTCCTCGACCGACCAGCGCCAGGCCGCGTCGTAGTCGGGCAGATCCAGCCCGCGTGACACCTCGACGCGGTCGAGGAAGCGCCCGAGCCGGCTGGTCTGACGGGCGTCGCCGGGCGGCTCCCACAGCAGTTGCCCACGCTGTACATCTGCCATGTCGATACCTCCCGCTCGGCCTCCCGTGACGGACGACCCTACGCCGGACCGTCGGGACGGCCGAACTCCGAGCTCCACCGAATCCGACCCGTCACCGCAGCTGCCCGTCGATGTCCAGCCAGACGAAAGCGGCCAGGATCCCGATCAGCGCCCAGCCAGCGCCCAGCCAGCGCCCAGCCCGGCACGGGCGTGGATGACGGGGAGGCTCCGAAGCTCATCGCCGCCTTGCTCCCGTGACCCGGAGCAGCCAGCGTGTCAGAGGCGGCGCGACGCGGTGCACGGCCATGAGCAGGCGCAGCATCGGCGGATGCAGGACCTGGGCCTTCGGACGGTCGATCGTGCGCAGGATGACCTCCGCACACTCCGGTGCGGTGGCGACCGGGACGATCCGGCCGATGGCGGGACGCCGTTCCTTCGCGCCGTCGTTGCGGTCGAAGTACGGCGTGGCGACCTCGCTGAACAGCACGTGGCAGGTGGACACACCGGTGCCCGCGAGGTCCTGACGCAGCGCCTCGTGCAACCCGCGCAGGGCCCATCGCGACACGGTGTAGCCCGTGGCACCCGGCCAGGGAACCAGCGACGCCGGCGAGCCGACGTGGATGATCGTGCCGGCGTGTTGGGCCAACAGGTCCGGCAGGAAGGCCTGCGTGACGTGGGAGGCGGCCCGGTAGGGCGCGTCGAGCATCCGCTCCATCTCGTCGGGCGGGGTGTCCTCCGGCCACCGCCACGCACCGGCACCCGCGGAGTTCACGATCACCCACGGCGCACCGTGCTGACTGCGGACGCGCCCCGCCATCGCGGCGACGGCGGCCGGGTCCGCGGCATCCAGGGCCTCCACGACCGCCCGACCGCCCGCCGTCTCGACGCGTTGCGCGACGCCGGTCAGTTCCTCACGGCGCCGCGCCACCAGCACCACCGTCCAGCCGCGCGCACCCAGTGCCTGGGCCGTCGCGGCGCCGATGCCGCTGGACGCCCCCGTCACCACCGCCAACTTCCGCGTCACGCGACCCTCCCGTCGTCTGCCACCTCGATGCTGTGGTGTGGCCACCCGTCGGGCTCACTGTGCCACACCTGCGGCCTCGCGTCGCCGTCAGCCGGTCCGTCTGCCCGTGCCCCGGAAGTCGGCACACGCGCCGGTTTCTCGCACGGGCGCAACGTCGACAAGGCGGCGCGATGCCGGCACTCGGAACCTGCGGCGAGGGTCAGCCGGTCTCGAGGACGGCGAAGGCGTCCAGGCCACCCTCGTAGGTCCGCAGGACCTGCTCGCGCAGCGGCGCGTTGGCCGGATCGGTCAGGTCGGGATCGGCAGCGACCACCTCGCGGGCCAGGTCCCGGGTCGTGCCGATGACCGCGAGGTCACGACGCAGGTGGGCGAGCTTCAGGTCAGGCAGGCCGGACTGGCGCTTGCCGAACAGCTGGCCGGCGCCGCGGATGTCCAGGTCGGTCTCCGCGAGCTCGAACCCATCGGTCGTGGCGGCCACCGCCCGCAGCCGCTCCAGAGCCTCATCGCCCAGGGACGCGCTCCACCCGGCGAACAGCACACAGAAGCTGCGGTCACCGCTCCGACCGACCCGACCGCGCAGCTGGTGGAGCTGGCTGATCCCGAACCGTTCGGCGTCCTCGATGACCATGACCGTGGCATGCGGGACGTCCACACCGACCTCGATGACGGTGGTCGCGACCAGGACCTGCGCCTCGCCGGCCCGGAACCGGGCCATGGCGGCGTCCTTGTCGTCGGTGCGCATCTGGCCGTGCACGAGCTCGACGGCCAGGTCCGGGAACACCTCGTCGGACAGGCGCTGGTGCTCGGTGACCGCCGAGCGTCCCGGCAGAACATCCGAGTCCTCCACGAACGGGCACACGATGTAGGTCCCGAACCCGGCGGCGGCCTGCTCGCGCACGAACGCGTAGAGCTTGTCCCGCCGCACCTCCTCGCGAGGGGTGATCAGCTGCGTGGTGATCGGGATACGGCCCGGCGGGAGCTCGTCCAGCACGGTCACGTCCAGGTCGCCGTACAGGGTCAACGACAGCGACCGTGGGATGGGGGTGGCGGTCATCACCAGCACGTCGGGCAGCACCGCGCGACCGTGCCCGGCGCCGGTGGCCTTGTCCTTCAGTTGCAGTCGCTGCGACACGCCGAACCGGTGCTGCTCATCGATCACGACCAGGCCCAGGTCGGCGAAGCGCACGCCCTCCTCCAGCAGAGCGTGCGTGCCGACCACCAGGTCGACGTCGCCGGTCAACATCTCGCCCAGGATCCGCCGGCGTTGCGCGGTGGTGGACGACGAGGTCAGGACCTCGACCCGGATGCCGTCCAGCACGTTCACCCCGAGCGGCGCCAGCAGCTGCGTCAGCGTCCGGTGGTGCTGCTCGGCCAGGACCTCGGTCGGGACCATCATCGCAGCCTGCCGTCCCCGGTCCACGGCGTTGAGCATGGTCCAGACCGCGACCACCGTCTTACCCGACCCGACGTCCCCCTGCAGCAGCCGGTGCATCGGTCGCGCGGCGCCGAGGTCCTCGCCCAGCGCCTCGAAGGACCGTTGCTGCGCTCCGGTCGGGGCGAACGGCAGCGCGTCCAGGAACGCCGCCGCCCGGCCGCCGGCGACCGGCGCGTTGTCCTGCCCGACCGTGTCGGCCTCCAACCGGGCGCGACGCCACTGCAGGCCCAACTGCAGCGTGAAGAGTTCGTCGAACACCAGCCGCCGCCGCGCCGCGTCCCGCGTCGGGACGTCGGGTGGGGCATGGATCGCCCGCACCGCAGCGTCCAGATCCATCAGGTCCTGCGCGTCCAACCAGCTCTCCGACAGCCAGTCGTCGAACGGGGGCAGCGCCTCCAACGCGGCCTCGACCAGCTCGGCGATCTTGCCCGACGGCAACCCGTCGACGGCCGCGTAGACACTGAGCAGCCGCTGGTGGGCCAGGCGTTCGGCCGCCGCATCCGGATCGACACCGGCAGCCACCCGCCCCAGTTCCTGGACATCGGGCGTGGTCAGCTTGAGGGTGGATCGGAAACGTTTGACCGTCCCGCTGAAGGCCGCCACGGTGCCGGCCGGCAGCCGCTGGGCCCGCCAGTTCTGGTTGAAGAACGTCACGGTGAACACGGCCCCGCTGGCCTGCCGGACCCGACCCTCAGCGACCTCCAACGGCCGCTTCCTGCCCTTCTTCGGCAACCACTTGGTCTCCCAGCCCAGCACCTCACCCAGCAGCGTCGCGGCCTGCCCCTCCACGACCTGGGACAGGTCCAGCACCTCCCCCGCATCGTGGAACTTCCGTGGGTAGTGCGCGACCAGGTCCCGGATCGTGCGGATCCCGAGCCCGTCCTCGAGCCGGGATGCCAGCTTCGGACCCACCCCGTCCAGCGCGGTCACCCGGTCATCGAGCCTCATGAGGTCTCCACGCCCACCCCTGCCGGGCTCGCCCAACGCCCACCCCGCGCCGGCCTCACTCCACACCGACCCAGTAGCGCGACGGGCGCTGACCGGCCGCGATGATCTCCGCCTCGGCGGCCGGCGCGAGTTCCTCGATCAGTCCGACGACCTGCTCGTGTTCGTCACCCCCGACGTCTCCACCGACGAGCAGGGTCAGGATCTCCGCCCCAGCAGCATCGAGGTGGCCCATCACGGACCGCAGCGCCGCGACCGGATCGTCGTGTGCGGCGACGACGTCGCCGGCGGCGATCGCCAGGAACTGCCCCCCACGCACGGCACCGATCGGCGTGTCGGCCGCGCGGAGCGCCGCGGTGACCTCACCGGCCCGCACGGCACCTGCGGCATCCACCATGTCCGCGATCGTCGCGTCGGGGTCCGCGTCCGGGTCGAGCATGGCCAGCGCCGCCAGGACCGCCGGCGGGGTCACCGCCGACTCCATCACCCGCACCTGCAGTCCCTGATCAGCGCGGGCCAGGTCGGCTGCCTGTCGCGCCGCCGGCACGACGTTGCGGTGGCCCGGGAGAACGACGACGTGGTGGGCCTGCACACCACTGATCGCGACCAGCAGGTCGGCAACCGGTGGGAGGGATCCTGCCGCACCCTCGACCACCACCGCCTGCATCGACCCGGCGAGCGACAGCGCGCCCGCACCGCTGAGGACCGCGACCGCGCCGACGGCCGTGTGACTGGCTGCGGCCCGGGCGGACATCTGGTCGCCGAAGTGGGTCACCTGGATGTTGCTGGGTCGGCCGTGGCCCAGCCCGGCCTCGATCGCGGCACCGACGTTCCCGGTGTGGACGTGCACGTTCAACAGGCCGCCGGCGGCGACCACCACCACGGAATCGCCCAACTGTTCGAGAACGCGACGCAACACCCGCGCGACCTCGTCGTCGGCGTCCAGCAGGTACTGGACCTCGAAGGGGTGGGTGAGCGAGCCGTGACAGCGGTCGTCGCGGTGACGTTCGGCGTGCGCGGGGGCGTCGAGGACCACCGGCGGGTCTTCGCCCGTCAGGTGTCCGTGGACCGCGGCGAGCACGACCTCGAACCCCCGCGCGCCAGCGTCCACGACCCCGGCGTCGCGCAGGACCTCCAGTTGATCGTGGGTCCGGGTCACGGCCTCCGCCACCGCGGTGCAGGTCCGGGAGGACGTGGTGATCAGGTCCGCCCCGTCGTCCACGGCCGCTGCGGACGCCGCCGCCGCGGCGGCGATCGCGGTGAGGATCGTGCCCTCGACCGGCTCGGCGACGGCCTCGTAGGCCAGGGTCCGCGCCTCGCCCAGCGCACGGGCGTAGGTAGCGGCGTCGATCTGCGCGTGGCCGGTCAACTCCTCGACGACCGCTCGGATGACCTGGCTGAGGATCACCCCGGAGTTCCCCCGGGCGCCCCGGATCGCACCGCGGATCACGTCACGGGACCGTTGCACCCCGGAGACCGACGCCGCGTCGTTGAGCTCCTGGAGTGCGGCGCGGACCGTCAGCGTCATGTTCGTGCCGGTGTCACCGTCCGGGACCGGGAAGACATTGAGGTCGTCGAGTACCGACCGCCGGTCGGTCAACGCGTCGTGCACCCGTTCGAGGAGCGCAGGGAGCTCACGGGCCGACAGCGGCGCACCGGGACCACCCTGCACGCCACACCTCCCACGACCTCGGGTCTGCGAGCGTAGCCCTGCGGTCGAGCCGCACCGTCGAGGTCGCGACGTCCCGCCGCCGTTGCTACGCTTCGCGTTCGTGGGTGACGGCCTTCCGCGTACCTCCGCGCCCGGGCATCCGGCGTCCCACGCCGGTGAACAGCCTCGGCAGCGACCCGCGAGACGCTTCCATCGTTCGACGGCTGGTCCGGTTGCCAACGCCTCGACCCGCTGCACCCGCCCTCCCGCACCACCTCCCGTACATCCGCGCTGACACGCGACGGGACCGACGACAAGGCATGACCGTGGCATCAACCTGCCAACTGTGTGACAAGAAGCCGTGGTTCGGCAAGCAGGTCTCGCACTCGCACCGCCGGTCCTCGAAGCGCTGGACGCCCAACATCCAGAAGGTCAGCGCGTACGTCGACGGTAAGGCCGTCAAGCTGCACGTGTGCACCTCCTGCATCAAGGCGGGCAAGGTCACCCGCCCGCCGGTCCGCAAGTAGGACCGCCGGTCCGGGCGACCACCGATGCTCCCGCACCACCACGAGGCTCCCATCCGGGGGCCTCGTCGTCGTTCGTACTGTCGGTCGTTCGGTCGCGCGTCGCGGTCACCGGACCATCACGCACCCGGGGCGCACGGTCCCGTCGTTGCTATCGTGGGCCGACTCCGGGGAGGACTCCATGCGTGTCGCGGCCTACATCCTGATCCAGACCGAGCTGGGCGAGGCGGCAACGGTCGCCCTTGCGGCGAAGGACATCGCGGGCGTCGAGACCGCCGAGGACGTCACCGGCCCCTACGACGTGATCGTCCGGGCCGAAGCGGATGACGTGAACCAGCTCGGCAAGCTGGTCGTCTCACGCATCCAGTCGATCCCCGGCATCACCAGGACCCTGACCTGTCCGATCGTCGACCTCTGACCGCTCCCTCTACAGCCGCGCGTCGGTCAGCAGACGCTCGACGAGTTGCGTGTAGGTGATCCCCTCCGCCGCCCACAACCGCGGGAACATCGAGATCGGCGTGAAACCCGGGATGGTGTTGATCTCGTTGAGCAGCAGTTCCCCGTCGGGCTGCAGGAACAGATCCACCCGCGCCAACCCGCGACAGCCGATCGCACGGTACGCCTCGCGGGCCAGTTCATCGATCCGGGCCGCGACCGCCTCCGGGACCTCCGCCGGGATGCGCAGGTCGGACGCGGCCAGGTACTTCGCATCGAAGTCGTAGAACTCGTTGGACGGCACGATCTCGCCGGGCCGGCTGACGTCCAACTCGCCGTCACCGAGCACGCCGACCTCCAGCTCGCGCGCGTGCTCCAGTCCCTGTTCGATCAGGGCCACCTCGTCGAAGGTGAACGCCTCGTCCATCGCCGCATCGAGGTCGTCGAGGTCGTGGACCTTGCTGATCCCGATCGACGAACCCTGCCGGACCGGTTTGGTGAACCAGGGTGCGGGCAACGCGGCGGACAGCTCCGCACGGACGCCGTCCGGGTCCTGCTTCCAGCGTGACCGATGGACGGCGAGGTAGCCGCCCTGCGGCAGGCCGCGGGCCGCGAACGTCGCCTTCATCACGGCCTTGTCGATGCCGATCGAGGACGCGGTGACGTCCGCGCCGACGTACGGCACCCCGACGGTGGCCAACAGGCCCTGGACGGTCCCGTCCTCACCCCACGGACCGTGCAGGAGGGGAAATACGACGTCGATCGGCCCCAGGGTCGAGGTGGCCGCGTCCCCGCCGTCGACGTCATCGACCCGGATCAGGGTCGGTCCCCGGCGCGTGCCGACGAGCGCGACCGTCGGCCCGCCCTCGTCCACTTCGGGCAACTGCCGACCCGCCGCCACCTCGATGTTGCCGTCGGTCAGCGTCCAGCGGCCATCCCGGGTGATCCCGACCGCCAACACCTCGTAGCGGTCCCGGTCGATCACCTCGAGGACCGACTTCGCGGACAGGCAGGAGATCTGGTGTTCGGTCGAGCGACCTCCGAACAGCAGCAGCACGCGCTTCATGGATCGACCCCTCCCGCCGGAACGGTCACGGACGACGTCACGTCGGGCATCGCGGTCGCGAGTGCCTGCTGGAGGTCCGCGAGCAGGTCCTCGACGTCCTCGATACCGATCGACAGTCGCACGGTGCCGGGACGCAGGCCGGCGGAGGCCAGCGACGCGGCGTCGAGCTGCCGGTGGCTGGTGGACCCGGGGTGGAGGACCAGCGAGTGGGTCCCGCCGAGCGACGAGGCACGCACGAACACCGAGCACGCGTCGGCGAACGCCTCGGCCTGATCCCGACCGGGCAGGTCGAAGGCGACCAGGGCGCCGTAGCCGCGCCCGGCGAACAACCCGGTCGCCAGCGCGTGCTGCGGGTGCGCCGCGAGCCCCGGGTAGCGCACGACCTCGGTGCGGGGATCCCGCTCGAGCGCGGTGGCGATCGCCAGAGCGCTCGCGCTGGCCTGGCGGACGCGCAGCGACAGCGTCTGCACGCCACGCAGGATCAACCAGGCCTCGAAGGCACCCAACGAGGCGCCGAGCTCGTAGGTGTGGCGGCGGACCGCATCGATCAGCGGGGCGTCACCCGCGACGACGCCGGCGACGACGTCACCGTGGCCACCCAGGAACTTCGTCGCGGACTCGACGACCGCGGTCGCACCCAGCTCGTAGGGACGACACAGCCAGGGTGATGCGAAGGTGTTGTCGACCACCAATGCCACGCCGCGCTCCCGGCAGACCTCGGCCAGCGCCGGCAGGTCGGTCACGACCATGGACGGGTTGGCGACCGACTCCACGTGCACGACGGTGTGGTCCTCGGTCAGGGCGGCGGCGAGTTGGTCAGCGGTCGCCAGTGGCGCATGGTCGACACCCCAACCGGCATCGCGCTCCATACGCCTGAGCAACGCCCAGGTTCCCCCGTAGATCTGCTCGGTCGCCAGGATGCGCCCCGTGCCGCGCAGCACATCGAGCGTGGCATGGATGGCCGCGGTGCCGGAGGCCAACGACCACGCGGCCGGCGCGTCGTGGAGTGACGCGATGACGCCGTGGAGCGTGGTCGCGGTGGGGTTGTCGTAGCGCCCGTAGACGTAGCCCGGCTGCTCGTCGAGCAGGAGTTCCCCGACGTCGGCCGAGCGGTCGGCCCCCCAGGTCGAGGACAGCCAGATCCCGGCCGATACGGGCGCCTGCTGCACGTCCGGGAGGATGACCGAGCCCTTGACCGCCCGGGTCGAGAACCCACCGTCGGGCCGCGGGAGGGATGGCTCCACATGCACTCCAGGTTCGGGCTCAGGGCTCGGCAGCGAGATCGGCCGGAGCCTAGCCGACGTGGGTCACCGCATCCCGGGTGCGGTGGCGTCAGCGCCACGGCGAGCCGGCATCGTGCGCACCCGTTCGAGATCGATCACGATCCGCACGCCTGGCCGCTCGTCGTCCGGCGGAAACAGCACGAGGAACAGGCCAGCGTCTCCGAGGGTAGGGTCCCGGGTCGGTGACCGACGGCGGCGAACCGGCCCGCCCAGACGATGTGACGAGCAGACGGAAGGCATCCACGTGGCGCAGATCGACTACGACGGCAGGGTCGCGATCGTGACCGGAGCGGGCGGAGGCCTCGGTCGCAGCCACGCGCTGCTGCTGGCCAGCCGCGGCGCCAAGGTCGTGGTCAACGACCTCGGAGGCTCGCGCGACGGCAGCGGTGGCGGTTCGGAGATGGCCGACGCCGTCGTCCAGGAGATCATCGACGCCGGCGGCGAGGCGGTCGCCAACTACGACGGCGTGCACACCTGGGAGGGCGGGCAGGCCATCGTCCAGACCGCGCTCGACAGCTTCGGCCGCGTCGACGTGGTCATCAACAACGCCGGGATCCTGCGCGACACCTCGTTCGCCAAGCTCGAGGAACCGCAGCTCGACCTGGTCGTCAAGGTCCACCTCTACGGGGCGTTCCACGTGGCCCGGGCCGCCTGGAACCACCTCAAGGAGCAGGGCTACGGACGCATCGTCAACACGACGTCGGGCTCCGGGTTGTACGGCAACTTCGGACAGTCCAACTACTCGGCCGCCAAGATGGGCCAGGTCGGGCTGACCCGGACCCTGGCGATCGAGGGCGCCAAGTACGGCATCACCGCCAACGTGATCGCCCCGGTCGCCGCCTCGCGGATGACCGAGGACATCATGCCGCCGCAACTGCTGGAGAAGCTCGAGCCGGAGTACGTCTCCCCGCTGGTTGCCTACCTGGCGTCGGAGTCGTGCACGGAATCCGGGAAGATCTACTCCGTCGGTGGGGGCTACATGGCCCGCGTCGCGATCCTCGAGGGTGAAGGAGCCACGTTCGAGGGCGTCCCCACGCCGGAGGATGTCGCCGACCAGTGGTCAGAGGTCAACACCGTCGGTGCCGGGTCAGCCGAGTTCACCAGCGGGGTGATGGAACAGACCGGCAAGATCGTCCAGGCGCTCGGCATCAGCTTCGAGTAGGTCCGAACACGTCGCGGGTGGTGACAGCTGCGCACGAGCGGCGGTTGCCGGGATGTTCGGGAAGGGTTCCCTCCGACGCAGCGGAAGTGCCGACGGCGTCTCTCCGGAACGGCGGCTGGCTGCGCCGGTCCACCGAGGTCCGGCAACTCCAGGCCTCATCGAACCACCCGCCACCACCCGGCACCCGTACCGCGGACCACTCGTGCGACCCGATGCTGCAGATCTGCGTCGCTGAGAGACGTCGATCCGCCGCGGCGAGCCCCGTCCGAGCCGGTGGCTGCAGATCTGCGTCGCTGAGAGACGTCGATCCGCCCGGGCCCGCGAGGAGCGGTCGGACGTCGCGATGCCCAGGCAAACTGCTCGTCGAACGGGTCAGGCAACGAGCCGGGCACGGACGTTGTCGAGGATCTCGGCGACCAGTTCCTGGGTCTCGGACTCGGTGGTGTCCAGCACCAGGTCGCGGCGGGCCACCGAGCCGAAGACGGCCAACTCGGCGAGCGCCTTGCCCGCCCGGAGGTCGGCGGTGTCCGGAGACCCTGCGGCCCGCGCCCGATCCTCGAGCACGTCCGGATCACAGGTCAGGCCGACGTGGAGTCGAGGCAGCCCGTCGGTCGCCTCCAGCAGTTCCGCCGCCGTCATGCGATCGCGCAGGACGTGGTCCACGCCGACATCGAAGCCCTGGGTCGCCCAGCTCGCCGCGATCGACGGCAGTGCGCGGACGACCTCGCGGCCGAGCGGCCCCCAGTGCATCCCGACGTCACCGTCCGCCGACAGCTCCGGCGCCTCGATCAGGTCCCACCACCTCGACAGCTCGGCGCCGAACGCCGTCAGCGTCCGGTCGATACCGACGTCCAGCAGTGGACCTGGGCGCACCTCTGGCCACGCGGACTGGACCGCGGCCAGGGTCGTCGAGGTTCCGATCCCGGACGGCCCGTCGATCAGCAGCACGAAGCCCGGCGTCCGGGCCCTGGCGGGGGTCGATGGTGGCTGGCTCACACGTCGATCCCGTAGATCTCGGGCTTGGCGTCACGTGACAGCAGGGCCTCGACGAGGTTGTGGGGGTCGTACCCCGCGTGGCACACCGCGACGACGCCCTGGGTGATGGGCATGTCGACGCCGGCCTTCTCGGCCAGTCCCAGGATGGCACGTGAGGACTTCACGCCCTCCGCCACCATGTTCATGGACTCGATGATGTCGTCGAGCGCCTCGCCGCGCCCCAGGCGCTCCCCGACGGTCCGGTTCCGGGACTTCGGTGACGTGCAGGTCGCGACCAGGTCGCCGACGCCCGCAAGCCCGGCGAAGGTCAGGGGGGACCCGTTGAGGGTGACACCCAGCCTGGTCATCTCGGCGAGGCCCCGGGTGATGACCGCGGCCATGGTGTTGTCCCCGAACCCCATGCCGTGCGCCATGCCGGCCGCCAGCGCGATGACGTTCTTCACCGCCCCGGCGACCTCGACGCCGACCTTGTCCTCGTTGGTGTAGACGCGGAAGTAGGGGGCCATGACGGCCGCCTGCACGCGTTCGGCGCGTTGCAGGTCCGGGCTCGCGGCGACGGTCGCCGACGGCTGGCGGGCGGCGCATTCCTTGGCCAGGTTGGGGCCGCTGACGACCACGACACGGTTCGGGTCGACATCCAATGTCTCGGCGATCACCTGGCTGCCGAACCGCATGCTGGCGACGTCGACACCCTTGATCAGGCTCACCAGGGTGGCGTCCGGCGCGATGTCGCCACCCCACTGCGCCAGCTGATCCGCGAGACCGACGGATGGCACCGCGAGGACGACCAGGTCCGCGCCCGACAACGCCTCGGTCGGATCATCGGTCGCATGCAACGCCTCCGGCAACTGCACGTCGGGGAGGTAGCCCGCGTTGGTGTTCTCGGTCGCGATCTCCTGCGCGAGGTCGGCGCGCCGGGCCCACAGGGTCGTCGCCTGCCCGGCGTCTGCACACATCATCCCGAACGCGGTCCCCCAGGACCCCGCTCCCATGACGGCCACCTGTCTCATCCCGTGCCTCCTGACCGTCGCGAGCACCCGCCGACCGCCGTCGCCGGGCGTCGTCATCGATGGTAGTCGTGTCCGCTGCCCGGCGACCGATCATCTCAACCCGCTGGCCCGGCGGACGGTGTGGCAACCGGAGGAGACCAACCCCGCGGTAGATTCCCCCGCTGTGACCACCACCATCGCCATCGTTCCGCTGCGCAGTCCCGGCCACGGCAAGACCCGCCTGGCAGGTTCGCTGCGCCCGGAGCACCGAGCCGCCCTGGCCGCTGCGATGTTCGCCGATGTGATCTGCGCCCTGCGCGCTGCTCCCGTCGACGGGATCCTGGTCGCAGCGAGCGGGCCGGAGGCGGTGGCCGCAGCGTCGGCGCTGGGCGTCGAGGCACACATCGATCCGTCGTGGGTGACGGACCTCAACGGAGCGATCGGTGCGGCAGCCGCCACCCTGGATGCCTCGTGCGAGCTGATGGTCGTCGCCGCCGACCTGCCGCGCCTGACCGGTGGCGATGTGGTCAGCATCCTGACGACGGACGCCGAGGTGGTGCTGGCGCCGACCACCGACGGTGGGACCGGGGGCCTGCTGCGCCGTCCGGCGGACCGTATCCCCACCGCCTACGGACCGGGTTCCGCGGCACAGCACTGCCGACTGGCCGCCGACGCCGGCGCGACGTACATCGAGCGACACACCGCCGGGTTCCGCGATGACGTCGACATCGATGCGGACCTCACCGGGTTGCGGCGTGGTCCGGTGGGACCCGCAACCTCGAAGCTGTTGGCGGGCTGGACGGACCTGACCGACCTGGCCGGCTGAGCACGCAGCAGGCCCGGCAGGCCAGACCCGCCCGGTGGCCCGCCCGACGTCAGAGGGCCTTGCGTGCCTCGCGGCGCTTGCGGCGGAACTCCAGCCACGACAGCAGCGCCCCGACCATGATGCCGAGGAAGAACGTCGCGGCCAGCAGGAAGATCAGGCGCACGCCGCCTTCGATGTGACCACCGGTCTCGTCGAACCGGGCGCGGGTCTCGCCGAGCACCCACGAGAAGTCGACATGCTGGCCGTTGGCCGCCGCGAAGACCAGGAAGATCAGGACCAGCACGCCGATGAAGACCCGACCGAGGATCTGGGTGGCCGGTGTGCGCGGTTCCGGCGGCTGCTCGACCGGACCGTCGTCCGGCTGCTCCTGCTCGCTCATCGGGGTACCCCTCCCTGCGGCTATCCTGCCGCCTGGTGTCAGCCTAGAGGAGTTTCCGCATGCCGCAGGGCACGATCAGGAACTACCACCCGAGCACGCGGACCGGCTCGCTGATGGACGACGGGCTCGTCGAGCACGCCTTCGACGAGGACGCCTTCCGCGCCTCCGGCCTGCAGGAGCTGCGGATCGGTCAGCGCGTCCGGTTCCAGATCGAGGACGACGAGGGCACACAACGCATCACCCACCTCAACATCGTCAGTCTCTGACCCGGGGCCTCTGACCCGGGGGCGCAGGCCTGATCCGGCGCCGCCCGGAGACTCGGGAGGTCAGGCCTTCGCGGGGAGTCCATCCAGGATCGCGGCGGTGCGGGCGAACAGGCCCTGACCGGGCTCGAACCCGTTCTCCTCGGACCACTGCCGGGTCTCCTCGAGCACCTCACGGAGTCGGGCGGTCAGCTCGGGTGCGGTCGCGCCGTGCTCGGCCAGGGCCGCACTGGCGACCTTGTCCGGGTCGGTCTCGATCAGTTCCCGGACCAGCTTGGGCGGGTCGGGTTCATCGCGCCAGGCCAGGGCGCAGGCCGCGACGAAGTCGACCGAGTCGAAGTCCTCGTCCGAGGCGATCACCGCGAGGTGCATCAGCGCCTTGGCGGACAGCCGGTCCTCGTCCGCGACCGCCGCGACGAGCGGGGCGTACTCCCCGAGATCCTCGTCGGTCACCAGCGGCGCGTGCAGGGTGACGTGCTTGGCACGGACCGGGACGTTCTGGTGGACCTCGAGGTCCTCCGGGACATCCTCACCGGCGAGCCAGTCCTTGAGCGGCTTCGCGGCCTCCCAGTAGGCGGTCAGGTCGCCCGAGCGCAGCGACGCCGGCGCGGACAGGGTCTTGGCGGGGTCGACGGTGTAGGACACGCGTCCGGCACCGAGCTCGTCGACCTGTCCCCGCGCGTACTCCTCGGACAGCCATCCCGATACCCGCTTGCCGTGGGCGTAGGTGCCCGGCGCGGTCAGGTCGATGCCCTCCGGCGGACCCAGCAGCCCGGACAGATCGGCGCGGGTGCGCAACCCGTCCTCCTCGATCAGCGGGAGACGCCGAGGTGGGGTCAGGTGGTGAACGGTCACGCGGGCCACGGGTGGACCTTCCGGTCGGGAGAGCTTGGCGGGGCGGCGGGCGCGCCCGGAAGCGCACCGGAAGCGTAGTCACCCCTACGCTGTGCCTCGTGCTCACCGACCCGCATCATCCGGACCTGCGGGCCGCACCCCCGGGATACGCGCTGCGCCGACCGAGCCTCGCGGATCTGCCGAAGGTCGCGGCCCTGTTCGCTGCGTGCTCGATGGACCGGATCGGGGCCATCACGATCCGGGAAGGCGACCTGCGGGCACGGTGGCACGACGTCGGTGACCTGAACGACGTGCTGCTCGTCGAGCACCCGGAGGCCGATCCCCCGCTCGTGGCCTACGCGGAGTTCCACGCCGACGTCGATCCGTGGACCGACGAGCTGGACCTCCACGTCGAAGGACGCGTCCACCCCGCGTGGACGGGGAACGGGCTCGCGAGCTTCCTGCACGATCGTGCCGAAGACCGGGCCCGCCGCGCAGCACGGGAACTCAAGCGCGACCACGCGATCCTGCGAACCGCCATCGCGGACGGCGACGACCGGGCCCGCCGTTTCTTCGCGGGGCGCGGCTACGAGCCCGTCCGCCACCTGCTCGAAATGCGGCTGGACCTGCACGCCGATCCGCCGGCACCGGCCTGGCCGGAAGGCGTCACCTGCCGCTCGTTCGAACCGGGCAGGGACGACGAGGCCGCCTGGAAGGCCCACCAGCTGGCGTTCGCCGACGTCCCGACCCATCTGCCGATGAGTTTCGACGAGTTCCTCGAGGACCGCATCAACCGGGATCCGGCCTTCGACCCCGACCTCCTGCTGCTGGCGGAACACGACGACGAGGTGGTGGGTCTGGCGGTCTGCCGTGCGGGGACCGAGACCGCTGCGGAGGACGGCTGGGTGCGCGACCTGGGTGTCGTGCCGCACTGGCGCCGGCAGGGGATCGGCATGGCGCTGTTGCGCGAGGCCATCGGGGCGTTCCGGGAGCGTGGCCTGACCGGTGTCGCCCTGGAGGTGGATGACGTCACCATGGAGGGCGCGATCGCGTTGTACCGGCGTGCCGGCATGCGCATCGTCCGACGCACCGACGTCATGGAGGCCGTGCTGCGCGTCGAGCGCGACTGACCCGTCGGCCCCGCTCGACGCCACGGTCGGACCGGGTCGATCGGACCGGGAAGATCGGACCGGGTCGATCGGACCGGGGCGGTCGGGCCGGGATGGTCAGATCGGAGGGATGCCCGGAACATCTGCCAGCCCGTCGAGGTGCAGGTCGGGATCCTGCGCATCCGCTTCCTCGATCTCCTCGCGCCGGATCCCGAGCAGGAACAGGACCGCATCGAGGTAGGGGACGGACACCGCCGTGTCCGCCTGCTCGCGAACCACCGGCTTCGCGTTGAACGCGATGCCGAGCCCGGCGGCGGCGAGCATGTCGAGGTCGTTCGCCCCATCACCGATCGCGACGGTCTGTTCCAACGGGATGCCCTCGGCGGCGGCGATGTCCCGCAGGACCGTCGCCTTGCCAGCCCGGTCGATGACCGCGCCGGTCAGCCGCCCCGTCAGCCGGCCGTCGACAACCTCGAGGTGGTTGGCCATCGCATGGCTGATCCCGAGCTGCCGGGCGATCGGTTCGATGACCGCCTGGAAGCCTCCGGACACCAGGGCGACCGTGTAGCCGAGCCGATGCAGGGTCCGGACGAAGGTGCGGGCACCGGGGGTCAGCCTCACCTGTTCGCGGACCCGCTCCAGGACCTCGACCGGGGTCCCCGCCAGCTTGGCGACGCGCTGGGTCAGGGATGCCTCGAAGTCCAGGTCACCGGCCATCGCCCGGGCGGTGATCTCGGCCACGGCCGCCGCACAGCCGGCCTCGGCCGCGAGCAGTTCGATGACCTCGTCCTGGATCAGCGTGGAGTCCACGTCCATGACGACCAGTCGCTTGGCCCGACGCTCCAGGCTCTGGCGCTGGATCGATACATCGACCCGGTGCTCGGCCGCTGCCGCGACCAACGCGGAACGCATCGCATCCATCGACCCGTCGACCACCACGAACTCGTAGGACATGACGGGGTAGCGGGCGAGCCGGGCGATGCGGTCGATGTTGCCACCGCCGGACGCGATCGCCGCGGTCATGCCGGCGAGCGCGGCCGGTGGCAGCGTCGGGCCGATCACCGTGACGATCGATCGCGGCAACCCCACCCGCGAGGAGGTGGGCTCCACCACCTCGAAGTCCAGGTGCAGGCCCTGCTCCCAGCCGTGGAACAGCAGTTCCTTGAGCACGTCGTCGCCCTCGGCCACGCCGATGAGCAGGTCGAGCGTCAGCCGTTCGCGTACCACGACCTGTTCCATGTCGTACAGCGCGGCCCGGCTGGCCGCGAGCACGCCGAGCAGCCCGGTGGTGATCCCGGGCCGGTCACGTCCGGAGCACCGGACCAGGATGGTGCGGGTGCCCTCGGTCGTGGTGTCGGTCGGCAGGTCTGGCTGGGTGTCAGTCGTCGCGTCGGTCATGAGGTCGAGGCTAGCCGTGGCGCGAAGGTCAGCCGCAGCGACGCTCCCGCAGCGTCGATCGCCCAGCGATCGAGATGCAGCCCTTCCTCCGCCGTGGCCAGCAGCGCCTCGGCCTGCTCACCGATGGCCGCGTCCATCGCCACCTCGACGTGCCGTTCGGGTGGCGGCGGATCCAGGGGTCGGGGTTGACCGCCGTCGACGTCGGTGGCCGGATCGAACCGTTCGAGCCGGTCGGCGAGGTCGCGCAGCAGCGGGACGAGCTGATCAGTGTTGCCCGCGAGGATCTCGTTCCACAGCGCCGGGTTGGACGAGGAGATCCGCAGGACGTCACGGAGCGATCCTCCGGAGAAGCGCCGCCACCCGGTCCGATCGACCTCGTCCACCAGCGACTGGAACGCGAACGCGAGCACGTGGGGGATGTGGCTGGTTATGGCGGCGAAGCGGTCGTGGAAGCCGGCCTCCATGCAACAGACGGTCGCCCCGAAGGCCTCGACCACACCGATGCTCCGTGCGAGTTCTCCGGCGGTGAGCTCCGCATGCGGGGTGAGGATCCAGCTCGCGTCGCGGAACAACCGACCATCACCGGCGGACCAGCCCGACAGCTCACGGCCCGCCATCGGGTGCGACAACTGGAACACCGTGTCGGGTGTGGCGAGCGGGAGATCGGCAGACGAGAACCCGGACACCACCGGCGCCTTGACCGAGGAGACATCCATGACGATCGACCGACGCGCGGCGCCCGCGGAACCAGCCGTCGGGGTCAGCTGCAGCCACGCCTGCCAGAGGTCGGCGATCACCGCCGGGGGCGCGCAGAGGAACACGACGTCGGCCTCGTCGCGCAGCCGCTGGAGATCACCCGCGACGGCACCGGCATCCGCCGCGGCCGCCACCGCCGTGGCGTCCCGATCGGCGACGAGGACGGGCTGATCGACCGCGAGGCAGGCCCGGATGATCGAGCCACCGATCAGCCCGGCACCGACCACGCCGACCACGGCGGCGCCTTCCCCGGGAGAACCCACGACACCTTCCGGGTCACCGGCCCCATCCGCTCGAGCGATCCCATCGACCACGGCTACCGACTCCTCGTCGATGGTGCGCGCCACATCGCGGAGCGATTAACGTCGCGTGACCGCCCCATCCGGAGACTACCGCTGGTGCCATCCGAACCGAACGTGCCGACCAACCCGGTCCCTCGTTCCGTCCCCACCAACCCGGTCCTCGAGGAGCTGCCGAGCTACTTCACACAGACGCTCAACGATGCCCTCGAGCGCGGATCGCTGGTCGACTTCTCCGTCGGTGACCCCCATGAACCGACCCCGGGCTTCATCCGACAGGCGTTGGTCGACGCGCTCACACCGCAGAGCAGTTATCCGAGCGCGGCTGGGCAGCCGGCGCTGCGTCGGGCGGTCGCCGAGTGGGTCGCACGACGCCACGGCGTCTCCGTCGATCCGGACACGCAGGTCCTGGCGACGGCGGGCAGCAAGGAAGCCATCTTCCACCTCCCCCTGGCGGTCGTCGACCCCGGTGGGATGCGCCGCCGTGTGCTGTGGGGCGAGCCCGGCTACCCGATCTACGACCGCGGGACCCGCTTCGCCGGAGGGCTGTCGGATCCGGTCACCCTGCGTGCCGAGGATGGGTGGCGCCTCGAACTCGGGGACCTGGGGCCGGACCGGCTGCAGGGCGCCTCGATCGCGTGGGTCAACTACCCGCACAACCCGACGGGCGCCGCGGTCGACCTCGACTACTACCGGCAACAGGTCGCGGTCGCACGGGAGCACGGCCTGCTGCTGGCCTCCGACGAGTGCTACCAGGAGATCTGGTTCGACCAGCCGGCCCCGTCGGTCCTGGAGGCCTGCGACGGTGACCTCACGGGCGTGATCGCGGTCGTGTCGCTGTCCAAGCGTTCCGGCATGACGGGTTACCGATCGGGGGCGCTGATCGGTGATGCGGCGCTCCTCGCCCGCCTCCGCCGCCTGCGGGTCACGACCGGCTCCGGCTCACCGGACTTCGTCCAGGCGGCGGCGACCGCGGCGTGGGGTGACCAGGGTCACGTCGACGAACGGCGCTCGGTGTTCGGGGCCAAACGTGCGGTGCTGCTGGCCTTCTTCGAACAGACCGGCATCGAGGTGTCCGGGTCGGACGCCACCTTCTTCCTCTGGTTCCGCGCGCCGGGCGGTGACGATGCCGCTTACGGCCAGGCCCTCATCGACGCGGGGATCCTGGCGACGCCCGGCCGCTCGTTCGGTCCCGGCGGCACGGGTTGGATGCGCCTGGCGCTGGTGCCGACGGTCGAGGCCTGCCGCGCCGCCGTCGAGCGCTGGCAGGCCGCGATCGCGGACGGTCGGCTGCCCGTTTGAGCAGCTCGGACGACCGTGGGCTGCGGGTCCCGCGGCGCCGCGCTCAGCCGGGGTCCGTCGGGGTCGGTCCCCGTGGTCAGCTCGGGTCGGCGGGCGGTGGATCGACCGTCGGGTTGTCCACCCCGGTGCCCTCGACCGTCACCGGCGCGCGTCGTGCCCGACGCCGTTGGATGGCGGCGGCGACCAGGCTCAGGATCCAGATGACGGAGAACGCCGTCAGGGCGAAGGCCAGCGCCAACAACGAGGCCGTGCCCTCCGGAGCGCCGAGCTCCACGCTGACGAAGTCCGCATCCGACGGGTAGGGCCACAGCACCCGGGCGCTGCCCACCATCAGACCGATCAGCGCCGCCAGCACGATGTCGTGGAAGCGTGCCAGCAACCAGTTGAGCAGCGTCGACAGGGCCGCGAGTCCGGCCACGCACCCCAGCCCGAACAACAGCAGCAGGCCGATGCTGCGGTCCGCGGCAGCGTTGATCACTCCTTCGTAGAGCCCGAGCACCAGCAGGATGAACGACCCGGAGATACCCGGCAGGATCATCGCGCTGATGGCGATCGCGCCGCCGAGGAACAGGGTCAGGGGCGACGGTGTGAGCAATCCGCCGTCAACCGCGCCGAGCCCGACGAACGTTCCGATGGCCGCGAGGATCCCGACGAGCACGTGCCAGGGTGACGGGCTGCGCAGCTCTCGGGACGCGACGACCGCAGCGCCCAGGACCAGGCCGAAGAACGTCGCCTTGAGCAGGACCGGCTGCTCCTCGATCAACGTACGCAGGATGCCCGCCAGCGTGAAGATCGCGACCAGGATGCCGGCGAGCAGCGCCCCGACGAACAGCCACTCGATGGCCAGGAACGCACGCAGAGCATCCTGTGGCCGCCCGCGGACCAGAAGCGACAGGCACCGCGCTCCCTGGCGGATGTTGGCGATGAGCCGCTCGTAGATCCCGACGACCAGCGCCACGGTTCCGCCGGAGAAGCCGGGCATCACGTCCGCGGTACCCATCAGCACCCCGGCGATCGCCGTGCCTCCCAGCGCCAACGGACCACGAACCGGAGCGGCCGCCTCGACGGGGCGGTAGACCACGACCTCCTCGAGGGGTGCGACCTCGTCGTCCGGCCCCGCGTCGAAGGGGCTGGGTTCGAACCAGGCGTCCTCGAACGGCGCACCCGGCCGTTCCCCAGTCGACGGATCGGGGTCCGCCGACGCCGCATCCGGGGCTGCGGCGCTGGGTCCGTCAACGGCAGCGGCCGGCTCGGGCCCGTCCTCCTTCGACGGCTCCTGCGGATCGTGCGCCACGTCAGCCTTTCGGGATCACTCAGAGGTTCGAACGGTAGCCGAGGGCCTGCCGCGGCACCCTGAGGGGGTGGGAACGGGTCCGTCCAGGACATCACCGGATCCGTCCAAGGGGCTCCCCGCGACCATCCACAGCATCCGAGGCGATCGCCTGCGTGGGTAGGCTCGCTGCCGACCGTCACCACAGCCACCCGTCGGAGCCATCCATGTCCACCTACGCGGCCGTCGGCATCGGCCTCGCCACCCGCGTGGCGGCCACCGGCAAGATCCTCGACACCTGGTTCCCGTTCGTGGCAACGGGCGGGGATGCCGGGATGGCTGTCGCGCTCGCCGCGGCGCTCGAGCACGAGGGTGGTAGCGCGACGCTCGTCCTGTCGCCCGGGGTGCTCGACGGCACCGAGGTGGCGGCCGATGACCCGATGGTCGCCGCGGTGAACGGCGTGACAGCGGACACCGTCTCTCCCGCCCCCACGCGCACGGAACGCGTACCGGTGGCGACGTTCATCGAGGACCTGGGCCTGCCCCCCGCGGACGCCCACGACGTCTACCTCCGGCTCCACCTGCTGTCGCACCGGCTGATCCGCCCACACGGCGCCAACCTCGATGGCGCGTTCGGGCTCCTGAGCAACGTCGTGTGGACCGACCTCGGACCGTGCGATCCGGACGGGTTCGAGGAGCTGCGCCTGGCGTTGGGCGCTGCCGGCCACCGCGTCCGCGTCACCAGCATCGACAAGTTCCCGCGCATGACCGACTACGTCGTACCGGCCGGTGTGCGGATCGCGGATGCCGACCGGGTCCGGCTGGGTGCGTACCTCGGCCACGGCACGACCGTGATGCACGAGGGCTTCGTCAACTTCAACGCCGGCACGCTCGGCGCGTCGATGGTCGAGGGGCGGATCTCGGCCGGGGTGGTCGTCGGCGACGGATCGGACGTGGGCGGTGGCGCCTCGATCATGGGCACGCTGTCCGGCGGCGGCAGCCAGGTCATCAGCATCGGCGAGGATGCCCTGATCGGTGCCAACGCCGGGGTCGGCATCTCGCTCGGCGACGGCTGTATCGTGGAGGCCGGGCTCTACCTCACGGCGGGCACGAAGGTGGCCCTGCCCAACGGTGAGGTCGTCAAGGCCGCCGCGCTCTCCGGCGAGGACCGCCTGCTGTTCCGACGCGACTCGCAGACCGGCCAGGTGGTCACGCTCGCACGCGAGGGCGCCACGGGCGACTGGGGCGGGCTGAACGCCGACCTGCACGCGAACCAATGAGCGACCTTGTGGGCGCTACCGGCGGTCAGCCATCCGAGGCGGCGGACGGGTTGCGGGCCGACCTGGTCGAACGCCTGCTCGAACACTGCGGCTACGTGTGCACCACCGGTGAGGAGGGCCCGATCGCCGACGCGATGGTGGCCCGCTACGACGGGCTCGGCGAGAAGGTCGTCCGGGTCGGACACAGCGTCGTCATCGGCCGGCCGGGACCGTCGTCGCGTCTGCATGGCGGCGATCGACCGCTGGTGCTGCTGGTCGGTCACCTCGATGTCGTTCCCCCGACCGAGGACGACGTCCGGCCGCGCGTGGACACCCGCGACGGCCAGGACGTCATCGTTGCGCGGGGAGCCTCCGACATGAAGGCCGGCAACGTGCTGGCGATGCAGATGTTCGAGGATCGGGGTGTCCGGGAGTCCTCGCCCTACGACCTGGTGCTGGTGCTGTACGCCGGCGAAGAGGGCGCGGTCGAGACCAACGAGTTGCTCGACGTGCTCGAGCAGGTCCCCTGGTTGCGCGAGGCGGACCTGGCCATCGTGTTGGAGCCCACCGACGGGCAGATCCAACTGGGGTGTCTCGGCAGCCTGCAGGCGGAGGTCACCTTCGTCGGGAAACAGGCGCACTCCGCCCGCCCGTGGCATGGCCGCAACGCGCTGACCATGGCGGGCAGCTTCCTCGACGAACTGGACCGGGACCACGTCAGGGACGTCGAGGTGGATGGGATCCTCTACCGCGACGTGTGGTCGGCCACGCAGGCGTGGACGCCCGGCCTGGGCCCCACCGACACCCGACGGACCGTCCCGGTCCGCAACATCGTGCCGGGCGCCTTCACCATCAACCTCAACCTGAGGTTCGCCCCCTCCCGGTCGACCGACGATGCCGTAGCCGAGGTCGTTGACCGTGTCGGCGACCTCGCCCAGGTCAACGTGTTCGACCGCGCGCCGGCCGCGCCGCCCAGGATGGACGCTCCCCTGGTCCGCGCCTTCACCGCCAGCGTCGGCGCCGAGGTGGCCGCGAAGCAGGCCTGGACCGACGTGGCCCGGTTCGCCGAGGTGGACGTCCCGGCCCTGAACTACGGCCCCGGTCTGACCGCGCAGGCCCACCAGCGCGGCGAGTACGTGCCGATCGACGCGATGGTCGACGCACACCAACGCCTGCGCCGCTTCCTGACGACCGGCACCGCAGACACCTCAACGACGCCACCAGCCCCACCGGCATGAAGATGCGGCATCCATCCACGTGCGGGACACCGTCATGACCATCAGCTACGTCGATCTCGAGGCGGCGGCTCCGGCCGAGGCCGTGGTCGTCGTCGATGTCCTGCGGGCCTTCACGTGGGTTCCCTGGGCCTACCACCAGGGTGCGGCGCGGGTGCTGGCGGTCGCCGACCGTGAGCACGCGACGGCCCTGCGGGCGACGGTCCTGCCGGATGCGCTGCTGGCCGGCGAGCAGGGCGGGATCCCCGTGCCCGGGTTCGACCTCGGCAACTCACCGTCCGAGATCGCCCGAACCGACCTGGCGAGTCGCACGATCGTCCACCGGACCTCCGCCGGCACGCAGGGGTTGGCACGCACGGTGGGGAGCCGGATCGTGCTGGCCGCGTCGTTCGTCACCGCCCACGCGACGGTCGAGGCACTACGCAACGCAGAGGTCACCGACGTCACCTTCGTGATCACCGGCGCGTCGCTCGGCCGCAACGGCGACGAGGACCTGGCCGCCGCCGAACTGATCGCCGCCCGGTTCCAGGGTCAGGATCCGGACCCCGCTCCCTACCTGGCGCGCGTCGCGCCATCCGATGCCGGACGGCTCTTCCGTGACGAGGGCCCGGACTGGGCGCCGCCCGAGGATCTGCAGATGGCATGCACCCTCGACCGGTTCGACCGCGCGCTCACCGCCGCGCCTGCCGCGGACGTGGATGCCGTCGAGGTGCGCCTCATCTGACGTGCGACGGCGGGATGGCCCGATGGCCCCACACCCGCCGGGAACCTCACGTCGGCCGCCCCTCATCCAGGCGTCCCGCGACCAGAGCACACAGCCGCTGGAGTTCGCCGACGTCCCGGTCGCTCAACCCGTCGAAGACCAGCGACCTCACGGTCGCGTTCCGTGACCGGGCGCCCGGCATGCCCTGCGCCCACCCGACGATAGAGCACTTCGCTCCCCTGTTCGTCGCCCTCGGTGCGGGCGCCACGCCCGACGCCGCACCCGAGCAGGTCATCGACGGGTTCTGGATGGGCCTGGCCAAGCGGTCGCTCCAGGTCGCCTGAACCCACGTCGCAGGTCGCCCCAGCGACGCGACCCCTGCATCGCAGGTCGCTTCAGCAACGCGACCTCTACGTCGCGGCGACCGCTCACGCCCTGCCCCGTTGACGTATCGATGGTCATCGATGTACGGTGCCTCGCGCACCGGCCCAGCGGCGCGCTGTGACCCAGATCACCGGAGCGACACGATGACCGACCACCCCATCGCCATCCTCGGTGCCGGCCCCGTCGGCCTGGCCGCCGCCGCCCACCTCGTCGAACGCGGCGAGGAGTTCATCCTCCTGGAAGCGGGCGCCGGTCCGGGTGCCACCGTCAGGGAGTGGGCCCACGTCCGGCTCTTCTCGCCCTGGAGCTACGTCGTCGACGAGGCGGCCCGCCGCCTGCTCGAGCCGTCGGGCTGGGACTCCCCGGCCCCCGACAGCTACCCGACGGGCAGCGCGCTCGTCGAGCGCTACCTCGAACCGTGGCGCGGTTGCCCCAGATCGCCCCGTCCCTCCGGACGCGATCCCGGGTCGCCGACATCACGCGCGCCGGCGCCGACAAGCTCTGGAGTAGGGGCCGCGACCGCCTGCCCTTCGAACTGGTCGTTGACGGTCCCCACGGACGAACGCGGCTGCGGGCCAGGGCGGTCATCGACGCGACCGGCACCTGGCACTCCCCCAACCCGATCGGCAGCGACGGCCTGCCCGTCGACGGCGAGACCGAACTCGCGGACCGCATCACACAGCGGATCCCGGACGCTGGTGGCGTCGACCGGGACCGCTACGCGGGTCGCTCGACCCTCGTCATCGGTGCGGGGCACTCGGCGTTCAACGCGATCCTCGACCTCGTCAACCTCGCGGGCAGTGCTCCGGATACCCGCGTCACCTGGGCGATCCGCGGCCAGGCGACCGGTCGACTGTTCGGCGGAGGTGTCAACGACACCCTCGCGCGACGCGGTGCGTTGGGCACGATGGTCCAGGGCATGGTCGAGAGCGGCCGCGTCCGGCTGATCACCGACTTCCGCACCACCGGCCTCGAGCGCCGCGACGACGCCGTCCTGGTCCACGGGACCGATCAGACCGGGTCGACACGTGAGATCGGACCCTTCGATGAGGTGGTCGCCCTGACCGGCTTCCGCCCCGATCACTCGCTGACCTCGGAGCTGCGGGTCAGCTTCGACCCCACGGTCGAGGCACCACCTGCGCTGGCACCGCTGATCGACCCGAACCTGCACTCGTGCGGCACGGTCCGCCCCCACGGCGCGGCCGACCTGGCCCACCCGGAGTCCGACTACTACACGGTCGGCATGAAGTCCTACGGTCGCGCACCGACGTTCCTGATGCTGACCGGCTACGAGCAGGTCCGGTCGGTGGTCGCGGAACTCGTCGGTGACCACGAGGCCGCCGCCCGGGTCGAGCTGGTCCTGCCCGAGACCGGGGTGTGCTCTACCGACGCGCTGGCCGGCGACGTCCGCGAGCTCGCGTCGGTCGGGGCCGGTGGGGCCGCCGGGAGCGACGTCGCGCTGGCGGGCGCCACGACCGGCGCACGGACCGAGCTCGCACACGCGGCGGACCCGAACCCGGGTCAGAGCCAGGACCAGGCGCAGGGTCGCTGCTGCGGCTGATCGGATCCCCTCCCCCGACCACGGACCTGCTGGGATGGGTGGTGAGAGGTGCAGTACTGCACCTCTCACCACCCATCCCCTGCC
>SLHP01000198.1 GCA_007136095.1 Nitriliruptoraceae bacterium
GATCAGCGGACCCGGGATCTGGCCGTTGTAGCCCCACCCGTCGACGAAGTTGCCGGGTTCCAGTTCCCACTCGAACCGCTCGGCCACCAGGCGGAAGACCTTGGTGCCGTCGTCGAGGATCTCCTCCGGCTCCAGCGGCTGGTTGCCCAGCCCCTCGGTCTCCGCGGGGAACTGCAGGATCGTCTCCTCCATGGCGGCGTCCAACGCCTCCCAGTCGGGCTCCTCGCCGTGCCCCGCATGACCGTTCGCGCCCGTCTCACCGTTCACCACAGCCGCTTCGGCGTCGCCGTCACCGACGACCGTCAGCGAGCCGATCATCCCGGCGCTGTCGTGGCCCGGGACGCTGCAATGGATCTCGTAGACGCCAGGGGCCAGATCGCCGAGGTCGAGGTCCGCGCTCTGTCCGGCGCCGAGCAGCGGTGAGCCGACCCCCGTCCCGATGATCTCGAGGTCGTGATCGGCCGAGCCGACGTTGGTGAGCTCCAACGTCCCGCCGGCAGCCACCTCGATGTCACTGGGGGCGAAGGCGAACTCGCTCAGCTCGACGGACACCGACTGCGGTGCATCGACCACTCCGGGCGACGCAGGTGCTGCGGCGCCGTCACCGCTCGAAGCGTTCGCGGCGACGATCAATGCGCCGCCGGAGAGCACCAGCGCGACCGCCGCGATCACGGCGGTTGCGATGGCGCCCATCGTGCGTTCCTCGGTCATCTCCATCGGTTCTTCCCCTCCGCCGGGTGTCTGGTGATGGGAGCCGTTCGGCTCTGTGGGCAGCATCCAAACCAGATGACGTGCGGACGGGCAGGGCGCTCAGTCCCGACCTGAGGGGCCGAGCGGCCCTATCTCCCGGGACGCGGGTCCCGTGTCAGACGTTGCGGACCAACCGGCGTCCCGAGACCTCGTCAGACAGGATGCGGATCCACGTCGCATCGTTGGGATCATCGACCGCCCAGCTCTCCAGTTCCTCAGTGAGCCGGGCGAGCTCCGCAGGGTCGTCGAGCAGCATCGCCCGTCCACGGATCAACACGCTCCACCCGGTTCCCCGTGCCGGATCGTGATCGTCGAGCTGGAAGGCGACCGGCTGCCCGACCACCGCGGCATCGAGCTTCGCTCCACTGAGGCTGCGCAGGACGACCCCGTTCCCCTCGACCAGGTGGTTGACGGGAACGATGCTGGGTTGCCCGGCGTCGATGTAGGCCAGGCGTCCGAGTGGCCGGCTACGCAGCAGCGTCAGACACTGCGCCAGCGACAGGACCTCGAGCCCATGGCGATCGGTCGGCGCGGACGGTTCGTTGTCGGCCATGATGTCTCCAACCTCGTCGGGTACCTCGAGGATGGACCGAAGACACTGCGACCGGGCAGGGCCGCACGGCCCCACCTTCCGGGACCTTCACACCCTCACCGGGCGACACGATCAGGTGTCCTCGTCGTCATCGGCGTGATCGAGTTGGGTGTAGAACACCGCAGCTTCCGTGCGACGATGCATGCCGAGCTTCGCCAACAGGTTCGACACGTAGTTCTTGACCGTCTTCTCCGCCAGGTGCATGCGCTCGGCGATCTGCCGGTTGGTCAGTCCTTCGGCGATCAGTTCCAGGATGCGGCGCTCCTGGTCGGACAGGGAGGCCAACCGCGGGTCCTCCTCATCGCCCTTCCGTAGGCGCTCCAGGACCCTGCCGGTGACCGACGGATCCAGCAGGGAGTTCCCCGCCGCGACACTCCGGATCGCGCTGATCAGATCGTTGCCCCGGATGTCCTTGAGGATGTAGCCGGCTGCCCCGGCCATGATCGCGTCGAACAGCGCCTCGTCATCGCTGAAGGAGGTCAGCATCAGCACCGCGATCTTCGGGTCCCGGGCACGGACCTCACGGCACACCTCGACCCCGTTGCCGTCGGGCAGGCGTACGTCCAACACCGCGACATCCGGTGCCAGTTTGGCGATCCCCGCCAACGCCATGCCGGCTGACCCGGCCTCGCCGACGACGTCGAGGTCGTCCTCCCCGTCGATCAACTCCTTGAGTCCGCGCCGGACGACCTCATGGTCGTCGAGCAGGAAGACACGGATAGCCATGGAGGAACCCTTCAAGGTCGGGGTTTTCCTGCCAGGCTAGACTCCCGCACGCCACCCGTCGTGCAGGGACCGCCGTGAGCAATGATCCTCGTGTGAGTCGGCTGCTCGGATCGGTCCTTCTGGTGACGGGCGATCTCGATCTCGACACGATCCTCCAGCGCATCACCGAGGCGGCGGTGTCGCTGGTCGATGCCCGCTACGGCGCGCTCGGGGTGATCGCCTCGGACGGCCACCTGCTGTCGAACTTCGTGCACCAGGGCATCGACGATGCGACGGCCACCCACATCGGCCATCTACCCGAGGGTCGCGGCATCCTCGGGGTGCTGATCGATGATCCCCAGCCGCTGCGGCTCACGGATCTGCACGATCACCCCGACTCGTACGGTTTCCCGGCCAACCATCCCCCGATGGAGAGTTTCCTCGGTACACCGATCCTGGTCCGGGGCGAGGCCTTCGGCAACCTCTACCTGACTGAGAAGGTTGGTGCGGATTCGTTCAGCCAGGACGACGAGGATCTGGTCATCGGCCTGGCTGCGGTGGCAGGTGCCGCGATCGAGAACGCGCGCCTCTACGACGAACTCCAACTTCGTGACGCCTGGCGCGATGCGGTCCTGCAACTGTCCACGGCGGCACTCTCAGCGACCCCAGCGGACCAGTTGCGTGACCTGATGGTGAAGCTCGGCTCGGATCTCGTGGCCGGAACCGGCGGCTGTCTGGTCGGCCCGGACGATGGCGGTCTCAGGGTCCTGACAACCCAGGGCGACGGGCCGGAGCTCGGCTTCATGGACAACCTTGACAGCCCCGTCTGGTCGACGCTCACGCACGGAACACCGCGACGCGTTGATCGCGGTCCACTCTTCGGCAAGGCCTCTCTCTGGGCCCCCATCATGGAGCAGGGCACGGTGATCGCCGCCCTCGGCGTCGGTCGGGATCTGCCCTTCACCGGCGCAGAAGAACAACAGGTCGCCAACTTCGCCGCGCAGTGCAGTCTGCTGTGGACCTACGAACGTGCGCAGGGGCAGCTCCAGCGTCTGTCCCTGGTCGAGGACCGCGAACGGATCGGGCGCGATCTGCACGACACCGTCATCCAGCGGCTGTTCGCCACCGGGCTGTCGCTGCAGGCGACGATCCGACGGGCCGAGGACCGACCCGATGTCGCGGCACGTCTGGAGCAGGCGGTCGACGAGATCGATGCGACCGTCAAGGAGATCCGTTCCACGATCTTCTCCCTCCAGCGATCCGGCTCCAGAGCCGGAGCCGGATCGGTGCGTTCGGAGATCCTCGAACTCGTGTCGGAACTGACCCCGATCCTCCCCGCCACCCCCCGTGTCGGCTTCGACGGGGCCCTCGACACGATGGTGCCGTCCGGGGTCGCCGAGCACCTGCTCCACGTGGTCAGGGAGGCGCTCACCAACGTCGCGAAGCACGCGCAGGCATCCGAGGTGAGCCTGCGCCTATCGGTCGATCACCAGGAGATCACCGTGACGGTCAACGACGACGGGATGGGCCTCCCGACGGACACCAGTGGCGGACGGGGGCTCGACAACCTCCTGCACCGGGCGGTCGACCTCGGCGGCTCGTTCAGCGCGTCGTCACGCGCGGATGGACGCGGGACCGTGGTCACGTGGCGCGCTCCGGTGCGCTGAACCGCCGAGCAGCGTCGCCTCTGCAGACAGCCTGGCCGTCACGTCCTCCACCAGGCGCTGGATCGTGGCATCGGCCACGCGGTTCAGCGCGACCACATCGACCGCGGTGCCGACCGCTCCGCCGGGTGGCTCGTACCGGCCGTCGAAGATCAAGGTCACGCGATCATGCGCTTCGATGTTGAGGCCCAGCTCCCCATCCAATGACGGGAGCAGTCGATCGACGCTACGCGGGCTGCGATCGACCCCGGTGGGCTCCCAGGTCAGACTGCGCCAACGGGTCGCACCGGATCGCCACGGTGAACCGATCGTGGCTGCCACCTGCTGGGACATGGCGCCGGCCCGGAGCGTGACGAGGTACTCGTCAGGGCCGGTGCGCCGACTCGCCGGGAGCCACCGCGCGGGGTCGCCCTCGAACGCGCGGGTGAGCGATGCCGGATCACCGACGACGGGAAGAAAGGTTCGAACGCTTCGGGCCACGGGCCTGCCTCCTGTTCCACCATGAACCTACGGACCCGCGCAAGCGCGGGGCAGAGCAAGAGGTCCGTGGTGCCATGGGACCCTGTGCCCGGGATCCGCAGCCACCACCCGCGCCCGGGACCCCCGGTCAGCAGCGAGGCATCAGGCGCCCGGGAGTCGTGGCGCCGTGACGTCCAGACGCGCGTGCTCGGCCGCCGCCTGACCTTCGGTCCAGCCCGCCGGATGGCTGACCGAGGTCGCCCGACGACGCACGGCGGGGAACGCCCGCTTCTGCGCGGCGACCAGCCGGTCCTCACGCGCCGCGAGGACCGGAACCAGGCGGTCGTTCTCCGCACGGGCCACCACCACCTCCTGCTCGGCGGCGAGCCGCAACCGTTCACCGATGCGTTGGCCGAAGCCCAGCAGGAACGCATGTCGGAACGACCGGGTGCGGGAGCGCCCCGCAGCATCGCGCCGCACCCCCTGACGTGCCATGGCGGCAGCTGCCTGTGCCAGCAGGGAGGTCGACAGCAGCTCGACGGCCGCCAGATCGTGGTCATACCCGAACGCTGTCACCCACCCCAGGTCCGGGGTGTGGACCACGCGGCACCGGTTCGCGCGGGCAACCTCGGCGATCAGATGGGCCTTGGCGGAGGCGTAGGGGTCATCGACCGGGATGCGCCGGATCGACGGTTCCCCCACGTCCTCCCCGCGATCCAACAACGCCTCATCGATCGCATGCCGTGCGATGAGTTGCTGCGCCTTTGCGGTCAGAGCCTCCGCCTCCTGGTCGAACCCGGTCGACTCCGCCTTCGCCAGCAGCGCACGGACGCGCGTCAACATCCGTTCATCGAGCCGGACACCGCGGCCGAGCCCGCTGCGGAGATCTCCCGGGGGCGGCACGGTCACCGGGATGTCCGGAAGCCGGCTCACAACCCCAAGGACCTCGAGCAGGCTGCGCGATACGTCGACGGCCGCGGGTTCTGGCGAGCGTCGACCGTCACTGCGCAGACGCTCGATGTGGCCACGCCAGACCGGATGGAGAGCCTGCCCACGGGCGAGACGGTCATCGGCGTCCGTCACGATCCGCTCGGCGGCCACCGCGATCGACCCCGCGCGCAGTTTCCGCCCCAGCACGTGCAGCAGATCCGCCGGCGTCCACCCGCGCTCCCACAGGTCGGCCAGCATCTCCGCGAGCATGGCGTCGGCGACGGCCAGCGTGTCGTCGGGCCGGGAGGCCAGGAGCTGACAGGCCGCGTCGAACCCGTCCGGATCGGTACCGAAACGCGCCACGGCTACCCGCACCCGCTCCTCGATGGATGGAGAGGGAGGATCATCGGAGCGGTGACGGCGTGAGGATCGCATGCCGTTGAGTCTGGCACACACGGCCCCGGCATCCGCCGTCCGATCCCGGAGGTTGTGGACAGAGCCTGCGACAGGCGCACCGGACCCGGCACCGTCGCTGATCGGACGCGGGTCAGGCCGCCCCGGTGCCCGGTCCCGGCTCACGCTGCGTCGGCACCTGCCGTTCGATCAGCCGGGACAGCACGATGACGGATCGCGTCCGCACGATGAACGGCTCGCTGCGGATCCGCTCAAGGGTGGCTTCGAGGTGGGCGGTGTCGGACGCACGCAGGTGCACCAGTGCGTCCGGATCGCCGGTGATCGTGTACGCACCGACGACCTCGAGGTAGCGGCTCAGCGTCGTGCTGATCACCGCCGGCGGGGTGCGCCCCTCGCAGAACAGCTCGATGAAGGCCTCGGTGGTCCAGCCGAGCAGCCGCGGATCGACGACCGCGGTGAACCCCTCGATGACCCCCGCATCGACCAGGCGGTCCACCCGACGCTTGACCGCGGGGGCCGACAGCCCGACCGACTCGCCGATCGTCCGGAAGCTGCTCCGGCCGTCACGAGCCAGGTACGCAACGATCTGATGGTCGATCTCATCCAGACGCAAGACATCGCCTTTCTCCACACAACAGATGTACCTATACGCACGTTGATGGAGAGCTTACGGTGCACCCTCGTCACTGGCGCCATCGGCCGACGACCGATCGCAGGCACTCCTCCCCACCGCCCGCCCTCGCGCCCCGCCGCACACCCCGGAAGGTGCCCCATGACCGTCCTGCCGTTCGTCCGTCCCGCCCGTCCCCGGCGCTACCTGCTCTGTCCGCCCGAGCACTTCGACGTCACCTACGCCATCAACCCCTGGATGGACCCGGCCGTCCCGGTCGATCGGGCACGTGCGATCGCACAGTGGCACGGTCTGCGTGAGACCTACCTGCGGCTCGGCCACGACGTCGTCACGATCGATGCCGCAGTCGGACTTCCCGACATGGTCTTCGCGGCGAACGGCGGTGTCGTGGTCGACGGGGTGGCGATCGGCGCCAGCTTCGTCCACCCGGAGCGCATGCCGGAGGCGGACCTCTACCGCGACCACCTGCTCGCGGCCGGCATCCCGGTCGTTCACACGACCACGCACACCAACGAGGGCGAGGGCGACCTGCTCGTCGCCGGCGACGTCATCCTCGCGGGCACCGGCTTCCGGACCGACCGACGGAGCCACGCCGAGGTCGCCCGGCTCACCGGGCACGAGGTCGTGACACTACTGCTGGTCGACCCCCGCTACTACCACCTCGACACGGCTCTGACGGTCCTGGATGACCACACGATCGCCTACCTCCCCGAGGCCTTCGATCGGGACAGCCGGCGGGTCCTCCAGGACCGCTATCCCGACGCGATCATCTCGTCGGCCGAGGACGCGGCGGTCCTCGGCCTGAACGCGGTCTCGGACGGACGTCACGTCGTGCTGCCCACCGAGGCCGAGGGCCTGGCCGCAGCACTGGCTGGCCGCGGCTTCGTCCCCGTCCCCGTCGAACTCTCCGAACTCAGGAAGTCCGGTGGCGGCCCCAAATGCTGCACACTGGAACTCCGGCCGGCACGGACCGGCTCACTGCAGGAGGTCCCCGCATGACCACGGACACCCA
>SLHP01000174.1 GCA_007136095.1 Nitriliruptoraceae bacterium
CCCGAGGTGGTCCCCCCGGCGGTCGTGGCGGTCCGAGTGGCACCGGCGGTCCCAACAGCGGCAAGACCCGCCGCAAGAAGAAGGAGAAGCAGAGCCCCGCGGAGCAGGAACTGTCGCGCGGGCCGATGCGTCGGGACGTGCCGATCGAGGACCAGATCACGGTCGAACGCGTCGAGGTGCTCTCCGGAGTCACGGTCGGCGAACTCGCCGACAAGCTCGGGGTCGGTGGCGCCGCGCTCGTCAAGAAGCTGTTCGAGATGGGCGAGATGGCCACGGTGCAGCAGTCGCTGCCCGACGACACCGTCGAGATCATCGGCGCCGACCTCGGCGTCGCCGTGCACTTCCTGTCGGAGGAAGAACTCGAGTTCGGGGTCGAGGCACCCGAGGACCCCGAGAACCTGCAGTCCCGCGCTCCCGTCATCACGGTCATGGGTCACGTCGACCACGGCAAGACCCTGTTGCTGGACGCGATCCGTTCGACCGACGTCGTCTCCGGCGAGGCCGGTGGGATCACGCAGCACATCGGCGCCTACCAGATCTCCAAGGACGACCGTGCGATCACCTTCATCGACACCCCGGGTCACGAGGCCTTCACCGCGATGCGTGCACGCGGTGCGCAGGTCACGGATGTCGCCATCCTGGTGGTTGCCGCCAACGACGGGGTCATGCCCCAGACCCAGGAGGCCATCGCCCACCTGAAGGCCGCCGAGGTCCCGGTCGTCGTCGCCATCAACAAGATGGACGTCGAAGGTGCGGACCCGGTCAAGGTCAAGACGCAGCTGACCGAGCACGACCTCGTCGCCGAGGATTTCGGTGGGGACATCCCGATGGCCGAGGTGTCCGCCAAGACCAAGCAGGGGCTCGATGACCTGCTGGAGGTCGTGTTGTTGCAGGCCGATCTGCTCGAGCTGCAGGCCAACCCGGACAAGGATGCCCGCGGCCGGGTCGTGGAGGCCCATCTCGACAAGGGGCGTGGTCCGGTCGCCACCCTGCTGGTGCAGGGCGGCACGCTCAAGCGCGGCGACATCCTCGTCGCCGGAACGGCCGACGGCAAGATCCGCAACATGTTCAACGAACACGGTGAACAGGTCCAGGAAGCCGAACCGTCGCGGCCCGTGCAGGTCATCGGGCTGAACGAGGTGCCGGAGGCCGGTGACGAGTTCCGCGTGGTCTCGGCGGAGCGACTCGCCCGCGACGTCGCGGAACGACGCTCTGCGCGTGACCGCCGCAAGGAGCTCGCCGAGCGCCGTCCCACCACCCTGGAGGAGTTCACCTCCGCGGTGCAGGCCGGCGACAAGGCCACGCTGAACGTCATCATCAAGGCCGACGTCTCCGGTTCCGCTGAGGCGCTCGAGGATGCGCTCGTCAAGCTCGAACTCGACGAGGTCCAGGTTCGCGTCATCAGCAAGGGGGTCGGCGCCATCACGCAGGGCGACGTCCGCCTGGCCGAGGCCTCGGATGCGATCATCGTGGCGTTCAACGTGCGTCCCGGTGCCAACGCCCGCGAGGAGATCGATCGCTCCGGTGTGGACCTGCGGACCTACCGCATCATCTACGAGGCCATCGAGGACATCGAACGGGCCGTCAAGGGACTGCTCGCTCCCGAGTTCCGCGAGCAGGTGCTCGGCGAGGCCGAGGTCCGCGAGGTCTTCAAGGTGCCGAAGGCCGGGTTCGTCTTCGGGTGCATGGTCACCCGCGGAGAGATCCGCCGGGATGCCGGTGTGCGCGTCATCCGTGAGGGCGTCGTGATCGCTGAGGACAAGATGACCTCGCTGCGGCGCTTCAAGGACGATGTCCGAGAGGTGCGTGAGGGCTTCGAGTGCGGGATCGGTCTGGAGAAGTTCCAGGACGTCAAGGAAGGCGATGTCTTCGAGGCGTACGAGACCGTGGAGGTGGCGCGCGACTGACCGCCAACGGTCCGCCACCGACGTGGCGGACCACCCCGGCTGGCAAGCAGGTGCGATCGTGACTTCGGACGACGGCAAGGTCCACTACGGCGTGGCGCGGGTCGAGGTGTACCTGCCGGGTCTGGACAGCCTGAAGGCGAAACGGACGCTCGTCCGGCGGATGCAGGCGGCACTGCAGCGCGAGCTCAGCTGCTCGGTCGCTGAGGTCGGTGGCCAGGATCTGTGGCAGCGGGCGGTGCTCGGGGTGGCCGTGGCAGCCTCGTCGGCGACCGGCGTCGATCGGGTGCTCGACCGCATCCGCGCCATCATCGAGCGTGACCCGCGGGTCGAGGTCCTCGCGGTCAGCGATCTCGCGGACCACCTCGACCCGGATCTCGGAGACCGCCCGACGGTCTGAGACCGACGGGATGGACGATCCGGCCCCGCCGCCGGACCCGATCCCAGACCACCACCGATCGGAGACACGATGGCCCGCAAACGCAACCCCCGAGTCGATCGCGATGTGCGGTCCGCGCTGGCGGATCTCCTGGAGACCGAGATCTCGGACCCGCGGATCGCCTTCGTGACCCTGACCGATGTGGACGTCACCCCCGATCACGAGGTCGCCACGATCTTCTACTCGACGCTCGATCCGGAGCTGATCTCGCGTGATCCGCGTCGCACGGGTGGTGACCGCGTCCCCGACCCGGTCGAGGTCGCGGATGGACTGTCGTCCGCCGCGCCCCGCCTGCGCACGCTGCTGGCCAGTCGCGTCAAGCTGCGCACGACCCCGGAGCTGCGGTTCCGTGCGGACCCCGTCGTCGGGACGGCGACCCGCATCGATGAACTGCTGCGCGACATCGACACCGACGGTCCGTCGACCACCGGGACCCACGATCCGTCGGTCTACAAGCAGCCACCCGCGTCCGAGGACGATCGGTGAGCGCACCCCCCTGGTTGGACGATGTCGAACCGGACGCCATCGACGCCGCGGTCGGACGCATCCGGCAGGCGGTCGCCGCCGGTGAGCGGGTGGTGGTCGCGTCGCACGTCAGTCCAGACGGTGACACGCTCGGCGGTGCGCTGGCGATGCACCTCGGGCTCCAACGCCTCGGTGTGCGGAGCACGCCGACCGTGGGCGAGACCCCACTGAAGGTGCCCGCCGCTCTGGCCGAGCTACCCGGGGTGCCCGATCTGCTGCCGCCGGCCGCGTTGCCACCACCGGCCGAGGTGGACCTGCTGATCACCGTGGACGTCGCCAGTCGCGAGCGCCTCGGGCGTGTCACGACCTACCTCGACGCAGGTGTGGCGTGCCTGGTCATCGACCACCATGCCTCGGCGGACGGGTTCGGTGATCTGGAGGTCATCGCACCGCGTGCCGCGGCTGCCGTGCAGGTCGTGGACGAGATCCTCCGCCGCCTGGACGTCCCGCTGGATCGCGACCTCGCGACCTGCCTGTACGCCGGCCTGGTGACCGACACCGGCCGCTTCGGACACACCAACACCGACGGATCCGTGATGCAACTGGCCGGCCGGTTGATCGACGCCGGCGCCCCCCACGCCGAGATGATCAGCCGTCTGTTCGACACCCGTTCCCTCGGTGAGTTGCAGTTGCTGGCGGTCGCGCTCGCACGGTTGGCCTTCGTGCCGGACGTGGCGCTGGTCCACACCCACGTGACCCACCGGGAACTCGAGGAGCAGGGGCTCGGCCTGGAAGCCCTCGAAGCCGTGATCGACGTGGTCCGCAGTGCCGATCTGGCCGAGGTCGCGTTCGTCGCCAAGCCGGCACCGGACGGCACCTGGCGCGGATCGCTGCGGTCGCGCGGTCGGATCGACGTGGGCGCGATCGCGACCCAGTTGGGCGGCGGGGGGCACGCCATGGCTGCCGGGTTCTCCACGACCTTGGATCCTGCCGACGTCGTCGCCGAGGTCGTCGCGCGGCTCCGGGAGGTGTGAGGTGGGACGGCGCCGTTCGGCCGATGACGTCAGTGGTGTCCTGATCGTGGACAAACCGGTCGGCATGACCTCGCACGACGTGGTGCAGGTGGTCCGTCGGGCCGTCGGCCAGTCCCGGGTCGGCCACACCGGCACCCTCGATCCGGCTGCCACGGGGGTCCTGGTCGTGTGCCTCGGTCGTGCCACCCGACTGGTGCAGTTCCTCCAGGTCGGGACCAAGACCTACGCCGCACGCATGGTGCTCGGCGTCGAGACCGACTCGCAGGACGCGGATGGGCAGGTGATCGCCACCGTCGATGCGTCCCACGTCGACGAGCGATCGCTGTGCGAGGCCCTGACCCGCTTCCAGGGACCGATCGAGCAGATCCCGCCGATGGTCTCCGCCGTCAAGGTCGACGGTGAGCGGCTGCACGAGAAGGCACGTCGAGGTGAGACGGTCGAGCGTGATGCGCGGCAGGTCACGGTGCACGATCTGGTCCTGGACGCGTTCGAACCCGGCGCGCGTCCGGAAGCGGCCTTCCTGGTGACCTGCTCCGCCGGGACCTACGTCCGGACGATCGCCCACGACGTCGGGCAGGCCCTGGGTGTCGGCGGCAGCCTGGTCGGGCTGCGGCGGCTGGCGAACGGGCCGTTCACGTCCGATGAGGCCCACGACCTCGACACGATCCGGGCCGCTGCCGAGGACGGGTCGCTGGCGGAACGCTTCCTGCCGATCGAGGCCGCGGTTGCACGGGCGCTGCCCGCGGTGGCCATCGAGGACGATGACGTCGCCCTGCGCCTGACCCAGGGCGCCCGGGCCGAGGCGCAACAGATCGAGGGGCCGTACGCGCTGACCTATGGTGGGCGCCTCCTCGGCATCTACGAGGACACCGGCGACGCGGCGAAGGCCGCCCTGGTGTGGACCCGTCCGGAGGAGTTGTCGTGACCACCGACGACACAGCGTCCGTGGTGCGCTCGCTGGATGACGTGGAGCCCGATCCGTCCGTGGTGACGATCGGGAACTTCGACGGTGTGCACCGGGGGCATCGCACGCTCCTGCACCGCACGGTCGACGCGGCGCTCGACCGCGGCGTCCGCTCCGTGGCGATCACCTTCGATCCTCACCCGGCCGCGGTGCTGCGCCCCGGCAGCGAGCCGCCCGGGCTCTGCAGCCTCGACCAGCGGATCGAACGCCTCATCGAGGCCGGCGTGGACCTGGTGGTCGTGCTGCCGTTCACGCAGGAACTGTCGCAACTGACCCCGGAGCACTTCGTGGAGCGGGTGCTCGTCGAGCGGCTCCGGGCCTCGCGGGTCGTCGTGGGGACCAACTTCCGGTTCGGCCACAAGGCCAAGGGCGATGTCGTCGCCCTGCTGACGACCGGCGAGTACCACGGGTTCGATGTGGAGGCCGTCGCGCTGCGCGACCTCGATGGTGAACCGCTGTCGTCCAGCGCCATCCGCTCCGCGCTCTACGACGGCGAGGTCCGCTGGGTCACCGGCGCGCTCGGCCGTCCCTACAGCCTCGCCGGCGAGGTCGTGGCCGGTGACGGCCGGGGCCAGACGATCGGCATCCCGACCGCCAACATCGAGGTATCACCCGGCCGGGCCGTCCCGGGCAACGGGGTCTACGCCGGTCACGCCACCGTGGGTGACCGACGGTGGCGTTGCGTCACCAACATCGGGGTGCGTCCGACGTTCGGCGCCGATGACACCCCGACCGTCGAAGCGCATCTGCTCGATGTCGAGGGACCGCTGGATCTGTACGGCACCGTGCTCGATGTGACCTTCGAGCACCGACTCCGCGGCGAGCAACGCTTCAACGGCGTGGACGAACTGGTCGCCCAGATCCGCGCCGACGTGGACGCCGCGCGCCTGCAACTGGTGGCCTCGGACGAAGAACCTGCCGAGCCCCCGGCCTGAGCGTCGGCTCGGATGTCCCCGCCACGAACGGTCAGCGCGCGGCTCGCGCCACTGTCGGCCGCCTGGACAGGTTGCTCGGTCGTGCGGTCTGTGGGACACTGCGCACATCGGCCCACACGGGTCGATCTCACCGTGCCCGCTCGGGCATCGGGGTCGCCAGGTCCACCCGTCGACTCCATCCCGTCCGATCGACCGTTTGGTCGTCACGACCGGGGTGAGAGCGCCGCGGACCGACACGCAGGTCGTCGTGACCGGCTTGTCAGCAGCCCCTTCGGTGGAGCACACGCTCCTCCGGCCCGGCGAAGCAGGGCCCACACACGACAGGAACCGATCCATGGTCATCGCACTTCCCGACGACAAGCAAGCCATCATCGAGCGCTTCGCCCGCACGCCGGGCGACACCGGCTCCCCCGAGGTTCAGGTCGCGCTCATCACGCAGCGCGTCACCCACCTGACGGAACACCTGAAGGAGCACCACGGCGACCACCACTCGCGTCGTGGGCTGCTGAAGCTCGTCGGACAGCGCCGTCGGCTGCTCAACTACCTGAAGGACAACGAGATCGATCGGTACCGCGCGCTGATCGCAGAACTTGAGCTTCGGCGCTAGCACGACCCCGGGCGCAACGTCGACGACGTTGCGCCCTTGCGGTTCCCCGGCAACAGGTCGAGGAGTCGCGAGGTGGCAGCAGGCCCCGTCGGTCGTCAGTGGAGACGCCTCGACCCCCGGGCAGGACCAGGGACGAGCCGCCCCCACTGATGCGCCGGCACCGAGCCTGACGCCACCTCACCGCAGTCCCCGCGCTAGAGAAGCGCGTAACGCCGACAGGGTTGTCGGCGTGACAAGATCAAGAGGAGGCCCACGTGGGCAAGCTCGGGAAATACGAGCAGTCCGTCGACATCGACGGCAAGACGATCACCTTCGAAGCAGGAACCCTCGCCGCCCAGGCGGGCGGCGCCGTGGTTGTGAGCCTCGGCGACACCAAGGTCCTGACCACGACCACCGCGTCCAAGCAGGTCAAGGACTTCCTGCCGTTCTTCCCCCTCACCATCGAGGTGGAGGAGCGCATGTACGCCAACGGGCGCATCCCCGGCTCGTTCTTCAAGCGGGAGGGACGTCCGTCGGAGAACGCCATCCTGGTGTGCCGTCTGACCGACCGGCCGCTGCGCCCGACCTTCGCTGAGGGTCTGCGCAACGAGGTCCAGGTCGTCAACACGGTCATCCAGACCACCCAGTTCGATCCGTACGACGTCGTGGCCATGAACGGCTCGTCGCTGTCGACCATGCTCTCGGGCATCCCGTTCGCGGGTCCGGTCGCCGCGGTGCG
>SLHP01000185.1 GCA_007136095.1 Nitriliruptoraceae bacterium
CCATCTCGTTCATCGCCGGGGATCCGGTGCTCGACAACCTCCGACGGTTCCTCACCTTCAGCGTCCTGACATCCCTCGGCTTCGACATCCCGCGCGCGGTCCTCACCGCGACGCTGGTCGTCGTCACGGGCACACCCATCCTGCGAGCGCTGCGTCGCGCCGGCCGTCGTGCGGCGTTCACCGCTCCGGTCGCCTTCACCCCGTCCGAGGCAGGCACGCCTCCTCGAACCAGATGGACCTAGCATGGGGCCCGAAGCACCTCGCCGGGTCGCGGTCGACCCGATGAGGTCCCCACCCACGACGACGGAGTCCACCGTGTCGAGTTCCCGCGTATCAGGTTCACGCGCGCGCCGCGCACCATGGTCATGACCGGGCCCTCCGGAGGCGGCCGGACCGCCCACATCGGCCGGGCGGCGCACCGCGCCGAGGACGCCCATCTGGTGACCGGTCACTCCCGGGCCGTCGGCAACCTCGTCTCGGCTGCATCGCTGCACCTCGGGGTCCTCCGCTCACCCATGGCGCATGCCACGATCGACGGCGTCGACCTATCAGGTGCTCTCGCGTTGCCCGAGGTCGTGGCCGCGTTCTCCGGTGCCGACCTGGCCTCGACCTGGGTGCAGCCGTTGCCGGTCTCCGGACCAGACGACGCCCACCGGCCGCCACAGTGGCCGGTCGCCGCGGACCGCGTCCGCTTCGTCGGTGAACCGGTCGCGGTCGTCGCCGCAACCTCCGCCGCCGCCGCGGTCGACGCGCTTGAACACATCGACGTCGACTACGGACCGCTCCCGGCCGTGCCGTCGGTAGACCAGGCACTCGAGGACCGCGACCTCGTCCACGAGGACCTCGGCACCAACGTCGTCTTCAGGTTCCAGGGACAGCGGTCCGGCGACCTCGACGCGGCCTTCGACACCTCCAACGTCGTGCTGTCCCGCCGGTACCAACAGTCCCGCGTGATGGGTGTCGCACTCGAGCCTCGCACCGTTGTGGCCGAGCCCGGGTCGGGCGGCCAGCTCGTCATCCGCACGTCGACGCAGGTACCCCACCGCATCAGGAGCCACGTCGCCCTGATGCTCGGACGGGACGAGAGTTCGTTCGACGTCATCGCCATGGACGTGGGCGGGGGCTTCGGTCCCAAGCTCGACTGCTACGCCGAGGAGATCCTCTGCACCGAGCTGGCCCTGCGCCTCGAACGACCCGTCACGTTCGTCGCGACCCGGACCGAGGACCTCCAGACGACCTCCCATGGTCGAGGCCTGCGGTACGACATCACCATCGGAGGTCGCACTGACGGGACCCTGACCGGTTTGCAGGTCCAGGTCACGGGCGACTGTGGCGCGTACCTGTCCCGCGTCGGGGCGAACATCCTGCTGAACGGCAACGCGGTCACCCCCGGCTGTTACCGCTGGGAGGCCTACGGGTTCGACGCCACCGGCGTGTTCACCACGACGGTGCCGACCGCCGCCTATCGGGGCGCGGGTCGCCCCGAAGCCGCTTACGCGGTCGAGCGCGCGATCAACGATCTCGCCCACGCCCTCGGCCTGGACCCGGCAGACGTCCGCCGCCGCAACTTCCCGGCGCCGGACGAGTTCCCCTTCGCCTCCATCGGCGGGATGACGTTCGACAGCGGCGACTACGCGTCCGGACTGGACACGGCCCTGGATGCCGTGGACTACCCCACCTGGCGTGAAGCGCAGGCAGCACGGCTCGCGGCCGGCGACCATCGCCGACTCGGGATCGGGATGGCCAGCTACGTGGACCGGTGCGGTACCGGCCCGGGCATGTCGGAGTTCGGCGCCGTCCACATCGACCCGTCCGGTCAGGTCCGGGTGACCTCCGGGCTCGGCCCGACAGGACAGGGCACCGGGACCACCCTGGCACAGATCGTCGCGGACCGCCTCCAGGTGGACATGGACGCCATCGAGGTGGTGTTCGGCGACACCACACGGATCCCGCGAGGCAAGGGAACGTTCGGGTCGCGGTCGGTATCCGTCGGCGGCGTGGCCGTGGCCGGCGCCGTCGACCGCGTGATCGCAGCGGCGCGTAGGGCGGCTGCGATGCTGTTGGAGGCCAACGAGGAGGACCTCGACGTGGCCGACGGTGGGCTCGTCGTCCGCGGCGACCCCGGGACCCACCTGAGCTTCGCCGACATCGCCGCGGCGGTCGAGAACCGCGAGGTGGATGACATGGACGGCCTGCAGGCGGTCCACGACCATGAGCCCGACGGGTTCACCTTCCCGTTCGGGACCCACGCCGCCGTCGTCGAGATCGATACGGAGACGGGTCGCGTCGACCTGTTGCGCTTCGTCGCGGTCGACGACAGTGGTGTCATCATCAACCCCGCACTCCTCCAGGGGCAGGTCCACGGCGGTGTCGCCCAGGGCATCGCTCAGGCGCTCTACGAGGGGGTCGTCCACGACGACAACGGCAACCTGCTGACCAGCTCGCTGATCGACTACCTCGTTCCGACAGCTCCGGATCTGCCGCACCTCGAGACCCTGACCACCACCTCCCACGGCGACAACCCACTGGGCACCAAGGGTGTCGGGGAATCCGGCACCATCGGCGCGCCACCGGCCGTCGTGAACGCCGTGGTTGACGCACTCCGTGGTTTCGGGGTCCAGGACGTCCAGATGCCCTGTTCGCCGCAGCGCGTCTGGCAAGCCATCCGGGACGGTCAGCAAGCCACCCGGGGCTGATGGCGGCTTCACCGACCGGGGCATCCCGTGCCAACCCCGTAACAGGGAGGGCGGGCGGCCCCTCGCCGACACGTCAGCCACCGCCGACGCCCCTTGTCGACGTGGTGGCGAAAGCCGACTAACGTCGCTCACCCGGTCGCCACAGAGCGCTTGGCGCTGTGACGAACCACTCGGATCGCTCGACGACGAGGTGCGGAGTACATCATGGCTCGGATCGTCGTTGGTGTTGACGGGTCCGAAGGGTCGCAACGGGCACTGGCCTGGGCGGTTGATGAGGCCAGGTTGCGGGGTGCCTCTCTCGAGGTGATCTACACGTACGAAACGTACGAACGTCATCTTGCGTGGCAAGGCGATGGGGAATACGGGACCATGAGCGCCGGCGCCACCGAAGCAATGCGTGAAGCCATGGAGTCTGCCGCCCTTGAAGCCGCCGTGCGCGCACAAGGACTGGTTGACCGGATGGTCGACGGGCTCAGCGGTCTCGAGGTCGAAGGCAGGATCATCGAGAGCTCTCGACCTGCCGAGACCCTCGTGGAGCACTCGAAGGACGCGGATCTCCTGGTGGTCGGGTCACGCGGTCGCGGCGGTTTCAAGAGTTTGATGCTGGGATCGGTGAGTCAGCAGTGCGCCCAACATGCGGAGTGTCCGGTGGTCATCATCCGGTCGACGTCCGAGCAGCAGGCATAACCGGCGCTGGCCAGGGGAGCCCTCGGGGCGTCCCCCTGCTCGGCCAACCGAACGTCCATCAACGGCGCATCGAGGGTTCAGGGCGACCGATCGCCAGGTAGATGGCCGACCCGATGATCTGGGTGAACACGATCACGAGCACCCAGATCAACTGGGTTCCGGTCCGGAACCGGTCGTCGCTCGGCACCTTCAGAACGTCCACGAGCGTCCAGATCCAGAACGCGAACAGCCCGAGCCCGATCAGTCCCGCCACCACTGCGAACAGCGCGATCTCCATCAGGTTCCCCCTTCGTCCCCGGCAGCATCGACAGCAGCCATCGCCGTGCGGCCCAGGCTATCCACCCCGGCGTCGAGATCTGTGAGTTCCAGGGTCCGCAACGCGGCGACCGGCGCCACATCGACCCAGTGTCGGGCCACGGCCAGCGGATGTCCAGGGTCATCGGGCCATCCGACCGCCGCCAGCGGCACGGGGAGGCCGCCGACCTCCTCAGCATCGGGTGCGAGCCCACCATCCAACGCCAAGAGCGCAGCCGTCAGGCTGCCCGGATCGTGCGACCGGTAGTCGCGGACGAGGACCTCCCGGAGCCAGGGCGGAAGGTCCCTCGCCGCTTCCAGTCGCGCGATGACCGCAGCGATCCCGACCTCGCGGACCTCGGCGGCGACCACGGCGTGCGGCCCGACACCGTCACCCGCCTTCCCCGTCCAGGCGGGGAGGCACGCCAACACCACGCCGCAAGCCACGTCCCCCGTTGCGACCGCACGGACCGCGGCATGACCGCCGAGCGAGACGCCCCCGACCACCTCGATCGGCCCGACGACCGAGGTGGCGACCGCCCGGAGGTCGGCGACATGCACCTCGAGGCGGTGGTCCACCGGATCACGTGCCGGGTCGGATCCGCCGTGTCCGCGCAGGTCGAAGGTCACCAGACGACGACCGGACGCCAGGACCGGGCCCGCGAACGCGTCCACGATGAACCGCGCCGAGGAGCCAGCACCGTGGGCGATGACGACCGCCGAGCGGCCGGACGAACCGACCTCGGTGACCTGCAACCGGACGCCACCCGGTCCCACCACGGTCCGGTGGCGGACGGGTAGCGGATCCACGTCGACGGAGTCCGGCACCACTCAGCGGACCGTGTCGAGCAGTTCTTCCAGGCTGGCCGGCGTCAACTCGCCCGTGTGATGCGCGACCAGGGTGCCGTCCGTATCGAAGACGACCGTCGTCGGCATGCCCCGCCCCTCGATCGCAAACGCGACCTCGCCACCGATGTCGAACAGGGTGGGGAACCGGATGTCCTGTTCCTCGACGAACCGTTCGGCGTCCTCGCGGTTGTCCAGGTGGTCGATGCCGAGGAACGCGATGTCCGGGTTGGCGTCGTAGGCGTCGAGCAGCAGGGGCAGCTCGCGTTCGCACGGGCCACACCAACTCGCGAGGATGTTGACCAGCACGGGTCGGTCGTCCGCGTTCTCGCGCCGGATCCAGGCCGCCGCCTCCTCCCACGCTCCGTCGACCAGGACCGCGTCGCGGGGTGGGACCTCGTCGGGTTCCTCGACGCCCTGCACGCTGACACGGTCGTCCCCGCAGGCCACGAGCGCCGCGACGAGGGCGAGCAGCACCAGACCGCGGCGCAGGGCACCCCGGTCGTGCAGCCGCCACCTGTCGGCCATCCCGTCCTCCGTCAGCGTCGGGACGGCACGTCGGCGAGCACGGTCGCGGAGGCCGTGAGGAACGCCTCGGTCTCCTCCGCGGTGCCGACCGTCGCGCGGAACTGCTCGGTCATGCGGTACGGGACCAGCCCGCGGACACCGACGCCGTGGGACCCGTAGGCCTCGACGATCGGCCCCGCGTCCGTCCCACACTCGACGGTCAGGAAGTTGCCGAGCCCGTCGGTGAACGGCACGCCCAGTTCGCGGAGGCCGGCAGCCATCCGCTCCCGGCTCGCCAGCGTGCCCTCGATCGTCGCGGTGAGGTGGTCGGTGTCGTCGAGGCTCGCGATCGCGGCGGCCTGTGCGGAGCCCGTCACGTTGAAGCGGGGCCGTCGGGCATCGAGAGGCGCGATGAGCTCGGCTGGCCCCGTGACGTAGCCGACGCGCAGACCGGCCAGGGCGTAGGCCTTGGAGAACGTGCGCATCGTCAGCAGTCGCGGGTGGGACAGGCCGAGTTCGGCGACCGTGGCGTAGTCGCGCTGTCCCGTTGCGAAGTGGTGGTAGGCCTCATCGATCCCGATGGTGATGTGGTCCGGCACCCCATCGACCAGCGCACGTAGCTGCTCACCGGTGAGGTGGGTGCCCGTCGGGTTCCCGGGGTTGTCGATCAGGATGATGCGCGTGGCATCGGTGATCGCCGCGAGCAGGGCGTCGACGTCACGTCCGTAACCGTCGGCGTCACCGCTGGCCGGTCCGCTGTCCTCGACCTCGACGTAGGTCGCACCAGCGTTGGCGGCGGCCAGGCGGTAGACGATGAACGAGTGGGCGAAGGCCAGGACCTCGTCGCCGACGGAACAGAAGTGCGGGACGGCGTCCATCAGCAGTGCCGCCGATCCCGTCCCGACCGCGATGTGGTCGAACGCGACATCCTCACGGGAGGCGATGGCCTGGCGCAGGGTGATGCTCTGATCGTCGGGGTACCGGTGCGCCTCGACGAGGGCGCGTTGCGCGGCGTCGACGGCTGCGGGTGACGGCCCGAACGGCGATTCGTTCGATGAGAGCCGGACCCGGGCACCGACCGGTGGTCCGACGCTGTCCGATGCGGAGATACCTGCGCCCATCCTGCGATCCTCCCGGGAACGACCTGCCAACGGCTGAAGGGTGCCGAGACCTAAAGGTAGAGGCCGGTCGCGCCGTCCCGCCGCAGGGAAGCGACCGCGTGCACGTCCCGCTCGCGGACGATCAGGTAGGCGTCCCCCTGGACGTCCACCTCGATGGCGTCATCGGGGAGGTACAGGACCTCATCACCGACGTCGAGGTGGCGGACGTGCGGTCCGATCCCGATCGCCTCACCCCACAGGCCCTTGCGGTCCATCGACTTCGCGGTCGCGGGGATCAGGATGCCGCCCTTGCTCGTGCGATCCGAATCATCGGGTGGGGCGACCAACACACGATCGCCGAGGACCGCGACGCTGCGGCGGCGGACCGCCGCGACCTTGGCAGCATCATCGCCGGTGGGTGGGGTCGGTTCGGGAGCACTCATGCCCCGCAGCCTACCGCCGGCCCGTGACCTCTCCGGCGAGATGACGTCCCCTACCCGTCACTGGACCCGGACGTAGGTGTGGCTGGCGATGTGGGGCGGCAACGCCGCGTCGCGGATCGAGCCCGCCACCTCGACCCAGCCGTCGCGACGTTCCTTGACCTCGGCATGACGCCCCGGGACGAAGCCGCAGCCCTGGAGCAGTTGCAGCGCCTCATCATCGGCCTCGAGCGTCTCGGTGATCCGCACGACGACGACCGGGCCGCTTGGGGCCTCGTCGAGCCGGACCGCGTCGGACTGGTCGGGCCGGTTGCGCGATCCCGGGATCGGGTTGCCGTGCGGGCAGGTGCCCGGGTCGTCGAGCAGGTCGACCAGCCGTGCCTCGACATCATCGGAGATGACCCCGTCCCAGCGTTCGGCTTCGTGGTGCACCTTCCACCATTCGAGCCCGATCACATCGATCAACAGCCGCTCCGTGAGCCGGTGGCGCCGGACCGCTGTGACCGCCAGGTCGAACCCGTCGTCGGTCAGGGACAGGACCCCGCCCTGGACGGTGATCGCGCCGCGGGACTCCAGGTCGTGGACCACGGCGGCAGCCTCGACGACGTTGACCGGCAGCGCAGCGACCAGGTCATCCGCTGTGCAGCGCTCTGCACGCTCGGCGCGATCGAGAAGGACCTCCAGGGCCTCCGTGATCGCGTTCGGATCCGGGCGCTCCTCCGTCACGATGGAGGCGGCGGTGGGCTGCTGTGACACGGAGGCTCCTTGCCGGGTGGCGTCGACCACGGTATGAAGGGTAGCCTAACCGTTACAGGTCTCCGGGGCCGATCCGCCCACCTTCGACCGAGGTTCCCGCCATGAGCGCCGCCGAGCACATCGCCGAACAGCCGGCTCTGCGCTGCGTCGGGTTGTCGAAGCGCTTCGGGGACACGCTCGCCGTCGATCAGGTCGACATCGAGGTACCGCGGGGCAGCCTCACCGCGCTCCTCGGACCGTCCGGGTGCGGCAAGACCACGATGCTGCGGATGATCGCAGGGCTGGTGACACCGACCGCCGGACAGATCGAGATCGACGGCCGCACCGTCACGGGCCCGAACGTCGCGATCCCTCCCGAGCGGCGCAACGTCGGCCTGGTCTTCCAGGACTATGCCCTGTTCCCCCACCTGACCGTCGCCCGGAACGTCGGCTACGGCCTGCGCGGGATGTCGCGTCGCCAACGGGCCGCCCGGGTGGCCGAGGTTCTGGACCTCGTCGGCCTCGGCGCCCTGGCCGATCGACTCCCGACCGCGATGTCGGGCGGCCAGCAGCAACGGGTGGCCCTGGCACGTGCGCTGGCACCGGCGCCGGACCTGGTTCTGCTCGACGAGCCGTTCTCCAACCTCGATGCCGCGATGCGCTCCAGCGTCCGCGAAGAGGTGCGCTCGATCCTGCGTGCCGCCGATCAGACGGCGGTCTTCGTGACCCACGACCAGGAAGAGGCCCTGTCGCTGACCGACCGCGTCGCGGTCATGCACGACGGGCGCCTCCACCAACTCGCCGACCCCCAGACCCTCTACACGTCACCGGCGACGCGTTTCGTCGCCGAGTTCGTCGGCGATGCCGAGGTGCTGCCCGGCACGCGGGCGGGGCGCTACATGGTGGACACCGCGATCGGCCGGCTGCCGACGGTCTCCCCGATCGACGGCACGGACGTGACGGCGGTCGTCCGGCCCGAGGCGCTGCGCCTGCAGGCGGACCAGGACGGGTGCGCCACCGTCGTCGGGATCTCGTACTTCGGGCACGACCAGCTCGTCCAGGTCCAGTTGGACGATGGCCGGCACCTGCAGTCACGCCGGGGACCACGGTTGGACTTCGAGCGTGGCACCCGGGTGTCGCTGACCGTCGACGGTCCCGTGGTCGTCTTCGAGGACGACCAGGATCCCACGACCGTGGACACCGAGGTCCACCGACCAGACCTCCAGCCGATCGGCTGACGTGCACGATCACGTCTCGCGGCGCTCCCGGATCATCGTGATCGCGAGCGGCACCGACCCCAGCACGACGAGCAGCATCGCCGGGATCGCCGCGCGGGTGAAGAAGGCCTCCTCGGTGGCCGACCACACGCGCACGGCCAGGGTGTCGAAACCGATGGGTGACAACAACAGCGTGGCCGGTAGTTCCTTCAACACGGTCAGGAACACCAGCGCGCCACCGGCGATCGCCCCCCGGCGGGCCAGCGGCAACGTCACACGGCGCAGTGCCGTCAGCCGATCGGAACCGAGGGTCCGAGCCGCTGCCTCGACGTTGCCCTCGACCTGGAGCAGCGACGAACGGATCGCACCGATCGCCTGCGGCAGGAAGAGCACCACGTAGGCGAAGATCAGCATCGCGAGGGTCTGGTAGAGCGACGGCACCAGGCGGATCCCGACGAACACCAGGGCCAGGGCGACCACGATCCCGGGCAGCGCGTACCCCGTGAAGGACGCGCGTTCGGTCAGACGCGCCCACCGCGACGGGCTCCGCGCGGACCAGATCGCGACCGGGACAGCCGCCAGCACCGCGGCGGCCGCCGCCAGGGCCGCGACCAGCAGGCTGCGTCCGGCCGCGCCGAAAGCCAGGTTCGGTGACTCACCGGCGCCGAGGCCGCGCACCAGCCAGTAGGTGACGACCGTCAGCGGGATGACCAGACCGATCAGCACCACCGACCAGCACAACGCTGCCGCCGGCCACCGCCAGCGCTTCAGGGGGACCTGGGTCACCGCTCTGCCGGCACCCCGGCGTCCGAACTGCTGCCCCCGGTCGCGGGCCACCCGGGCCTCGATCACGACGAACACGACGGTGATCGCCACGAGCATGAGCCCGAGCAGCGCCGCCGGAGCACGGTCGAAGGCCGTGCGGTACTGCAGGTAGAGCGCTCGGGTGAACGTCGAGTAGCGAAGGATCGACACGGCCCCGAAGTCGCTGAGGACGTAGAGGGTGACCAGCAGCGCACCCGCGGCCGCTGACGGCCGCAGCTGCGGCAGCGTGACCCGCAGGAACGTCGAGATGGGCCCGTGACCGAGCGAGCGCGACGCCTCCTCGATCGAGGGGTCCAGGCCCCGGAGGCCGGACTGGACCGTGATCAGCACGTAGGGGAACGTGAACAGGGTCAGGGCGACGAAGGCGCCACCGAACCCGTAGGGCGACGGTGGCCGCCAGCCGCTCCAGCTCTCGACCAGTCCCCCGGGGGCCAGCGCCCCGACCAGCGTGAAGGCGCCGACGTAGGTGGGGATCACCAGCGGCAGCGCCGTGGCGATGGACAGGAAACGCCGTGCCGGGAGGTCCGTGCGAACGGTCAGCCACGCGATCGGGACCCCGAGCACCACGCTCGCGCCGGTGACCGCTGCGGCCAGTCCGAGCGTGCGGCCCGTCAGCCGGGCCGTGCTCGGATCGGTCACGATCTCCCAGATCTCCCCGGCTGGCAGCGCTGACGCGGCGATCACGAGGTAGATCGCCGGGATCAGCATCGCCACCCCGATGACCAGCGCGGGGATCCACACCAGCGGGTGCATCCCGGCCGCAGAGCGCGGCCCCCGCGGTGCATCGGCGGGGGCCGGCGGCTCTGGGGACCCTGCGAGGGTCCGCATCGGTGGGGGCTCCATGCAGGGAACGGTACCGGTGCAGCCTCAGCTCACTCCAGGGCACCCACGTCGTTGAGGAGTTCGAGCGTGCCCTGGAGGTCCTCCAGCCGGCTCAGGTCCACCTGCGGCGGGTCGATCTCCGCGAGAGTCGGGAGCTCGGGCGACTCGATGCCGTCGACCAGTGGGAACTCCAGCGCGTCGGTCTCCTGCCCGAAGAACGTCTGCACCTCGTCGCCGAGCAGGAACCGGACGAGTTCGAAGGCGGCATCCTGGTTGTCGCTGGACGACAGGACGCCGACACCCGCGATGTTCACCAGCCCACCGATGTCACCCGGCAGCAGCTTGTTGTCGACGTTGAAGTCCGGGTCCTCGGCGAGGAAGCGGTACAGGTAGTAGTGGTTGACGAGTGCCACCTCGGCTTCACCGCGGGCGACACCTTCGACGGCACCGGTGTTGTTGCTGAAGGCGACCGGGTCGTTGGCCAGCATGCCCTCGAGCCACTCGCGGGTCACGTCCTCGCCGTCGGTGATGCGCATCGCGGTCACGAACGCCTGGAACGACCCGTTGGTCGGTGCCCAGCCAACGCGGCCCTGCCACTCGGGATCGGTCAGGTCGAAGACCGAGTCCGGGACCTCGTCCGCGCTGAGAACGTCGGTGTTGAACGCGAGCACGCGGGCCCGACCGGTGACGCCCGTCCAGGCGCCGGACGGTGCCCGGAAGTTCGCATCGACACGGTCGAGGATGTCGTCCGGAAGGGTGACCAAGCGATCTTCCGCCTCCAGGGCGCCGAGTGCACCGGCGTCCTGCGCGAAGTAGATGTCCGCCGGGCTGGCGTCGCCCTCCTCGAGGATGGTCGTGGCCAACTCGGCGGTGTCGCCGTAGCGGACCTCGACCTCGATGCCCGTGGCAGCGGTGAAGTCGTCGAACGCCCACGACACGAGTTCCTCGTTGCGGCCGCTGTAGACGGTCAGCGGCTCACTGGGTTCGTCCATCTCCTCCTCGGCGCCGGCGTCCTCGCCATCGGCGGGGTCGTCGTTGCCGCCACAGGCGGTGGCGACCAGGGCGAGCACGGCCAGCAGGACGAGGAGGCGGGATCGGGGTCGAAACAGGGGTTGCACGGGAACTCCTCCGGAGACGGATCGGGACGACAGGTCACTTCAGATCGGGGCGACAAGTCACTTAGGTTAGCCTAACCACAATGCCTCTCACCGTGCAAGCAGAAGGTTAGGCAATCCTAAGCACGCTCGGAGCGACCAGCGAACCGGCCGAGCCCTGTCGGCGCTGCTGACCTACCATGGCACCTTCCGGTGAGAGGCGACGATGGTGAGCACGGGACCACCCGCGTACGCGTGGGACTGGTTCGCCCGCCAGCGGCTGCTGTGGCGTGAGGCCAGGAGCCGCATCGCCGCATCCCCGTCGCCTGCCGCAGCGCGGTACGCGGTGCTCGACACGCGCAGCGAGGTCGTGCCACTGCTGCGCTCGGACTACCGCACCGACGCGGTGGTCCGGTCCGCCGTCGACGAGGTCGTGGGTGAGATCGCGTTCCTCGGGCGCACCGATCGGACATTCAAGGACCTCGGCGCCCGCAACGCACCCCGCGGGATGTGCTGGTGGTGGACGGCGTTGACCGGTGAGGAGCTCACCCGGCCCTCCCCGACCGCGGTGCCGCCTGCCGAGGCCGACCAGTTGCGGCTCGACGAGGTCTTCGGCGGCTACGGCGGATGACGGGCCCGTCATCCGAGCCAGACGGCCGGGTGCATCCGAAGCACGTTCGTACCTTCGTCGTGGGCCAGGAGATCGATGATGAGCACCGTGACCGAGAATGGCGGCGCCGCGTTGGCGCGCCTGGCGCCCAATGGCCTACCCGGCGTACGGACCGCCATCCGCAGGACCCTGACCCGCCTGTTCGGTCCGCCACAGTTCGACCCCGCCGGCGATCCGGGCGACCCGGGGCTCGCCGGGCCGGATTCCGCCTCCTGGCAGGTGATCGGTGAACCAGCGGCGATCGCCGGTGGCCTGCGTGCGCTGTTGCTGCAGGTCGCACACCCAGCGGCGATGGCCGGTGTCCATGACCACTCGGCCTTCCGTGAGGATCCCCTCGGTCGACTGCAGCGCACCTCCGCCTACGTCACGACCACGACCTTCGGCTCAACCCGCGAGGCCCTGCGCATCAGCCGCATCGTGCGGGCGGTCCATCCCCGGGTGACCGGCACGACCCCGGACGGCACGACCTACCGTGCGGAGGACCCCCATCTGCTGGCCTGGGTATCGGTCGCGTTGACCTCGTCGTTCCTCGCTGCCGACCGGTTGTGGTCGCCGTTCCCGGTGCAGGGATCGCGCGCCGACGCCTTCGTCGAACAGCAGTCCCGGATCGGTGCGCTGCTCGATCCCCGTGTCGACCTCGCCCAGTTCGACCACGACGAGACCGCCCGACAGGAGCTGCGCGAGGGTCGGATCCGCCTGCCGATGATCGAGGACGGCACGCTGCCGACGACCACCGCGGGACTGGACACGGTGCTGGCCGGGTTCGCCCCGGAACTGGGGATCAACCACCAGGGCCGGGAGGCGCTGAGCTTCCTCCGCAAACCCCCGATCCCCGCCGTGGCACGCGGCGGCTACCAGGCCATGTTCGGTGGCGCCATCGCCTCGCTGCGCCCCAACGAGGAACACGCGCTGGGCTTCGATCTCTCCCGGGCCGTGCGCTCGGCGTTGACCACCCGCGCCGCGGTCACGCTGTCCGCCATGCGCCTGGCGACCGGCATCTCACCGTCACGCAAGATCGCCGAGGAGCGGGCCAGCCACGACGAGCCGCACACGGTGAAGACCCAGTAGCGTCCGTGCGGTCCGGGAGCTGGCTCGAGGGAGACCGTGATGACGCGCACCGCCATCCGCACCTGTCCGCTGTGCGAGGCCACCTGCGGGCTCGCGATCGAACTCGACGGTGACCGGGTCGTCTCCGTGCGGGGTGACGGGCAGGACGTGTTCAGCGCCGGCTACCTGTGTCCGAAGGGCGCGTTGCTCGGCGACCTGGACGCCGATCCGGACCGGCTGCGAACGCCGCGGATCCGCCGCGACGGCGACCTCGTCGAGGCCAGCTGGGAGGAGGCGTTCGACCTGGTTGCCACGCGGCTGTCCACGGTCCGCGCCGAGCACGGCAACGACGCCGTCGCGATCTACCTCGGTAACCCCAACGCCCACACCCTCGCCGGCCAGCTCTACAACCGTCCGCTGATCAAGGCGCTGGCGACCCGCAACGTGCACAGCGCATCGAGTGTCGACCAGCTGCCGAAGCACATCTCGTGCGGACTGCTGTTCGGTGACCCGCTGGCGATCCCCGTGCCGGACATCGATCGCACCGAGATGCTGGTGATCCTCGGCGGCAATCCGCGGGTCTCCAACGGCAGCCTCATGACCGCACCGGATCTTCCAGGGCGGTTGACCGAGCTGCGGCGTCGAGGTGGTCGGCTGGTGGTCATCGACCCGAAACGCACCCGCACCGCCGCCCGGGCGGACGAACATCTGGCGATCCGGCCCGGCACCGACGTGCTGTTGCTGGCCGCCATCGCCCGGACGGTGTTCACCGAGGACCTCGTTGCGATCCCCGGGCATCTGCAGGATCACGTCGTCGGGCTGGACGAGGTCGCGCAGACGCTCGCACCCTTCACGCCCGCAGCCGCCGCGCCGGCGTGCGGCATCGACGCCTCGACGATCCAACGGATGGCGCACGACCTCGTCCGCACGGACGGGGCCTGTGTCTACGGGCGTCTGGGAACCACGGCCACCGACTTCGGGACGACGACGTCGTGGCTCGTGGACGTCGTCAACCTGATCACGGGCAACCTCGACGTCCCTGGCGGGGCGATGTTCCCGCGACCCGCACACCACCGCGGCAGCCGCCGACCGTTCCGGATGAACCGGTGGCAGAGCCGCGTCACCGGCCTGCCCGAAGCGATCGGTGAGCTGCCGGTCGCCGGACTGATCGACGAGATCGAGACCCCCGGCGACGGACAGGTCCGCGCGCTGCTCACGGTCGGCGGGAACCCGGTGGCCTCCACGCCGGACAGCGAACGCCTGGACGCGGCCATCGGGTCGCTGAACCTCGTGATCAGCGTCGATCCGTACATCAACGCCACGAGCCGCCACGCCGATGTGATCCTGCCGCCACCGGCGACGCTGCAGCGCTCGCACATGGATCTGTCGTTCGCGGCTCTGTCGGTCCGCAACGTCGTCAACTACTCCCCGCCGGCGTGCGCGCTCGACCCCGGACAGCTCGACGAGTGGGAGATCCTGGTCTCACTCGCCGCCATCGCGACCGGGGCCCCGACGCCGATCGACATCGATGGGGCCGACGACGTGGTCGCTGCGCAGCTGGCGGCCGGGCTGGTCCGGGATCCGGCCGCAGCCACCGGCGACCTCGATGCCGACGCACTGCTGCAGACGGTCGAACACCGTCGCGGACCGGAACGTCTGTTGGACCTGCTGGTCCGCGCCGGACCCTACGGCGACGGCTTCGGCGCCGAACCGGACGGTCTCACCCTGGCAGCGATCGAGGCGCGACCCCACGGCATCGATCTGGGCCCGCTGACGAGCCGACTCCCCGACGCCCTGTCGACGGCGTCCGGCAACATCGAGGTGGCTGCGGAGGCGGTACTGGCGGACCTCGAACGCGCGCGCCAGCGGTGCGAGGCCGCAGAGCCGCAGGGCCTGGTGCTGATCGGACGGCGCCATCTGCGGACCAACAACTCGTGGAGCCACAACGTCGCCGCCCTGACCAAGGGCCAGGACCTGTGCACGCTGCAGGTCACTCCCGGCGATGCAGAAGATGCCGGCCTCACCGATGGCGACAGCGTGACGGTCCGCTCCCGGATCGGCTCGGTGACGACGACCGTCGAGATCTGTGAGGACCTGCGCCAGGGCGTGGTCAGCCTGCCCCACGGGTTCGGTCACGACCTGGCTGGCGTCGAACTCGCGGTCGCCTGCAGGGGCGGTGGCGTGAACAGCAACGTGTTGACCGACCGGCATGCCGTGGACCCCGTCTCTGGCAACGCGGTACTCAACGGCATCCCGGTCGAGCTGACGCCCGCCGGAGCTGGCGACGGCGCCGATATCCCCAGGATCGGTCGATCGGCCACCCCACCGATGAGGTTCGGGCTCTGATGCTGTATGCTGTCGCCGCCACGCATCCCGGTCGGGAAGTCACAGTTCCACCAAATAGTCTGGAACGACCGACCACGCGTGCAGAGATAGGGATACACATCATGCCAGAGGGCACCGTCAAGTGGTTCAACGCCGACAAGGGTTTCGGGTTCATCGCCCCGACCGACGGCGGCGAGGACCTGTTCGTTCACTTCTCGGCCATCCAGTCGCAGGGTTACAAGACCCTCGACGAGGGCCAGAGGGTCAGCTTCGAGGTTGGGCAGGGCCAGAAGGGCCCGCAGGCTCAGAACGTTTCACCGCTCTGATCCAGCGCAACCCCGACCGTTCGTCGGTGCACCGGCATAACCGCCAGTCTTAGATGAAGGTCGATCACACTGAACACCCCGCTCCTCGGAGCGGGGTGTTCAGCTTTGTGGGGCCCCCTGTTGTTGAGAGGCCCCCTGTTGTTGAGAGGCCCCATGTTGTTGAGAGGGCCCGATGCTGGTGAGTGTGCTCGGGATGGACCGGTCCGCCCGGTAGCGTGGCCACTGGGTTCCGACGGTCCGGGAGTGCGATGAGCCGCGAGCACCATCCATGAAGATCGCTGCGGCCATGACGGCCGGGATCACCGCTCCCCTGGCCGGTGGCAGCGCCCGTGCGCTGGTGCGACTCGTCATCCTGCTGGTGGGGACGATCGCGTTGTTCAGCGTGGGGTTCCACGTGATCATGGCCATGGAGGGTCGGGAGTTCTCCTGGGCAGCCAGCGTCTACTGGACGGTCGTGACGATGTCGACGCTGGGCTTCGGCGACATCGTGTTCCAATCCGACCTGGGGCGCCTCTACTCGATCGTCGTGCTGTTCGCCGGCGCCCTGCTGATCCTGGTGATGCTGCCGTTCACCTTCATCCAGCTGGTCTACCTGCCCTGGCGGGAGGCCACGCGGGAGGCCCGCGCGCCCCGCTCCGTGCCGGACGGGATGCATGGACACCTGATCGTGACGGGGCGCGACGCGCTGGAGGAGGCGCTGATCCAGCGCGCCATCACCGCCGACGTCCCCTACGTGCTGATCGTCGAGGACATCGAGGAGGCGGCCGCCCTGCACGACCTCGGCTACCGCGTGATGGTCGGGGCGCTGGACGATCCCGCGACCTATCGGGCAGCGGCGATGGAACGCGCCGCGATGCTCGTCACCGTGCGGAGCGATCAGAGCAACGCGAACATCGCCTTCACCGCGCGTGAGGCCACCCCGGCCGGTCTGATCGTCGCAACGGCCACATCGCCTGACGCCGTCGATGTCCTGGAGCTCGCAGGCGCGGATCACGTCATCGAACTGGGTCCGTTGCTCGGCAAGGCCTTCGCGCGACGGATCCTGTCCCCCGGCGCACAGTGCAGCGTGATCTCCACCTTCGAGGACCTCGCGATCGCGGAGGCCTCCGCAGCCGGAACCGAACTCGTCGGCAGATCCCTGTCCGACCTGGACCTCCGCCAGCGGTTCGCGGTCTCCGTGGTCGGGATCTGGGACCGCGGTGCACTCCAGATCGCCACACCCGATCTGAAGGTCGAGGAGAGCTCGATCCTGCTGCTGGCCGGGCGTCGCGAGGCGCTCGACGCCTACGATCAGGCGTACGCCTCGGACGTCAACGATCCACAGACCGCGACGGACAACCACGTGGTCATCCTCGGCGGCGGACGCGTCGGACGTGCCACTGCGGATGTCCTGGCTGCCGAAGGCATCAGCTCACGGATCGTCGAACAACGGGCGGAACGGGTCGAACGGTTCCCGGACGCCGTCATCGGCGACGCTGCCGACCTCGAGGTCCTCACGGAGGCCGGGATCGACGGCACTCCCGCCATCGTGGTCACCACCCACGACGACGACACCAACATCTACCTGACGTTGTACTGCCGCAAGCTCCGGCCGGACATCGAGGTCCTCGGACGGGTCCGCCTCGACCGCAACATCTCCACCATGCACCGTGCCGGAGCCGATTTCGTCCTGTCCTACGCCTCGACCGGTGCGACCGATGCCTGGAACCGGCTCCGGGACGACTCGACGCTGTTGCTCGCCGAGGGCCTCGTGGTCTTCCGCGTGGACATGCCCGAGCGGCTGGCGGGCCGGGAACTGCGAACCACCGACATCCCCGCACGGACGGGCTGCAGCATCATCGGCATCGTTGCCGGCGAGGGCTGCCGAACGGACCTGTCGCCAGACGACATCCTGCCCCGGAACGGCCAGTTGCTCCTGATCGGGGACGACCGCGCCGAGGAACGCTTCTTCGAGCGGTACGTCGCCGGCGACGGCAGCGGTCCGGGCTTGTTGACCCGGCTCCGCGCCCTCGTGCGGTCCGAGAAGTGATCGAGTCGGGCCCGCCACGAGCGTGAGATCCGTGCCCAGTCCGCTTTGGTGGGCGTCCGCTCCTCCGGCAGGGAGGACGGCGCCTCGTGGATCGCCCGTCTCCGCCTCCGGGAGGACAGTTCCCGCAAGCCCCGGCCGGCCCGCTCATGGCGTCTGCTCCAGCGTCTGTTCCGGCGTCGGAGACCCCCGGCTCAGGACGCGGTCAGGATGCGCGACACGAAGGAGGTCGCTCGCCACAGATCCTGGATCGTGACCCACCAGCCGGGATCGACCTCATCATCAACCCCGACGTGATCGAAGGTGGTGAGCGTGATCTGGTCGGCGTGGGGGTAGGCCGACCCCAGTCGAGCGAGTTCGCCGTAGGGGATGACCGGATCGTCGACGGCGTGCAGCGCGAGCACCGGAACCTCCAGGTCCGCCCCGGTCTGTGCCGGAGAGACGGCCGCGATGCGATCACGCACGACCTCGGGGGTCCGGTCGAGGAGCCCTGGCGTCCGGGCCGGGTCGTCGTTGACCAGCACATCGTGCACCGCACGCAGGTCGTCGGGCAGCTTCTCCGGATCCGCCTCACCGTCGATCGCCTCGGTCACGGCCTGCGCGTCGTCGTCCTCCAGGAGGCCGAGCAGCTGGTCACGGACGACGTCAGCCGCGCGCGGGTCACCATCCCAGGGGAACACGTCCCCGTCGACCAGCGAGACACCCGTGGTCGCTGCCTGTACGACCCCACCGAGGTCTGCATACGCGCCGAACGTCGCCACCAGGGACACGTTGTCCCCGACCCCGCCATCGGCAGCCGCCACCAGGCTCAGACTCCCCCCGAACGACACCCCGGCCAACACCACCGGCCCATGGTCCTCCGCGAACACGCTGACCACCCGACCGATCCGGTCGATGTCGGCCGGGACGAGGGTCTCGTCATAGACCTCCAGTTCCGGGACCACCACGACCCGGCCTGCCCGGGCGATCGCCTCGGACAGGGCCACGACCCGGGTGTCCTCCCGACCGGATGGGGTCGCCCCGGGCACCACGATGACCACCGGCGCGGGTTCCGCCGCGTCCGACCAGCCAGCCGGCCCGTAGCGGTCCACCTCGACCCCACCGGCGTCATCGATGTCCCGCTCGATGTCCGGGGCGAAGGGTCGTGGCACCGGCAGGTCCAGTCCGTCGGCCACGGTGGCGAAGGCCACGGCCCGCGTCCAGACCGGCGGCGCGAACGCCACCACGACGACCACCAACAGCACCAGCGCCAGCCCACGTGTCCACCAGCGGCGCCGGTCCGGTCCCGCGGAGTCGCTCATGGCTCCCGGTTCAGAGCTCACAACTGCCATCCACACACGCGTCACCCGCACCGCGCGCGCGGACCGCCTCGGGTTCCCCGATCGGCACACCAGCTTCGAGGTAGCCCGCGAGGAACCGCTCCTTGACGCGATCCTGCAGATCCCGGTCCGCAGCCAGGTGCAACAGGCGGTGCGCATCGAAGGTGTTGCCCGGCCTGCTCCGATCGAAACGGAACCGACAACCGTCCTTGGCGGCCAGCCTGCCGACGTCGTCCACATCGTCCGAGCCACGGGCCTCGCTGCGAACGGACGGGTCCAGCTCGAAACTCCGCCACCGCAGGCGAACGTCGTCAGCATGTGCGAAGTTCCCGAGCGCAGCCTCGGACCGGCGCTTGCCGACCGCGCGCCAGGGCCACGCGACGTCCGACCAGATCTCGACCTGCATCTCACACTCCAACGGTGGCCTCCCGGTGGGGTCCTCACGGGAACCGTTGACCGCACCGTATCCATCCCCACGCGGAGGGGTTCGCGACTGATGTCGCACCCGTCTGCGAACCTCGCGCTCGCATCCCCATCGAGGAGCCGTCATGGATCCGTTGCAGGTGCTCGGCCTCGTCGTCATCGTTGCGGTCGTGACGGGGCTGACCGTCCTGGTCGTCCTGCGCCGCGTGGCCCCAACCGATCGCGGCACGGGTGTGACGCCGGACGAGCTGCAGCGACAGCTCGAAGCAGCCACGCAAGCCTCGGTGAACCAGGCACTGCTGACGGCCAGCCAGTCCCTGGCGGACCAGACGGAGGACCGGCTTCGCTCGCAGCACCAGGTGACCGCTGGACAGACCAAGGCCGCCCAGGATGCGATCGAGAAGCTGGTCACCCCCCTGCAGACGAAGCTGCAGGAGTTGGACCACCACGTCCGTGCGCTGGAGAGCTCTCGGGAAGGCGCCTACGCGAAACTGGACCAGCAGGTCACCGACACCCGGTCGCTACTCAGCACCCTGCAGACCGAGACCAACCACCTCAACGCGGCCCTGCGCCGCAGCGACACCCGGGGCCGATGGGGCGAGCTGCAGCTCGAGCGGGTGATCGAACTCGCGGGCATGACCGAACACGTCTCATACGATCGCCAGGCTCAGCAGACCGGTCATGGCACGGGCCGACCCGACGTGACCGTGCATCTGACGGACGGCCATGTGCTCTACATCGATGCCAAAGCCCCGATGGACGCCTTCCACGATGCGGTCGCGGGTTCTGATCCCGACCATCAGCGCGACCATCTGGCACGGCACGCCAAGGCCATGACCTCACACGTCGTCGAACTCGAGCGCCGGAGCTACACGAAGGACGAACGGTCCCTGCCCTTCATGGTGCTGTTCGTCCCGACCGAGGCATCGCTGGCCGCTGCCGCCGAAGCCGACCCTCGGCTGATCGAGGCGGCGTTGGAGCGCGGTATCGCGATCGCGAGTCCCACCTCGCTGGCCATGATGCTGACCAACGTCTCGCTGGGCTGGCGCCAGCAGGTCTTCGCAGCCAACGCGCGCGAGATCCTCACCGAGGTCCGGGAACTCCACGGCCGGCTCGTGACTTTCAGTGACCATCTACGCCGGGCGGGCGGCAGCCTCGAGTCCGCGGTCAAGCACTACAACCAGGCGGTGGGTTCGTTCGAGGCTCGGCTCCGACCGGCCGCGCGCACCATCGAGTCCCTCGGGGGGACCGAGCAGATCCTGCCCGACCTCGACGAGGTCACGCTCTCTCCACGGCAGCTCCGTGACAGCGACCCAGCCCTGGAAGGTGGGACGTGACCTCGACGCATCCGACGCCGAGATCCGTCAGGCTGTTCGTCGCGCTGCCGGTTCCACCGTCGGTTCGGGACTCGCTGAGAACGCCACTCGACCGGTTGCTGCCCGATGACGCGCGGCTGCGACCCACCCATCCCGAGGGTTGGCACGTCACGTTGGCCTTCCTCGGCGACACCCCGGCCGCACGTCTCACGGATGTCGTCGACGTGGTGTCAGCGGTCCTTGCCCGGCGCTCGCTCCCCGACCGGGTCGGACTCGGTTCCCCGGGACGCTTCGGCGATCACACCCTGTGGATCGGTCTCGACGAGGAACCGCCTGGCTCGCTCGGTCGCCTGGGCGCCGACCTGCAGAGCGATCTTGCTGCCGCGGACCTGCCGGTGAGGCAGCGGGAGCTCAGGCCACACATCACCATCGCCCGCGCCCGCCGTCGCCACCGGGTGTCGCAGGCCGATGTCCGCGCACTGGAGCAGGCTCCAGGGATCTCGTGGCGGCCAGCCGGGGTGGAGATCTGGCAGTCCCACCTCGGTGACGGTCCAGCCCGCTACGTCATCGCAGCATCGGTGGCGCAACCGGACACCGGTCATCAGGACAGGGAAGTCGGCAGCGATGCGGCCACCCGCGACGGAAGCTGACGGCCCGACACGTGAAGGGGCCATCCATGGACCAAGCGATCTTCCGATCACAGAGTGCCGTCGACGGCGCGCCCGGGTTCCGCGAACGATCAGGCGAGACCGTCACGATCGTGGCGGAGATCCGCGAGGACGACGCGGAGGTAGCGTCGGACGAGCAGGTCGCAAGGCTCTTTCGGATCCGCTTCAGCGACGGGGTCGAGACCGAGGCCTTCGAGGACGAACTCATCACGGATGAGGTGTCCGAAGCCAGCTGAGCAGCTGTGCGAAGATGCGGGTGGGCGCACCGCATGCATGCGCCGTATTCATGATCCCGGGGGCTCACCATGTCCAACCCGCCAGACGCATCTCCGGCACTCGACCGCGACCGCCGCTACGCCCGGCTGGCCCGCTTCAACGTGATCGTTGGTCTGCTCCACCTGGCCCAGGCGATCGTGCTGATCGTCCTGTCCAACGATCTGGCGCTCCCGGTCTTCGGGTCGTTCCTCTCCGACGACCCGGTGATGCAACGCGGACCATCGGAACCCGACCTGCTGTTCAGCATCCCTATCGGGTACGCCGTCGCGGTGTTCATCCTGTTCGCCGCTGGCGATCACCTGCTCACCGCCGGGCCGTTACGGAGCTGGTACGAGCGCAAACTCGATGTGCGTGCCAACACCGCCAGGTGGGTCGAGTACTCGGTCAGTTCGTCGATCATGATCGTGCTGATCGCGATGTTCGTCGGCATCTGGGATCTGGCCGCCCTGGTCGCCATCTTCGGCGTGAACACCTCGATGATCCTGTTCGGGCTGGTCATGGAGCGACGCGAGGAACCGGAAACCGCGGACTGGACGGCCTTCTGGTCGGGAACCTTCGCCGGGCTGGTGCCGTGGGGTCTGCTGGGCTACTACCTGGTCGCTGCCGGCGGTGACGTCCCGAACTTCGTCTACGTGATCTACATCGTGCAGTTCGTGCTGTTCTGGACCTTCGCGCTGAACATGTGGCTGCAGTACAAGCAGATCGGTCGCTGGCGCGACTACATCTTCGGCGAGTACAGCTACATCATCCTGAGCCTTGCAGCCAAGACCCTGCTCGCCTGGCTCGTGTTCGGCAACGTGCTGCGTAGCTGATCGCCGACCCGCGATACTCCGGTGGCGTGGGTGGGGGCCCGGCTGCTCGTGGCGGCCGGGCTATTCGGGGTGGAGGGTTCGTCGGTGGGGTGGGTCGCTGTTGGCGGTGCGGTTCCCACGTCGGACGGTCACGGTGCCGTCGTCGGTCATGGTCAGGGTCCATGCCCGGTTGGTGATCGCGGTGTGGTGGCGTCGGCAGACGGCGACGAGGTTGTCTGGAGTCGTCGGACCGCCGGCCTCTCGGCCCTGTATGTGGTGCAGGTCGCAGTGGTGGATGGGCATGGTGCAGCCGGGGAACCGGCAGCCCCGGTCCCG
>SLHP01000237.1 GCA_007136095.1 Nitriliruptoraceae bacterium
CACGGCGTAGTACAGACAGGAGCGGGTGACGGCCTGCACCGCGTTGAAGTTGGCCTGCACCTGCGGCGAGGTGCCGGCGAAGTCCGCGTGCAGTTCGCCACCGTCGAGCTGCACGGTCACCGTGATGGGGTGCAGCTCGTCGCGCCCCTCCATGTGATCGGTGAAGCGGTAGGTGCCGGACGGCAGATCGGCGAGCGCCGCCCGCATGCGTCGCTCGCCGTAGTCGAGCACGGCCGCGGCCAACTCCTGGAAGCGGCGGGGGCCGAGGTGGCGGGCGGTCTCGATGAGCCGACGGGCACCGACCTCGTTGGCGCCCAGCTGCGCCGACAGGTCACCGATGCGTTCCTGCGGGGTGCGGGTCGCGGCCAGGAACGGGTCCACGAAGGCGTCGAGCCATTCGCCGTCGACGACCGCGCGGGTGGGGGCGACGCGGTGTCCCTCCTGGGCGATGTCGGTGGCGTCCGCCGGCATGGAGCCGGGGGCCTCGCCACCGACGTCGGCGTGGTGGGCCCGGTTGGCGACGAACCCGATCAGGTCCCCGTCGATCACGACCGGGCGGACCAGGGTCAGGTCGTTGAGGTGGGTGCCGCCCGCGAACGGATCGTTGACCGCGTACTGCGTGGTCGGGTCGAGGTCCGGCCCGCAGACATCCAGGACGGCCTGCACCGAGGCCGGCATCGATCCGAGGTGGACCGGGATGTGTTCCGCCTGGGCGAGCATCTCACCGTTGGGGACGAACACCGCCGCGGAACAGTCGATCCGCTCCTTGATGTTGGGGGAGTAGGAGGTCCGGCGCAGGACCGTGCCCATCTCCTCCGCGATCGCGGCGAACCGGTTGCGCGCCACCTCCAGGGTGACGGCATCCACCTCGGTGCTGGACACGTGCTGGCCTTCCATCGGCGGCCGTGGTCAGGCCGGCTCGTTGCCCGGTGCCCACTTGATGGAACAGCCCATGGACGGTGCCTGGTGCGCGGACACCTCCCGGCCGTCGAGCAGGGCGTCCAGTGCGGCGCGCAGGTCCTCACCGGTGGGCTCACCCTGGCCCGGGCGGCTGGCGTCCATGCGGCCGCGGTAGGCGAGCCTGCGCTGGCCGTCCAAGACGAAGAAGTCCGGGGTGCAGGCGGCGCCGTACGCGGTGGCGACGGACTGATCGGCGTCGAACAGGTAGGGGAAGGTGAAGCCGACCTCGCGCTTCTGTTCCGCGAGACCTTCCGGGGTGTCGGTCGGTGAGATCTGTGGGTCGTTGGCGCTGATGCCGAGCACGGCGACGCCACGTTCCTGGTACTCGGATGCCAACCGGGCGAACTCGTCCTGGATGTGGATCACGTAGGGACAGTGCTTGCAGAGGAACGCGACGAGCAGCACCGGTGCGTCGGCGACGTCGGCCAAGGAGACGGTGGTGCCGTCCGTCACCTCGCGCAGGGCGAGGTCGGGTGCGGGGGTGCCGAGGTCGAGCATCTGTGAGGGGGCGGCCATCAGGGGTCCTTGGTGGTCGGGGTGGTGCGGCTGCGTTGCGCATCGGTGTACCGGACGGCGGTGCGGATCACCACGAGACCTCCAGGGCACCACTGGCGTGCACGATGGCGCGTTCATCCGGAGCCAGGTAGGTGGTGGCTTCGCGTTCCTCGATGATCGCCGGTCCGGTGATCTCGTCACCCGGTCGCAGACCGGGACGCCACCACACGTCCGCGTCGACCGCGCCGTCGGCGGTCGTGACCTGGCGTCGTCCCCGGTGGGGGTCACCGGTCGGTTCGATGGCGGGCACGTCGTCCCACGTCAACGCCGCCGGGGCGGTGGCCTCGGCGCGGACGGTGACGACCTCGATCGGATCGCCCGGGCGGGCGAAGCCGTTGCGTTCGTGGTGGGCGACGTGGAACCGCTCGGCGATCGTGGCCCAGTCGTCACCGGGGTCGTAGGTGACCGCGGTCTCGTGGGCCTGCCCGACGTAGCGGACGTCGAGGAGCAGCGAGATGGTGACGTCGTCGCCGGACAGTTCCGTGCGCGCATCGTCGGCGACCTCGTCCGCGAGACGGGCCAGGTCATCGATCTGAGCCTCGGCCAGTGGGGTGCTGCGGGCCCGGTCGGCCCGCCGTGGGCTGAGGAGCAGGCCGAACGCGGAGAAGACGCCGGCGTAGGGTGGGATCACCACGCCGGCCATCTGCAGCCCCCGCGCCAACGAGGTCGCGTGCAGCCCCCCGGCGCCACCGAACGAGACCAGGACGGCGTCACGGGGATCCGCGCCCTCCTCGACCGACACGACCCGGATGGCACGTGCCATGTGGGCTTCCGCGACCTCGATGATGCCGAGTGCGGTCGCCCGGGCATCCAACCCCGCACGGTCACCGAGGTCGGTCAGAGCCCGCTCCGCGGCGTCGGCATCCAACTCGACGGTCCCAGCCAGGTTGCCGGCCGGATCGATGCGTCCCACGAGCAGGTGCGCGTCGGTGACGGTCGCATCGGTCCCACCGCGCCCATAGCAGGCCGGGCCGGGATCGGCGCCGGCACTGTGCGGTCCGACCCGTAGTGCACCGCCGCCGTCGACCCAGCCGATACTTCCTCCCCCCGCACCCACCGTGTGGATCGCGACGGCCGGGAGCCGACACGGCAGCCCGTCGATGGCGCGCTCGTAGGCCACGTCCGGGCGACCGTCGTCGATCCGGCACACGTCGGTGGAGGTGCCGCCCATGTCGAACGACACGACGTGCGGGAGATCCAGTGCCCGTCCGAGCGCGGCGGAGGCCACGACCCCGCCCGCCGGTCCGGACAGCAGCACCGCGGCGGGCAGTTCCGACGCCGCATCGATCGACATCAGGCCACCCGACGAACGCATCACCTCGATGTTGTGGGGGAGGTCGGCATCCGCCGCACGGTCCCGGAGTCGTCGCAGGTAGCCCGCCACGACCGGGGTCAGGTACGCGTTGAGCACGGTGGTCGACAGGCGTTCGAACTCGCGGAACTCACCGGAGACGACGTGGGAGGTGGAGACGGCCACATCGAGGTGCTGCCGGATCCGCTCGGCGAGGTGTCGCTCGGCGGTCGGATCCTCGTAGCCGTAGAGGAAGCTGATCGCGACGGCGCCGGGGTCGTAGGCGGCCAATCGCTCGAGCAGGTCGTCGACGGCGGCCGGGTCGTCGGGTGCCACCTCGAAGCGGCCGGGGCGGTCGACCAGTGGTGCGGGGCGGTCCACGAAGCTGTCGTAGAGGCTGTGGCGGTCCTGGCGGCCGATCTCGATCAGGTGGGCGAAACCGACATCGGTCACCAGGGCGGTGCGAACGCCGCGGCGTTCCAGCAGGGCGTTGGTCGCGACCGTGGTGCCGTGCAGGAAGGTGGGAACAGCGGCGTCACCGAGCAGATCGCGCGCGCCGGTGATCACGCCCTCGCTCTGGTCCGCGGTGCTGGAGGTCTTGCCGATGTGCAGCAGCGAGCCGTCCCAGTGGGCGAGGTCGGTGAAGGTTCCACCGACATCGACACCGAGGGTCATCGCTCATCCTCGTCCGGGTCGGGGAAATCGTCCGGGTCGGGGAAGTCGTCGGGGTCGGGGAAGTCGTCGGGGTTGGGCTCGTTGAGGAACCCGGCCGGGTGTCCGTGCGCCTCCGCGTAGGTCCGCGCCACGTCGTCGTGCGGCAGGACGCTGTTGCAATCCGTGCACTGGCCCCAGCGGCTGCGTTCGCCGAACTTGCCGGCGGTCGACACCCGCCGGAACAACGGGGACAGGAAGAACGGGACCCCGACGCCACCGTGACGACCCAGCATGGCGACGTAGACGTCCTGTGATGCCTGCGCACCGCACTGCGGGCAGTGGTCGATGGTGATGCCGACGTACTGGATCGGGGTCTGTTTGGCGAACCATCCTTCGGTGATCGGGTTGATCCGAGGGAACCGCGCCACACCGTGACCTTGTCGTTCGAGGAGGGACGTTGCCCGCTGGCGTGGACCCGATCGGATTCGAACCGACGACTTCTGCCATGCAAAGGCAGCGCTCTGCCAGGCTGAGCTACGGGCCCTGGCGTCGCGCAGGATACGCGACGGATGGACGCCACCTCGACGTCGCGCGGCGCGACGGGGCACACTCCGCACGCTGTCCCCGCTGCGGGACATCGCTGCCCTCGCTCCGCGACGCCTCCGCCCCCGAGAGATCACCGTGACCCTGTCGAGTCCACCGCGACCCCGCGGTGTCGTTGCTGCCGGACACCCCGACACGGTTGCCGGGGCGATCGAGATGCTGCGTGCCGGTGGGAACGCCTACGACGCCGCGGTCGCCGCCGGGTTCGCGGCCGCGGTCGCTGAACCCGGTCTGTCGTCGCTGGCCGGGGGTGGGTTCCTGTTGGCGCGCACAGCGGGATCCGACGGACGGCGTCCCGAGGAGGTGCTGTTCGACTTCTTCGTCGACACGCCGGGTCGTGGCCGATCGGGCGCGGCATCCCCGCCGGAACTGACACCGGTCGTGGTGCGGTTCAAGGGCGCCGACCAGGTCTTCCACACCGGGCACGGATCGGTGGCCGTGCCTGGCTGCCTCGCCGGCTACCTCCACGTGCACGAGCGTCTGGGACGACTCCCACTCCGTGACGTGGTGGCTCCCGCCGTGCGTTTCGCCCGCGAGGGGGTGGTCATCGGACCGCAGCAGGCGGCGGTCGTCCGACTGCTCGAGCCGATCCTGACCGTCACCGAGGAGGGCCGCGCCCGTTACCTCGTGAACGGTGCCGCCTACACCGACGACGCGGTCATGATCAACGAGCCACTGTCGGCGTTCCTGGCCGCCATCGGTGATGGCGAGATCCGGGGGTTCGACGACCCGGAACTGGCGGCGCTGATCGAAGCGGACATGCTCGCCCGAGGGGGCGTGATGACCGCCGAGGACCTCCGCAGTTACCGGGTGGTGGAGCGCACACCACTGGCTGCCTGGCACCGTGGGGCACGCTTCCTGACCAACCCAGCGCCCTCCTACGGCGGCACGCTAATCGCCCGTGCGCTGATGGCGCTGTCCTCCCAGGGAGCCGTCCCGGCCTACGGGTCCGGCGCCGCGTTGCGTCAGCTCGCGGACACGCTCGACGAGGTCACCCGTTTCCACACCACACCCCGTTTGACGAGCAGCAAGGGCACGACCCACGTCAGCATCGCCGACGATGAGGGCAACCTCGCGTCCATGACCACGTCCAACGGCAGCTGCAGTGGTGTGATCCTGCCGGGCACCGGGGTGATGGCCAACAACATCATGGGGGAGGCGGACCTGCATCCGGCCGGCTTCCACACCGCCGAGGCTGGTGAGCGCGTCGGATCGATGATGTCGCCCAGCATCCTGCTGCCCGCCGACAGCGAACCGGTCGTGCTCGGCTCCGGCGGCAGTGAACGCATCCGCAGCGCGATCACCCAGGTGCTGGTCGCGCTCCTCGATCACGGCCTGTCGCTGCCTGAGGCGGTCGCCGCGCCCCGGATCCACTGGGACGGAACGACCGTCCAGGCGGAACCGGGGTTCGCTGCGCAGGCGCTCGAGGAGCTGGAGGCGGACCGTCCCATCAATGTCTGGCAGGAGACCGACCTGTTCTTCGGTGGTGTCCACGCCGTGCGTCCGTCGGGTGTGTGCGTCGGTGACGGGCGCCGGGGGGGCAGCACGGCGACCGCCTGAGTGCGCGCTCATGTGGAGGGAAGGGTCGATCAGGGAGGCACGGAGATGGGTTCCAACGGCACGTTCGATGGCAACCGGGACGCCATGGTCGAGGTGCTGCTCGGTGACGTCCTCCCTCGGGGATTTCGTGTTCGGGGTGTCGTCCAACTCGTGGGGACGGCGGGCCGCCCACTGACCAGGCAGGTCCCTCGAGGTGATGACGGATAGCCTGGAAGGCGACGGAACCCCGCCGGTCCCGGGTCGTGACCGACCCTGGTCGCACCAGGAACTAGCCAGGAGCTCAACGATGCGTGAAGCCGTGATCGTGGACGCCATCCGCACCCCCGTCGCCAAGGGCAAGCCCGGTGGCGCGCTGTCCGGGTGGCATCCGGTGGACCTGCTCGCCGAGACGCTGCAGGCGCTCGTGCAACGGACGGGCATCGATCCCGCGATCGTCGACGACGTCATCGCCGGGTGCGTGTCGCAGGTTGGGCAGCAGGCCTTCAACGTGGCCCGGAACGCCGTGCTGGCAGCGGGCTTCCCCGAGTCGGTTCCCGCGACCTCGATCGACCGGCAGTGCGGATCGTCTCAGCAGGCCGTGCACTTCGCCGCTCAGGGCATCATGGCCGGCAGCTACGACGTGGCCATCGCCGCTGGGGTCGAGGTGATGTCGCGCGTGCCGATGGGATCGTCGGTGGCGGGGCAGGACCCGTTCGGCAACAAGATCGCGTCGCGGTACGAGGGTGGACTGGTGCCACAGGGGATCTCCGCGGAGCTGATCGCCGCCAAGTGGGGCCTGTCACGCCAGGACGTTGATGCGCTCGCCGCAGAGTCGCACCGCCGTGCCGTGGAGGCCAGCGAGGACGGTCGTGTGGACCCGGAGCTACTGCCGTTGGCCGTGGACCGCGGCGAGGGTCCGACGGGCGAGCAACTCACCCGTGACGAAGGCATCCGGCCCGGGACGACCGTCGACTCGCTGGGTGCGCTCAAGCCCGCGTTCGAGCACCCGTCGTGGAACGAACGGTTCCCGCAGATCGACTGGGTGATCCACGCCGGCAACGCGTCGCAGCTCTCCGACGGCGCCGCCGCGGTGCTCGTGATGGAGCGCGAGACAGCGGACGCGCTCGGACTGGTCCCCCGCGCGCGGGTCCACGCCATGACGGTCGCGGGTGACGATCCCGTGATGATGCTCACCGGGGTCATCCCGGCCACGGAGAAGGTGCTCGACCGCGCGGGTCTGACCATCGGCGACATCGATGTCTTCGAGGTCAACGAGGCTTTCGCACCGGTGGTGCTCGCGTGGCAGGCCGAGACCGGTGCCGACCTGTCGGCGGTCAACGTCAACGGCGGCGCGATGGCCAACGGCCACCCGCTGGGCGCCTCGGGCGCGAAGCTGATGACGACCCTCATCAACGTCCTGGAACACACCGGTGGCCGCTACGGGCTGCA
>SLHP01000106.1 GCA_007136095.1 Nitriliruptoraceae bacterium
TACGAGACCGGGGCGGTGACCCTGTGCGCGCTGGTCCCGATGCGTTCGATCCCGCACCGGGTGGTGTGTCTGATCGGTATGGACGACCGGGCGTTCCCCCGGCCCGAAGCCCGAGCAGGGTTCGATCTGCTCGATCGTGACCTCCGCGTCGGGGACCGTGATCGGCGGGCCGAGGACCGGTCGCTGTTCCTCGAGGCCGTGCTCGCCGCCCGGCAGGTACTGGTCGTGACCACGACCGGCCACGACGTGCGCACCGGCGAGGATCGGCCGCCGGCCGTGCCGCTCGCGGAACTGCTGGACGTGCTCGATCGCACCGCGACGACGGGTGATCCGTCGGGGTCGGTCCGGCAGGCCATCACGCGGGAACACCCCCTGCAGACCTTCAGTCCCCGCAACTTCGGAGACCGGGGCGACGGCACCGTCGAGCGGCCGACGTCCTTCGACCCGGTCGCCCGGGATGCGGCGCTCGGTCGCCGCAGGTTGCGCCGACGCACGCCGTTCCTGGCATCTCCCCTCCCGGAGACGGACATCTCGGCCGAGGGGGCGGTGGTGACCGACGACGGGGTGATCGCGCTCGAGGACCTGAGCGCCGCCCTGCTCCATCCCACCCGGTTCCTGATGGAACGGCGGCTCGGGGTCCACCTGCGCGAGTACGCGACCGAGGTCGACGACCAGGAACCGATCGATCTGGGCAACCTCGACCGGGCTGCGATCGGACGGTCGCTCCTCGAGTCGCGACCGAGCGATCACGATGCCTGGCTGCGGGCCCGGCTGTCCTCCGGGACCGTGCCGGCTGGGACGCCCGGCCACGTCCGGCTCGCTGAGGTCCACGATGATGTCCGTCGGCTGTGGGACCAGGTTGCGGGGCTGCTCGAGGTGCTCCCGGAGGGAACGTCGACGGATCCTCGACGTGTGCCGGTCGATCTGGAACTGGGTGAGCGTCGGCTCGTCGGCACGGTCGATGGGGTGTTGTCCGGGGCGTCGTCAACCACGACCGGCGTCCGTCTCGTCGCCGCCTACGTCCGACCGCGACCCGAGCACCTCCTGCGCGCGTGGATCGCGCAGCTCGCGCTGACGGCCGGCGGGGTCACCGATCTGCGCACGTGGATCGTGACGCGGGGGCGCGGGGGCGACGACCCACCGGAACAGATCCACCTCGGGCCGCTCGACGGCGATCCCGATGCCGCCCGGCAGACGGCCATCGACCTGCTCACCGACTACGTGCAGATCCACGACCTCGCCCGCGTGCGCACCCTGCCGCTGTTCCCGACTGCCTCGCCGGCGTACGCGGAGAAGGGCCGGATGCTCGCCGCACACCGCGCGTTCGATCCCAACCCGTGGATGCCCGGGAGCGGCGATCGCGATGCGTACGTCGAGCACGTCCACGGCGCGGGGGTGTCGTTGGGCGACGTCCTGACCTCCGAGGCACTCCGGGACGAGTTCGCCAGCCTCGCCCTGCGGGTCTGGGGCGCCGCGATGGAACATCGGGCGGCGTCCGAGGCAGCGGGGGGGCCGGCGTGAGCGATCCGTCACGCTCCGACGGCGGGGCCGTCGCGCCCTTCGACGCGACGGCACCGCTCCGCGATGGCACGGTGCTCCTCGAGGCCAGTGCCGGGACGGGCAAGACGTACACGATCACGAGTCTGGCCCTGCGCCTGGTGGCTGAGCAGGGGATCGATCTGGAGCGCATCCTGATCGTCACGTTCACCCGGGCGGCCGCTGCGGAATTGCGCGGGCGGGTCCGCTCCCGGTTGGTCGCGGCGGCCGCCGCGCTCGAGCACGCGCTCGCGCAGGGGTGGTCCGCGGTACCCGACGGGTTCCCCGACGACGAGGTGGTGCGCCACCTCATCGTCGACGGACTGGAGCAGGGCGGCGACGAACTTGCCCGGCGCGCGCAGCGCCTGCGCGGCGCCATGCAGGCCTTCGACGACGCGACCATCGACACCATCCACGGTTTCTGCCAGCGCAGTCTGCAGCGGGCGGTACCGGATGTCGACGTCGAACCCGGGGCACAGCTCACCGACGACGTGGGCGAACTCCTGGACGACCTCGTGCACGACGTGCTGATCCGGGAACTGCGTTCGGCGGATCCGGCCTGGTTCCGGTTCGTCCAGGACGCCGGGATCGGGACCGACCGGCTGCTGGCGATCGCCCGCAAGCTGGAGGGTGAGCCGGACCTGCGGGTGCTGCCCGACCCCGCCGACCTGCTGGAGGGCGACCCGCACGGGCTCTGGGACACGGCGGTGGAGCGCTTCCGAGCCGCCTGGGCCGTGGAGGCCGACGAGCTCGTCGAATGGCTCGTCGAACACGCCTCCAAGGGCTTCACAGGGACCTACTACAACCGCAAGCGGCCCGCCAGGGAGGCCGAGGCGATCACCGCCTGGTGCGCAGCCTCCCCGCATCGCATCGGTGATCTCTCCGCGGTCGACAAGCAGCTCGCCTACGTCGCCCGATCGACGATGACCGGCAAGCTGCAGGACCCCGCGGCGCTGCCGACCCACCTGGGTGTCATCGACGCCGCGGACACCTTGCTGGCCGTCCCGGCCCAGCTGGCGACCGGGCTGCTGCTGCGGTTCGCGGAACAGCTCCACGACGAGTTGCCACGGCGCAAGGCCGCGCTCGGCGTGCTGTCGTTCACCGACCTGTTGGTCGCGCTCGACCGGGCGCTGGCTACCGAGGAGTCCCGTGACGCGGTGCGCGCCGGGATCCGTAGCCGGTTCGACGTCGCGTTGATCGACGAGTTCCAGGACACCGACCCGGTGCAGTGGCGCATCTTCGAGCGCGTCTTCGGGATCGGGGCGCGGCTGCAGTTGATCGGGGACCCCAAGCAGGCGATCTACGGGTTCCGCGGGGCGGACGTGCACACCTACCTCGCGGCGAAGGCGCAGGTGCCCTCCGACGCGCGCTTCACCCTGCCCACCAACCACCGATCCGATCGCCGCTACCTCGACGCGCTCGAGCAGTTGTTCGCGCGTGACCACGTCTTCGGGCCGGACGGGGTGTTCGCGGTCGACGACATCGACTTCGTCCGCGTGCGGGCCGCGACGGCCAACGACGCCGACCGGCTCCGGTTCGATGACGGCCCCCGACCCACGCTCGAGCTGCGTTACGTGCCGCGGACGCTGCACGCCGATCCGGACGGTGAGGTGGATGATCGCGCGGTCCTCCCGGTGGGCTGGGCCCGACCCTTCCTGGCCCGTACGGTCGCGCACGAGATCGTGGCTTTCCTGCAGGAGCAGCCGTCGATCCGTTCGGGTCAGGCCTGGCGGACCGTGGTCCCGCGCGACATCGCGGTGCTCGTGCGGACCAACGAGCAGGCTGGTCGCGTCCAGCAGGAGCTGCTGGACGCGGGTGTCCCGGCGGTGGTCGGTGCCGACGACAGCGTGTTCGGTTCGCCGGAGGCCACCGCGGTCCAACGGTTGCTCGACGCGTTGCTGCAACCGTCGTCGGATCGCCTGGTCCGCGCGGCACTGATCGGACCGATCCTCGGCCGCACGGCGGCGGAGCTCGCCCGGCACGATGGCGACGACGGGTCGGTCGAACAACTCGAGAGCTGGGCGACCACGTGGCGGGACCAGGGCACGTCCGCGATGCTCCGCCGCGCGATGGACGAGGCACGGACCGCAGCACGCCTGCTCGGTCAACCCCGTGGCGAACGGACGTTGACCAACCTCACCCACCTCGCGGAACTCCTCCACGGTGCCGAGACCGCAGGTCGGCTCGGTCCGGAGGGGGCGGCCGCGTGGTTGCGCGAACAGCGCCACCTCGACGTCCCCGGGGCCGAGGACCGTCAACTGCGTCTCGAGAGCGACGATGACGCGGTCACCGTGGTCACCGTGCACCGGTCGAAGGGGTTGCAGTACCCCGTCGTATGGTGCCCCTACCTGTGGGAGGGCCGGCTGCTGTTCGGTGACGACAAGCATGTCCTGCGCTTCCTGGATCCCGACACCGGTCGCCTGAGTCTGGACCTGGATACGGATGTCACGGGCCACTCCAAACAGCGCCACATCGCGCTCGCCGAACACGACAGCTGGCGGGAGCAGCTCCGGCTGCTGTACGTCGCGCTGACCCGTGCGCAGCACCGGTGTGTCGTGCACACGGGGCCGTTCAAGGGGGTCGGCACCTCACCGCTGCAGCGGTTGCTGTACGGGGCTGACTTCACGCAGGACGATGGCGTCCCGGGCAAGCCCTCCGACCCGGTCGGGGTCTGCGATGAGGATCTCTTCGCCACGTTGCGGGCGCTGGAGAGCGATGACGTGGGTGTCACCGAGGTGGAACCACCGGCCGCCGAGGTGCGATGGGACCGACCCGGAGGGGAGCCGGTGGCGCTGACCGTCCGCACGTTCGACCGGACGATCGATCGGTCCTGGCAGCGGACCTCCTTCAGCCGGCTGACCTCCGGGTCGATCGGACACGCGGGGGATGGTGGTGAGCTCGACGTGGGCCCGGTCGGTGCTCCTGCCAGCGGCCGGGACGACGGCTCGCCTGCGGACGACGGTCGCGATCACGATCACCACGTCGAGTCCGTCAGTGACCAGCCCGCTGCTCGCCCAGCCGTCCAGGCCGTGGACCCCGACGCGTCGTCGGAGGTCACCCTGGCACGGTTCCCACGGGGAGCTGAACCGGGAACGTTCCTCCACGGGTTGCTCGAACACCTCGACTTCGGCGTTGCCGACGATGCTGACGCGATCGGTGCGCTGGTGGCCGAGCGTGCGCCCCTGGCCAACCTGGCGCCGCTGGACGATGCGGGCAGGGCGACACTGGTCGGGGGCATCCGTGAGGTCCTGACCACGCCGCTCGGTCCAGCGCTGGGCGACGTCCGACTGACTGACATCCCCCGGGCGGACCGGCTCGACGAGTTGGAGTTCGATCTGCCGCTCGCCGGTGGCTACCACGGGGACGGGCAGGCACTGGATCTGCACCGGTTGGCGGACGTGTTCGCGGCACACGCGCCGGACAGCACCGCGCCCCTGGCCGCCGTGGCGCAACGCCTCCGGACCTACCCGGCGATCCCCGCACGCGGGTTCCTGACCGGCAGCATCGACCTCGTCCTGCGTGTCCCGGACCACGACGTCGGTCAGCGGTACGCCATCGTCGACTACAAGTCGAACTGGCTCGGGGGCACCCTCGATCCGCAGCGGTCCGTCGCCGGGGACTACCACCCCCGACGGTTGGCGGACGAGATGGTCACGCACGACTACGTCCTGCAGTACCACCTCTACCTCGTCGCCCTGCACCGGTTGCTGCGGTGGCGTCTGGGGGCGGCCTACGACCATGACCGCCACATCGCCGGTGCCTGCTACCTGTTCCTGCGGGGGATGACCGGCCCGGACACGCCTCGTGCCCAGGACGGGACGCCGTACGGCGTGTACGCCGACCGCCCGACCCGCGGGTTGATCGGGGACCTGGACGACCTCCTGCGGGGGGCGGGCTCATGACGACCGATCTGGACGAGCTGCGTGACCTCGAGGTGCTCCTGCCGGCCGACGTGCACGTGACCGACACGGTGGTCCGGTTGACGGGCGGGCACGACCCCGCTTCCCAGCTGGCGATCGCGCTGGCTGTCCGCGCGCCGCGTCTGGGTCACGTGTGCCTGGACCTGGACAGGATCGTCCGGGTCGGGCTGGCCGCCGAAGGTCACGAACGGATCGACGTGGAGCTCCCGGACCTCGAACCGTGGCTGACGGCGATCGCGGCCGCGCCCTCGGTGCGACGCAGCGATGAGGATCGCGTCTCGCCGTTGGTGCTGGACGACGGGCGGCTGTACCTCGATCGCTACTGGCGCTACGAACAACGGCTCGTCGACGGCCTCCGGGCGCTGCTCGACCGCCCCCCGCGGGACCGCGATCCCTCGCTGGTCCAGGAACTCCTCGACCGGCTCTTCCCGAAACCGGATGATGCCCAGCAGCGTGCCGCGGCCGAGGTCGCCACACGTGAGGCGCTGACGGTGCTCACCGGGGGGCCCGGGACCGGCAAGACCACCACCGTCGTGAAGCTCCTGGCCACCCTGTGGCTCTCCGCAGGTGATGCGCCCCCCTCGATCGTGGTCGCGGCGCCGACGGGCAAGGCGGCGGCGCGCCTTGCCGAGGCGGTCCGTCAGCAGGCCGACGGGCTGCCGGTCCCACCCGCGGCGGTCGCGGCACTGCGGGCCCTGCCCACCTCGACCCTGCACCGGCTCCTCGGATGGCGACCGGACGCACCGACCCGGTTCCGGCATGACCGGCAGAACCCCCTGCCCAACGACATCGTGGTCGTCGACGAGGCATCCATGGCGTCGCTGCCGTTGATGACCAAGTTGGTGGACGCGCTCGGTCCGGGCGGCCGGTTGGTGCTGGTCGGAGACCGCGACCAGCTGGCATCGGTCGATGCGGGCGCGGTCCTCAGCGACATCTGCGGGCCGCGCGGTGACGATGGCGCCTCGGTGGGCTCCCGGGCCGCGGAGACGATCGTCACGCTGACCCGGTTCCATCGCTTCGGTCCGGCCAGCGGGATCGGGGCCGTCGCGCGGGCGGTGCAACGTGAGGGCACCGGGCCGGATGACGTGCTGGCCCTGTTCCGGGGGGAGCGGACCGAGCCCGGGGGACCCGATCGGTACACGGACATCGCCCTGATCGATCCGGCACGCGACGCCACCCAGCCGCTGCCCGCGCCCGTGCTGGACCACGTCGTCGAGGGGTACGCCGCCGCCGTTTCGGCGGCGATCGCCGATCACGACCCCCTGGAGGTCCTCGCCGCGTTCGACCGGCTGCGGGTGCTCACCGCCCTGCGGCGCGGTCCCGACGGGGTCGAGGCGTTGACCGAGATGCTGGGGGCCAGGATCGCGGCCGCGGTTCCCGTCTACGAGCACGACCGTCCGTTCCCCATCGGGCAGCCGGTCCTGGTGACCCGCAACGACCACCAGCTGGGGCTGTTCAACGGTGACGTCGGCGTCGTCGTGCGTGACCCACGGGATGGCCGCCGACGGGTGGCGTTCCCGACGGCCGAGGGGGGAGTGCGCCTGGTCGCGCCCGCCAGGATCCCCGCGGCCGAGCCGGTCTTCGCGATGTCGGTCCACAAGAGCCAGGGATCGCAGTTCGACGAGGTCGTGCTGGTCCTGCCCCGTCGGGATTCGCCGCTGCTGTCCCGTGAACTGATCTACACCGGTGTCACGCGGGCGGCCAGGCAGGTCACCGTCGTCGCGGACGCGCAGGTCCTCCACGACGCGCTGGGCCGCCGGGTCCAACGGGCGTCGGGTCTGACCCGGCGTCTGTGGCACCCTGATGCCTCCTGAGGAGGTCCCGTGGCCGCGCCGCAACAACCCGACGACGATGCTGCCATCAGCGAGATCCGTGCACTCGTCACGCGCGCCGACGACCTGCGCAAGGCCGCCCCTGCACGGCGGGATCCGGAAGCCGCCCGTGAACCCGTGATGCGCCTGCTCGACCAGGCCCGTGGACTGCTCGCTGGGATCACCGACGGGGACACCCGACGGTCGCACGCCGCGGTGATCGCCCAGCGGATCTCCGATCTGGATCTCGACGCGCTCGCGCCCATGCTGGAACCGTCGGCGGACGTCGCCCGGGCGCCCACCTCCGTCGAGGACCCGTCACGCATCCCGCCAGGCCAGCATCTGACCGCCGGGTGGCCCGTGCTGCACGTTGGCACGGTCCCGGAGATCGATCCGGGGGATGTCCGCCTGATCGTGACCGGCCGGGTGCGGTCGCGCACGGTGGTCGATCTTGAGGCTCTGCGGGCCCTGCCGACCACGACGGTGACGCGCGACTTCCACTGCGTCACCCGCTGGACACGGCTCGACAACAGCTGGACCGGCGTCCGCGTCCGCGATGTCCTGGACCTGGCCGACGTCCGTGACAGCGCGACCCACGCGATCGTCAGCGGGCACCCGGCCTACAGCACCAACCTCGACGTCGAGGAACTCCGGGCGGACGACTGCCTGCTGACCTGGGCCCACGACGGTCGGGACCTACCCCGGGAACACGGTGGACCGCTGCGCCTGGTCGTGCCGTCGCGGTACGGCTGGAAGAGCGTGAAGTGGGTGTTCGAGATCCGCCTGGTGGACCGGGACGTTCCCGGCTACTGGGAGGAACGCGGCTACCACGACGTCGGCGATCCCTGGCGCGAACAGCGGTTCCGCGAGCAGGCCTGACGGCCACGGCGCCCGCGCCGGGGCGTCAGCCCCCGCCTGGGTCCTCGGTGGTCGCGGAGAGGTGGTCGATCACCCGTCCGATGAAGACGTCGCAGGCGGCGAGCTGGTCGATCTCGATCCACTCATCCGGCGTGTGCGCCTGCTCGATGCTGCCCGGTCCCGTCACGACCGTCGACAGGCCGGCGGCCTGGAAGTGCCCGCCGTCGGTCCCGAACGGCACGGTCCTGCCGGGGCCGTCGTAGCCGGTCAGGCTCCGCGCGAGCGCCTCGGCTGCGCCATCGGTCTCCGCGGCCATGGCACGCACGGTCGCGAGCGACTCGATCCGCAGGTCGCCGACGCCCGTCTCGCGGCGGAGCCGGGGCAGGACCTGCTCCCGTGCGACGGCTCCGACGGCATCGAGGATCGCGGTGGAATCGTCCGCGGGAACCGCGCGGTACTCGAAGGTCAACTCGGCGTGGCGGGGGACGATGTTGATCGCCTGGCCACCCTCGATCGTGGCGAGGTTGAACGTCGTGTAGGGCGGGTCGAACCGGGGGTCGGCCGCGGCCGTGCGGTGCTCGTCGGCCAGGTCGTCGATGAAGGTGGCGAGCCGTGTGAGTGCCGCGATCGCGTTGGCCGCGCGCTGGGGCTGGCTGGAGTGCCCGTCGAGCCCGTCGACCACGACCCGGAAGGCACGGACCCCCTTGTGGGCGGTGACGACCTCCATGGAGCTCGGTTCGCCGATGATGACGGCTGACGGACGTGGATACCCGGCCAGCAGACCCTGGACCGCTGACGGCGCCCCGACCGTGCCGATCTCCTCGTCGTAGGTCAGCACGAACAGGACCGGTCGGTCCAGCGGTGCGGCAGCCATCCGCGGCAGGGCGGCGAGTGCGGACGCGATGAAGCCCTTCATGTCGCTGGTGCCGCGGCCGTAGAAGCGCCCGTCGTCCTCGGTCAGGGTGAACGGATCACGGGACCACGGTTGGCCGGTGACCGGGACACAGTCGAGGTGGCCGCTCAGCACGACGCCGCCGGCCACATCGGGACCGACCCGGGCCAACAGGTTCGCCTGGGTCCCGTCCGGACTCAGCACCCGGCTGTGCGGGATGTCGTGGGCGTCGAACAGCCGCTCGATGTACGCCACGATCGTCAGGTTCGAGGTCAGACTGGTCGTGTCCATGCCGACCAGGTCGGCCAGCAGTTCATGGGTGCGGCTCACGCCGGGCCGTTGGCCGGTGTTCCCAGCCGCCAGGTCGTGCGGCCCGTGTTGTCCAGACCCACGAACCGCACCGTGATCTGCGACCCGACCCGCCATGGTCCCGAGGTGGTGTCGAGCCCGTGATCGTCGATCTGGAGCGAACCGCGCTCCCGGTCCGGCAGGCCGAGCGCCCGTTCGGCGGTCACGAACGCTCCGATCCCCAACCGCGGCAACCGGATCTTCAGCCCGTTGACGGTCACGCCGGTCACGGTGGCGGGTTCCGGATCGCCGAGGAAGCCGCGATCCAACAGGATCGCCCAGAGGTCGCCCCGCTCGCGTGCCTGCAGGAAGTTCATGGCACCGGAACGGGCATCGAGCCAGACCGCCAACGCGGCCAGGTCGTCGCCGGCGTAGGGCAGGGATTCGCCGGCGACGGCGGCGCGCAGCTGCCGGTGCACGACGAGGTCGGCGTAGCGCCGGATCGGGGAGGTGAAGTGGGTGTAGGCACCGGATGCGAGTCCCCGATGGTGCTTGGGGTCGGGATCGTAGGATGCGCGGGCGGTGGAACCCGTCGCCACGGCGACCAGCAGGTCGCGGTCCGCGGTGCGGCCCTCGGCGGTCAGGCGATCGATCTCCGCGAGGAGTTGCCCACTGACGAGGTCGGCCTCGCTGTCCGGGTCGGCCAGCGCCGGCACGGTCGCCCCGGCCAGTTCCACGGCGGCGAGCAGTCGCTCCAGGCGGTCGGGATCGAGGCCCTTGTGGGCGCGGTAGAGGGCGGGCACGTCGTTGGCGACGAGGTAGCTGGCCACCGCCTCGTTGGCTGCGACCATCAGCCGCTCGATCAGGCGGTAGCCCTGGGCATCCGGTTCGGCGACGACGGCCTGCAGGCGTCCGTCGACCAGGGCCGGGGTCACCTCGGCGCTCGCGAACAGCTCCTCGAAGGTCACCCGTGCGTCACGCTCGACGCCCAGTCGACGGGAGGCCTCCAGGGCGGCGTCGAGCACGGTGCTCGCCACCTCGGCGTGGTCGCCGGCTTCGACGGTGACCGGCGCGTGATCGCCGTCCAACCACCTCTCGACGGCTCCGTAGGTCAGGCGGGCGCGGGATTCGATCAGCGCGGTCTCGACGTCGACGTCGGTGATGCTCCCAGCAGCCGACACGTCGAACCGCACGCTGATGACGTGGCGGTACTCGTTCGGCAGCAACGACAGCGATCCCTCGGACAGTGCCGGGTCCAGCATCGGTGCGTTGGCGCCCACGGCGAGGTAGGCGGTCGAGGCCACGGTGCGCGCGTACAGGTCGGCGTCGGAGTCGATGCCGACGACCCCGGCCACGTCGGCGATGTGGATGGCGACGTGGACGGGAGCGTCCCCAGCGCCGTCCCAGGTCGCGGCGACCGCATCATCGAGGTCCCGTGCGTCGGCGGAGTCGATGGTCAGGCAGGGCTCCTCGCGACGGTCGAGGGGTCCGAGTTCGGCGCCGGGGATCCTGCCGTCGACGTCCAGTCCGGTCGCTGCACCACGGCCACCTCCGGCCAGGAGGCCGACGACGCGGGTGTGGGTCATGGCGGCGGCCGACGGGTCCAGTCCGGCTGCCGCGGCACCTCCCGGGATGAGTTCCGGTGCGGCACGTCCGAGCGCCACCACGGCCGAGATGGCCCGGACCGCCTGCGGTGATCCCGCGATGTAGGGGCCGGCGACGAGCGCACGTCCGAGCGGGGCGCCTTCGTCGTCCTCGGCACGCAGGACCACGATGACACGGCCGACGGCTCCCGTCAGCGGACGGGTCATCGATGGGTCCAACCGGATCCACCCGGACCCGATGCTGCCGTCCGGATCGAGGACCAGTCGGCCCGGGCCCTGCTGCACCGTGCCGACGAGCATGCGACGTGGCCGCTCGACGATGGTGATCGAGGTCGCGGTCAGGCCCTTGTCGTCGGCGGTGACCTCGGCCTCGACCAGGTCATCGGCGATGATGCCCTTGGCCAGCGGTGGCGGCACGAACGCGGAATCGGCGGTCACCGCCGGGCCGTCGGTGCGCCCGACGGTGACCTCGGTCGGGGTCAGACCATCGGTCGAGACGAGGTGGAGGAAGCCGAAGCCGCGAGGGTTCGGACGGAAACGGGCGCGGACGGACACGGGCAGCTCGGTGTGGTGAGGAGGTGGCCACAGGGCGCGGGTCGGTGATCGGCGGTCGCAGGACCGGGGTCAGCCGACACCGCGTGCAGCGGATCGCAGTGCGGCCCGCAGGCTAGCGGCCAGCGCGGACCACTCGCCGAGGTCCGCCGGATCGCGGGTGACGACCGCGTCGAGGATGTCAGGATCCGCCTCCGCCGAGGTGAAACGCAGGCGGGCACCGATGAGTCGACCGTCGGCGGTCGCGGCAGCCACCTGGCGGTGCGCGACGCCACGCGCATCGCGTCCATCGGCGAACGCGACCAGCGCGAGGTGCCAGGGTCGGATGGGCAGGGTCAGGACCGCGGCCGGGAGGTCGGCCGTGTCGACCGTGATCAGTTCCCAACCGATCAGGACGGGAGCATCGAACAGGTCGGCATCATCGGCGTGCCACACGATGTCGGCGGCGTCCGGGATCCCGGGGTCGTCGTCCTGCCAGAACCAGGGGTGCTCCGGCCCCGTGAGATCGGTGTCGTCCGCCGGCTCGTGGCTCGCAGCCGGTCGCAGGTCGATCTCCAGGTCGATGGACTCGGCCTCTCCGGCATCGAGGTCCGCGGCCAGGTCGATCTCCAGACCGAGGTCGAGGTCCGCGCCCTGCGGCAGCCCCATCACCTCGATGGACGCCCGATCGAGCTCCGCGATGGCGTCGATACCGGCGGGCCGGTGACGGTCCTCGTCGACCGCCAACTCCGCCTGCGTCAACACCGCGTCCAGCAGCTTCGTCGGGCTGACGTACGCGAGCAGGTCGATCGCACGCGCGGCATCGCCCTGTGCGGCGCGTCGTAGCAGCAGATCGGCCGAGAGGGGCGGGTCGTTGTCCAGCGGGCTGTCGGGCACGGGGTGCTCCTGGGGCCGTGGTGTCCGCAGCCTGCCTGAAACAGACGCGAAGTCCGAGCACCCTCGACAGACGCCCCGATCCGGCGGTCCCGGTCAGGCGGTCCCGGCGGTGAGCGTCCAACCGGCGAGGTCCCAGTCGAGTCCGTCGAGCAATGCGGCGGTGCGGTCGACGGCCCGGACGACCGTCGAGCAGGGGTCGGTGCCGGGTGTCAGGGTCGATCGCAACAGGATGCTCGACGATCCGCGGATCCGCGCCCAGTGGCTGCCGGTCGAGGCCTGCTGGAGCGCCCGGCGGCTCCGTCGGTTCCACGCCCGGAGCTCGATGGTCAGCATCGGCCGGCCCCGGTCGTCCCGGTCCGGGAACAGGCGCAACGTGCAGGTCAGGTTCCCGGCGAGGTGCGGTGCCACGGCGTTCAGGCGTGATCCGGGCGAGTGGCTGGTCGCGGTGACCTCCTGGATGGCCGCGCCGTCCGGTGTGAGTAACGCCGCCGCCAGCAGATCGCGTGACAGGCGTGTCCCGTGCGTCGGTGTCGGCACCGTCCAATCGATGCTGGCGTGGTCCGCGGCATCCGCGGCGTCGGTCGTCGGGGTCGGTGGTCGCGACGGTCGACCTCGGGCAACCGACGGTGCGCGTGTCTCGCCGTCGGTGTCGAGCAGGCACTCGAAGGCCTGTTGCAGTTCATGGAACAGTTCCGGGTCGCCACCGTGGTCGGGATGGTGTTCCCGCGCCAGCCGCCGGTACGCGCGCTTCACATCGGTGGCGTCCGCGGTCGATGCGAGGGCGAGCACGCGCAGGGCCTGTTCGCGACGGAGACGGTCGGGCACCGCAGGAACCTCGGAACTGTGGTCGGACGGGACGATGGTCGGTGAGGGTAGGACGTGTCAGTCGCCTACGGTCCGGTGCAGCCACGCGATCGGGATGGCCGGTCGCGCCGGAGACCCGCAGGAGTGATCGTGACCACCGCCGACCCGTCGTACCAGCACAGCCCCGAGGCCCGAGCCCTGGCGCGCAGCCTCTGGGAGTCCCTCGAGGTCGTCCACACCCCGGTCTACTTCTCGAGCGCGGTCGCCGATGCCGGCCGTGCCATCGGCCTGAGCGACCGCATGATGAGCTACACCGCGATGCGGACCGCCCCCCTCGGTGTCCTCCCGCCGGAGGTGGTGACCGCTGTGCTCTACGGGTTCTCACCACAACTCGTCGCCTACGGCGTGAAGGCGGCCTGGGAGGCGACGACGCCGGAGGTCGCGCTGGAGATGACGCAGACGGCAGCCACCAGCCTGCTCACGAACCTGTTCGACGGTCTGGATGCCGAGGTGGCACGCGCCGCCGAACTCGCGCGGGAGGCCGCCCTGTTGCACCCCATCCTCGGTCGCCCGCTCGGCGCGGCCTGGGCGAGCGTCGATTGGGCCGATGACCCGTGCCTGGTGTTGTGGCAGGCGGCGACGCGTATCCGTGAGTCACGCGGTGACGGACATCTGGCGCAACTGGTCGCTGCCGACCTCGACGGTGTTGGGTCGCACCTGACGTTGGCGGGAGACAGCCAGAAGCTCCGCGAGCGGTACTCGGGGCTGCGCGGATGGAGCGAGCCAGAGTGGGAGGCCGGGGCCGGGAGGTTGCGTGACCGCGGGATCCTGGACGGCGACGGGGCGCTCACGGACGCCGGGCTGGCGTTGCGGGAGCACATCGAACAGGCCACCGATGATCTGGCCGCCGAGCCCTGGCAGATCCTGGGCGTTGCCGCGGCCGGGCATCTCGAGGACTCGTTACGGCCGCTCGTCGAACGTGTGGCCGCCGCCCAGATCGTGCCGCGTCTGTTGACCCGTCGGGTCCTCGGCGATGCGCACCCCGAGCGGACCTGACCAGGAGCATCAGCCGCCCGGTGTGAGCACCCCACCCAGCAGCGTGGTCGCCATGGCACCCAGGTGTTCGACGGCGTACCCGCCCTCCTGGAGCAGCAGGGTCGGGCGCTGGAGCTGCCCGATCCGACGGCCGATCGACGAGAGACCGTCGAGGGTGACGGCGAGCGAGCCGATCGGGTCATGTTCGGACGTGTCGAGACCCAGGGAGACGACCACCGTGGCGGGGTCGAAGTCGTCGACGACCTCGAGCGCGATGGTCAGCGCGTGCAGGTAGTCGACGTCGGAGGTGCCTCGGCCGAGGGGCAGGTTGCGCGTCCGCCCGCGCCCCGGGCCTTCGCCGACCTCGTCGGCGAAGCCCGAGAAGTAGGGGTACTCATGGTCCGGATCGCCGTGCAGGGAGACATAGAGCACGTCGGGATCGCGCCAGAACAGGTCCTGGGTCCCGTTGCCGTGGTGCACGTCGATGTCCAGCACGGCGACCCTGCCACCGTCGGTCAGTCGGCGTGCGGCCGTGGCGGCGTGGTTGAAGAAGCAGAAGCCGCCGAAGTAGTCGTAGCCGGCATGGTGCCCCGGTGGTCGTGTCAGCCCGTAGGCGACCGGAGCGCCATCGGCCACGATGTCGGCGGCCGTCAGCGCCACGTCGACCGCGGCGCGGGCGGCGCGGTAGGACCCCGCGACGATGGGGGTGGCGGTGTCGAAGCACCACCAGCCGGCCTGTGCCTGCGGCGATGCGGACGGGCGCCCGCCACCGGCCCAGCGCGGTGAGCGGAACGTGTCGGGGATCATCACCTCGGGGCCGCCGTCACGCCGCCACGCGTCGTAGCCGTCCTGCAGGAAGCTGATCATGGCCGGGTCGTGTACGGCACGCAGGTGGGACACATCGTGGGGGAGTGGCGGCAGCGTCGGCCAGCGGGCGTCCCGCACGGCCGCAGCGATCGCGTCCAGCCGCTCCGGGCGCTCGTAGACCGGGGAGATCGCCTGGCCGGCGTTGAGCTCGAACGCCGGATCGTGCGCCCGGTGTTCGTCGCTGAGCACGATGGGGAGCGACGGTGTCGCATCGCTCGGTCGATCGGTCACGCCGGCGCGTCCCAGACGTCCTCATCGCCGGCCATGCGCTGCCGGATCGCGACGACCGCGCCACCGATCGCGGCGACGATGGCGACCACCGCCGTCATCTTGCCGATCCAACCGCCGGACCCCTCTTCCACGACGTCATCGGGTTCGAGGTCCAACCGTGCGATCTCGCGTGCGAGCGCGACGGCCTGGGCACGCACGGCTTCCTCCTCCGCCTTGCGCTTGCCCTTGCTGCGGAGCACGAGTCCACCCGCACCCAGGATCACGGTGGCGATCCCGGCAGCGGCGCCCACCTGCTTGGTCTGTCCGGACAGCTCCGAGGGCTCCGGGATGCGCCCGCGGAGCGCGTCGAGGTCACGTGTGAGCGCAGCGCGGATCTCGGTGATCTGGGTCGCCGCCTCGTCGGGTGAGCTCGCGGGTTCGCCGGCGCGTTCCTGCAGCGCGGCGCTGAGTTCGGCTTTGACGTCATCGACGGGATCGTTCATCGCTGCACCTGGCCCTTCGCCCAGTCACGGGTCTCTTCGACAGCGGTCCTGGTCTGAGGGAACGGTGGCCGCTTCAACAGCTTGACGGCGACGAGCAGCGCGATCGCGACCACCAGCGTGTAGATCACGGTCACGATCAGCCAGGCGAGCCACGCCGCAACGACCAGGGTCAGCGCCGCGGCCGCCGTGACGCCGATGAACGCGAGCACGAACAGGCCGAAGATCGCGCCGACGACGGCCAGACCCAGGGCGATCGCCTTGTCGCGCACCACTTCCTGGAGCTCGAGCTTGGCGAGCTCGATCTCCTTCTTGGCGAGCGCCTGGCCGTTGGCCACCAACGAGGTCAGGACCTCGGAGGTGGACCGCTCATCGCCGGGCTGTTGACCGGTTGGTTGGGACGGGGCGGTGGACACGTCGACTCCTCATCAGGCTCGCTGATGTTCGGTGAGAGAACCGGAGACCGCAACTCTAGAGGCACGGAGGGTTCGCGGGTCCACACCCGGCCGGGTGGACGCGACCGGTACCCTGCGGGGTCTGGACCAGAACCGTCCCAACCAGGACCGTCTCCACCAGGACCGTCACAACCAGGGAGGTGCCATGAGCGACCTGTCCGGTGATCCCGGTGATGCCGTCCACCTGAAGGTCACGCTGCCCGCGGCGTCGGAGCGACCCGCCGACGCACCCGTGCCCGAGGACGTCGCCGACGATCTGGATGCCCGGAAATCCACCATCCTGCGGGCGATCGTCACCGAGTACGTCGCCAACGGTGAGCCGGTCGGCTCCAAGCGGGTGGTCGATGTGGCGGGACTCGACGTGTCCGCGGCAACGGTGCGCAACGAGATGGCCGCCCTGGAGGAGCTCGGGTACATCGCGCAGCCGCACACCTCAGCGGGGCGCGTGCCAACCGATCGGGGCTACCGCCGGTTCGTCGATGAACTGCGGGCCAACCCGACCGTTGACGACCCTCGACGGCAGCTCGTCGAGGAGCTGTTGGGCTCCTCCCGTGACGTCGAGGATCTGGTGGCCCGCGCGTCGACGGTCCTCAGCCAGCTGACCCGGTTGGTCTCCCTGGTCATCGCGCCGGCCGCTGAGGCCTCGCGGCTGCGGCTGGTCGAGTTGGTGTCGCTGTCGCCGGGTTCCGGACTCCTGCTGCTGGTCGCTGACACCGGCCGTGTCGAGAAGCGCAGTGTCGATCTGCCCGCAGCCATCTCGGAGAGCGACCTCGACCGGGTCCGCACCGTGCTGGCTGAGCATGTCCGGGGCCGCAAGCTGGGCGACGTCCATGATGCCCTGCAGCGAATCGCGGACGACGCGCCGGCTGACCTGCGCGACGCGTTGACCGCGGTTGCCGACGCCACCTCGACCCGCCTGGCCGAGGACACGGTCCACCACGTCTTCGTCGGCGGTCAGGCATCCCTGGCCGGCGATGACACCTTCGAGCGCGAACACCTCTCGCGGGTCCTGCAGGTCCTGGAGGAACGCGACACCCTGGCCAAGCTCCTGTCCGACGCGACCGCCGACGAGTCCACGACGGTGCGGATCGGGGAGGAGAACCAGGTGGAGGATCTGCGTTCGGCATCCCTCGTGGCGCAGCGCTACGAGCTGATCACCGCCGGTTCCCTGGGCGTGCTCGGCCCGACCCGGATGGACTACGCGAGCGTGCTCGCTACCGTTCGGGCCGTGGCCGACCAGCTCCAGGAGACCCTCACGGACCTCTCCGTCTGACGGGCCGTCCGGCGACCCCGCCCGGACCCGCTCCATCCGGCCCCCGCCATCACCTGTCCTCTCGACCTGGATCCCACCGTGCCCGATCTCTACGAACTGCTCGACCTGTCGCAGGATGCGTCCGCGGACGACATCAAGCGCGCCTACCGACGGCAGGCGCGCCAACACCACCCGGACGCGGGTGGTGACGAGGAGACGTTCAAGCGGATCACGCACGCCTACCGCGTCCTGTCCGATCCGGACGCGCGACAGCGCTACGACCGGTTCGGGGACGACGGCACGCCGAGCACCCGCGGCAACGGTGACCCCTTCGGTTTCGGCGGCGCAGGGTTCGGCAACGTCAACGACGTCATCGACGCGTTCTTCGGCTCCGCGTTCGGTGGCCAGGCCCGTGGCGGCGGTGCCGGTCGTCGCAACGCCCCGGGACGTGATGTGCTGGTCGGCGTCCAACTCACGCTCGAGGAGGTCGTCACCGGAACGCGCCGTGATGTCGAGGTCGACGTGGCGGCGGCGTGTGAGACGTGCGGCGGGTCCGGCTCGGCGTCGTCGGGCGGCGCTTCGAGGTGCCATGAGTGTGGGGGAGCGGGGCAGGTCCAGCGCGTCGTGCGGACGGCGTTCGGCCAACTGGCGTCCGCTGCCCCCTGCGAAGCCTGCTCGGGGACCGGTCGGCGGATCGAGGACCCGTGCACCGGGTGTGCCGGTGAGGGTCGCCGCGCCGAACAACGGACGGTGACCATCGATGTGCCCGCGGGTGTCGCCGACGGCAACCGCCTGCGGATCTCGGGTGCGGGGGAGGCCGGTCGACACGGTGCTCCGGCCGGCGACCTCTTCGTCGAGATCCGGGTCGAGGAACACAACATCTTCGAGCGTGACGGTCGGGAGCTGTACGCCGAGGTGGCGGTCCCGGTCACCCAGGCGGCCCTCGGAGGCACGCTGACCGTTCCGACGATCGACGGTGAGGACGCGGTCGTGCCGGTGCCGGCGGGCACCCAGCCCGGCGATGTGCTGACCGTGAAGCGCGCCGGCGTGCCCGCGACCGGTGGCGGTCGCCGCGGGGAGCTGCACCTGGTCGTGCGTATCGAGGTGCCGACCTCCCTGGACGCCGAGCAGCGGGAACTGCTGCGGTCCCTGGCCGACCTCCGGGGTGAGGAACTGCAGTCCTCCGGCCGGGGGTTGTTCACCCGTCTGCGTGGTGCCTTCCAGCGATGAACAGCGCGTGAGCCTGCAGCCGTTCGTCCACCTCGGAGCGTCGTTGGGCGGGCGCCGGCGTGGCGATCGACTGGACCTGTCGAGCGACGAGGTGCACCACCTGCGCACCGTGCTGCGCCTGAAGGACGGGGCCGAGGTCACGGTGGCGGACGGCGTCGCGGCCTCGGCGCCCGCGGTGCTCGTCGATACCGCGTTGCAGTTGACCGCTGACGCCGTGGAAACGGTTCGTCCCCGACCCCTGCTGGCGGTGGCGCAGGCGCTCGGCAAGGGCCGGAAGGTCGATGACGTCGTACGTGTGGTGACCGAGCTCGGGGTCGACGAGATCACGGTCGTCGCGGCGGCACGGAGCATCAGCAGACTCGATGGTGCCAAGGCTGATCGGGCGCTCGACCGGTGGCAGGCCATCGCCCGTGCCGCCAGCGAGCAGTCGCGACGGGTGATCCGCCCGGACGTCCGTGGTCCGGTGTCGACCGCAGGAGCCGCGGATGACGCTGGATCGCTGCTCGTCGCCCATCCGGGCGGTATGCCCCTGCCCACGGCACTCGATGAGCTCGGCGCCGTCGATCGCCTGACGCTGGCGGTCGGCCCGGAGGGTGGATGGAGCGATGAAGAGATCGCCCGCCTGGTAGCGGCAGGTGGGTGTCTGGTCGGGCTCGGCCCGACGATCCTGCGGACCGAGCATGCCGCCGCCGCCGGCCTGGCCGTGCTCGGCGCGATGCTGGGTCGGTGGGCGGGTCATCCGCTGTTGGCCACATGACCAGATGTTACGGAGGGCGGTCTCCACCTGACACTCTGTAGTTCTCGATCACTCAGCGTCGAGCCTGCTCGCAACCGGCTGCCGGTGCGCCCTAGAGTGACGCGCGGCCCGATCGGCTTCGGGACGCTGCATCTTGGAGGGAACGTTGTGGAAGGGCCGTCGGGCGACCTGAGGCACGCCGAGGTACTCGGTGCGCGGCTCCGGCATGTCCGACAACAGCAGAACCTCTCCCTGCAGGACGTCGAGGCGCGTAGCGACGGCGAGTTGAAGGCCAGCGTCGTCGGGGCCTACGAACGCGGTGAGCGCGTGATCTCCATCGTCCGACTCCACCGCATGGCGGCGTTCTTCCGTATCCCGGTCGCCGAACTGCTGCCGGAGGTCGTCCACGCGGATGCGCCACCTGAGCCCGCGCGGGACGCCACCTCGGACCGGATCGTCATCGATCTGGTGGCACTGGAGGAGCGGAGCCCTGACGAGCCGGTGCTCGCACGGTACGTCGATGCGATCACGGCACGCCGCGGCGATTTCAACGGCCGGGTCCTGACCGTTCGGGCCGCGGATCTGGACACGCTCGCTGCGGTGATGGACTCGCGACCGCACGAGTTGCGGGCGCGGCTGCTGGCGGAGGGGCTCGTCCGCAGTCCGGGCTGACGCCGCCCGACCGTGGCAGGTACGCTGGAAGGACCGTGTCCACAGCCTTCATGGAGTCGTTCCCCCTGGTCACCAGCGCATCGCCGTTCCCATCCGACCTCGCCATCTCCGGCCCTGCCGACCACGACGGTGATCCGTCGGACCCGGAGACCACTCCACCCGGACCCGTGCGCATCATGGTGCCCGGCCCCCAGGCGATGGTCTCGCTGCTCGGTACCCGTGATGAACTGCTCAAGCTCGTCGACGCGGCCTTCGAGGCGACCATCCACGTCCGTGGCAACGAGATCGCCGTCGCCGCCGCCGATCCGGCCGAGACCGAACGCGTCGTCCGGCTGTTCGGTGAACTGCTGCGTCTGGTCGAACGTGGACAGCATCTCGACAAGGCGCTGGTCAAGCAGACGATCCGCATGGTGCGGGCGGACGCCGATGAGCGTCCGTCCGATGTGCTGTCCGAGTCGGTCATCACCCACCGCGGTCGCACGATCCGGCCGAAGACGCTGGGACAGAAGCGCTACCTCGACGCCATCAAGACCAACACCGTGGTCTTCGGGATCGGACCCGCGGGAACCGGCAAGACCTACCTGGCGATGGGCGCCGCCGTCCAGGCACTGCGGGCCAAGCAGGTCAACCGCCTCATCCTGACACGTCCGGCGGTGGAGGCCGGGGAACGCCTGGGGTTCCTGCCAGGGACCCTGCACGAGAAGATCGACCCGTACCTGAAGCCGCTGTGGGATGCGCTGCACGACATGTTGGATGCGGATGAGTTGGTGGCGCACCTGGAGCGGGGCACCATCGAGGTCGCACCGCTGGCCTACATGCGGGGCCGGACGCTCAACGACGCGTTCATCGTCCTCGACGAGGCACAGAACACCACCGCGGAACAGATGAAGATGTTCCTGACGCGGATCGGCTTCAACTCCAAGGCGATCGTGACCGGCGACATCAGCCAGGTCGACCTGCCATCGGACCGACGGTCGGGCCTGCGGGTCGTACGTGACATCCTCGAGGGGATCGACGGGGTCGGTTTCTCCTACCTCGCGGCCGATGACGTCGTGCGCCACCAGATCGTGCAGCGGATCGTCGAAGCCTACGAGCGCTACGACGACCGCACGGACGCTGCCCCACGGTCGGATGTGGACCGCCCGCCCGATCGCGCGACCTGACGTGGCCATCTTCCTCGCGGACGAGCAGGACGCGTCGGTGGACACCGACACCCTCATCGACCTGGCCCGCCACGTCCTGACCGAACAGCGTGTGCCCGAGGACATGGAACTGTCCCTGCTGCTCGTCGCTCCGGCGACGATCGCGGAACTCAACGAGCAGCACCTGCACAAGGTCGGCCCGACCGATGTGCTGGCCTTCCCGATCGACGAGCCCGGGGAATCGGAGCCGGTCGGCCCGGCGATCCTGGGCGACGTCGTGCTGTGCCCGCAGGTCGCCTACGATCAGGCGGCGTCGTTCGGTCGCAGTCCACAGGATGAACTGCGGATGTTGACGGTCCACGGGATCCTGCACCTGCTGGGCATGGATCATGCGGACGAGACGGATGAGCGCGAGATGTTCGGCCTGACCGATCGGCTGCTCGCCTCGTTCGCGTCGTCCCATCACTCGTGACGGTGCCGCGACGGGTCCGGAGCGACACACGTGAGAGGTGAGGCGACCAGGTGACCGGCATCGAGATCGGGCTCGTCACATCCGGCGTCGTGCTGCTGTTGCTGGCGGCGTTCGCGGCCGCGATCGAGACCGTCGTCACGCGGATGAACCTCGTGCGGGCGCTGCGCCTGGACGAGGAGGAGGAGCGCGGCGCAGCATCGCTGTTGTGGCTGTTGGAGCACCGCGCCACGGTCCTGGACGCGTTGATGCTGGCCACCGTGGTCGGGCGGATCGCCTTCGCCGCGATCGCGGTGGGACTCGGCCTGCGGCTCGATGCGGGGCTGGGCGGGATCGTGCTCGCCGTCGCGGCAGCTGCGTTGTTCAGCCTGGTCCTCGGCGAGGTCCTGCCGCGCACCGTCGCTCTCCGGCACCTGGAGACCACGGGGCAGATGTTCGGCCGACCCGCCCGGGTGTTGGTGCGGATCCTCGACCCCCTGTCACGGATCGTGGTCGCCCTCGGTCGGGTGCTGGTCCCACGGCGCCACGAGGTGTCCGGCCCCCATGCCTCCGACGATGAACTGCGCCAACTCGATGCGGACGAACAGGACCACGACGACGAGATCGAGCCCGAGGAGCGGGCGATGATCCGGTCCATCTTCGAACTGGCCGACACGATCGTGCGGGAGATCATGGTCCCGCGGCCCGACATGGTCACCGTGTCCGAGCAGGCTTCGCTCGACGACGTGATCCGGCTCGTCCTCGACCGGGGTTTCTCGCGCGTGCCGGTCCATGACGAGCAGGATCCCGACGTCGTGGTCGGCGTCGTCTACGCCAAGGATCTGCTGCGTCGTATCGCCATCGGTCGGCGCAGCGGTCACTGGGGGGACCTGGTCCGCCCGCCGACCTACGTCCCCGAGACCAAGCGCGTCGACGAACTGCTGCGCGACCTGCAGGCCGCCGCCGTCCACCTCGCGATCGTGGTGGACGAGTACGGCGAGATCGTCGGCCTGGTCACGATCGAGGACATCCTCGAGGAGATCGTGGGCGAGATCGTCGATGAGCACGA